>JAFGNK010000071.1 GCA_016927055.1 Methanotrichaceae archaeon | reverse complement strand
CTCACAAAGAACGCACAAAGCGACTAAACTTGCAGATGGAAACTGCAGTAACCTCAGGTTAGCCACTGGAAATGGCGAAGAGCCAATTATCTTCTGCTTGCAGGCGGCGGGGCCGGGTAGAGAATGCAAAGGCCCGAAACGTATTTACCATAAAAATGCATAAGTAAAAAAGCTAAATGTCAAAATTAGGATCTATAGCCGCAATTCAATTCAATCCCAGCCGGTATCAACCTGTGCCGATTTATCAGGCCTATGAGTGGAGTCGACAAAAATGCAGGTTAACATTCAGGTTTCGGCAAATGTGGCACGCTCACTGCACCAGCAAGGCCCAACCCCGGAATCGGAGGAGCTGCTAAGGATGATTGAGACATTCGGTCTAGTGCTGGAGCCAATGCACCGTGATACGGATGACCCCCACCTGCAGAGTTATTTCATTGTGGAGGTGCCGGACTATGCAACTGCTAAGCGCATGATGGACCGCCTCCAAAGTTTGGAAGCTGTAGAGGCGGCATATGTCAAACCGCCTGATAAGATGCCTTAGCATTTGATTTTTCGATTTTCTATGACAAAGGAGGTACTGCCATGGCAAAGCCATCAAAGAGAAGTAGCCCCGAATTTTCTGGGGGTGCAAAGGCTGCTAAAGGCGTTCTGTCGCAGCGTGAGCTGGTAATTGTAGCCAAGCGTGATCTTGGGTTAAGGGCAACGAAAGAAGGCGTTTCCTCCATGGCAGGGGCGAATGTCAGCCCTCTGGCGGATCTGCTTGCCTCTGAAGGCCTAACCCTGGAGCCGCTGTTCGGTGTCAGCGAAGAGAGACTCCAGGCACAGGCTGCAACGCTAGCAGCAGATACCGGGGTTGATTTGCCTGATCTTTCGGTCTATTACCACGTAGAAGCTCCTGACGAGCGTCTTGATGATCTGGCCAAGAGTCTGATACAGCTGGACGGGATTGAGGCCGCATATGTAAAGCCCCCAGCAGAGCCGGCAGAGTTTTGGCTAAATGAGATAGCACCACAAACGGGAGAGCCGCCGGTAGTTGCCCCTGATTTCACTTCTCGCCAGGGCTATCTTGATCCGGCGTTAACAGGCATCGATGCTCGCTACGCATGGACGCTTCCCGGCGGCAGCGGAGCCGGGGTCAATATCATCGACATTGAGTGGGGCTGGCGCTTTACTCATGAAGACCTGACCCAGAATCAAGGAGGTGTCGTCTCAGGGGCAAACTCGTCCGATGACAACCACGGAACTGCAGTGCTCGGTGAGTTCAGCGGAGACCGTAATGCCTTCGGCATCACGGGAATCAGTCCTGATGCTCATGTGAGCGCCGTCTCTTTGGCCACCCATTCATCAGCACAGGCCATCCGCATTGCGGCTGATCGATTGCGGGCGGGCGACATAATCCTGCTGGAAGTGCACCGGGGAGGGCCACGAGGCTCTGATGGCAGCGGACAATTCGGCTACATTGCCATTGAGTGGTGGCCGGATGACTTCGACGCCATTCGCTATGCTGTGAGCAAAGGCATTATCGTCGTGGAGGCGGCAGGCAATGGCGGGCAGAATCTGAGCGATCCCGTCTACGATGCCAGACCGGTAAATCACCCTGTATTGGGCACATTCCCGGCCGGCTGGAGGAACCCCTTCAATCCCGCCAACGCAAGCTCCGGCGCGGTGGTTGTGGGGGCAGGCATGCCCCCCTCAGGCACCCATGGCAGAAATCGTCAGCCCATTTGGGGGGACGTGTACGCGGACCGGGGACGCTGTTTCTTCTCCAATTATGGGGCCAGGATCGACGCACAGGGCTGGGGATGGGAGGTAACAACTACTGGCTACGGAGACCTGCAGGGCGGTTCTAACCGAGATCAGTGGTACACCGACCAGTTCAGCGGCACTTCCAGTGCGTCACCTATCCTGGTAGGTGCACTGGCTTGTGTGCAAGGAATCTTGCGCGCCCATAACAGAATTCCTCTAACTCCTGCCAGAGCCATTGAGCTGCTTCGGGCCACTGGTTCGCCGCAGCAGTATGGCCCTGCTTTTACATTCATTCCCAACATGACCGGTTCGGGATATCCGCAGAATCATCCCGCCCGTCCCCGCACCGAGTGCATCGGCAACCGTCCCAATCTGAAAGACCTCATCTCCCGCGCATTGGAGACCAGGACATGGGTCGGCGTACAGTTTTCCGGTACAATTGCCGCCAATGGCACCAGGAGGTGGTTCACCTCCCGCTGGCCTGCCCATTGGCATGTGCTGTGGACCGTTGTGCCGACAAGCCCCCGGCCGGGTGCGCCGCAAATTGAGTGGCAGGTGCGGTTGGAACGTGCGTCAGATCAGCATATCACTTACTGGATCAGCATCACTAACCTGATGCCCGTCCCGGTGAATATCGAGGCACGCTACGCCGTGCTGGGCTGGTAGTTGAACATTGTTGAACATTGTCGAACATTTGTCGAACTTATCGAACATTTCAATATCGGGACAGAGGGGAATATTATGAGAGTCGGAGTACAATTCACGGGAACACTTCCCGCGGGAGCAACTCGCCGTTGGTTTACTTCCAAATGGCCGCAAGCATGGCATGTTGTGTGGCATGTTGCGCCTACCTCACCACAAGCTGGCGAGGCGCAGGTCGAGTGGAGCGTTGCGGTTGAGCGTGCATCTGCCACCCACATTACTTACTGGATCACGATCAAGAATCTAACGGAAAATTCGGTAAATTTTGAAGCGCGTTATGCGGTATTGAACTGAAAAAAATAAGGAGGAGCCAAAAAATGCGCATTATTATTGAAACAACCGAGCCGGGTGGTGTAGAAACATCCGTCAACGAGCCGACAGCGCCCGCTCAAGTGGAAACATTGGATGGAGGTATTCCATCTGAAACACTTATTCAAGCTATTGTAGAGGCACTACCCGGATCGGCAGAGAGTGCAGAAATAGATGCAGGCTCACCGCCCGAATGGCTGGTAGAAGCTATCGAAGGTTCTATGCCAGTGCAGCTTCGGGCAGAGGGCTCGTGTTTGGAAATCGATGCAGGGGAGGCTCCTGGCATAGAGGGCTAAACCAGGATGAACAGGCGAAATTCAAGCTGGACAAACTTTTACCACCGCGTGGTTGCAGGCTAACGCAATATGAAGCCTGCAAACCCAATTATTTTCGTGGCAACATCGCATCATTTCGTCTTTGCCTGAAGTATCCTTGTCGGGGAGATGAATAGATGAAGTCGCAATCGTAACCCTGGCATTGAACATAACTGCAACGGCTGGCTGCTCTTCTTCACTTCTTTTTATTGAAAAACGGAAAACTATATCTTCTGGCCCTGAAATGGAGACGCTCGCTCCGGCACGCTGGAGATAGGAAGATGGATTGCCGGGATTTCCGGGTCTTGTGATGCTAGAAACACTCGAAATGCTCAAAGAGGCAAATATTTCTGCCCTGGCTTTAGCTGCGGTCTTGGTGCTCATAGCCGTTCGGCAGGCGGGCAAAAATAGCCTTGCCATCTGGCAGATCATGTTGCTGGGCGCTTTAGTGGTTCTCTTTACGGGCCAGATATCGCCATCAGACGCCATCTGCGCCATAAACCTGGATGTGATGATATTTCTGGGTGCAATGTTCGTGATCGGCGAGTCCATGCAAAAGAGCGGCTATCTTCTCTTTCTCTTCAATCGCATCTTCGGCAAAGCCGGGAATCTGGATCAGCTTCTGCTTCTCATCCTGTTTGCCATGGGCTTTCTCTCGGCTCTGCTCATGAATGACACTTTGGCCATCATCGGAACGCCACTCATGCTCTACCTTGCCCGGACGCTCAAGATTGCTCCTAAGCTTCTGCTCCTGACGCTGGCCTTTGCCATAACCATAGGAAGCGCATTGAGCCCCATTGGCAATCCACAGAACCTGCTCATCGCCGTGAACGCAAAGCTGTCCAATCCTTTTCTCGTCTTTTTGCAGCATCTGCTGCTGCCTACGGTTGCCAACCTTCTGCTGGCCTATCTGCTGCTCAGGCTTTTCTACAAGGAAGAGTTTCAGAGCAGAAGTCTGCAGATCTGCCGGGAAGAGGTTTCAGACCCGGCTTTAGCCCGTCTCTCCCGGTTATCTATTATTTTGCTCTTGGCATTGATCCTGGCCAAGGTCGGAGCAGTTGTCCTGGGCGAGGGTGGAGGGTTTCGGTTGACCTACATTGCCCTTATCTCGGCTCTGCCCATCCTTCTTTTCAGCAGCAAAAGATATGAGATCATGAGAAACATCGATTGGTGCACTCTGATCTTCTTTGCCGCCATGTTTGTCCTCATGGACAGCGTCTGGAGGTCGGGAATCTTTCAGTCCCTTCTGGCCGGATCAGAGGCCGATCTGGCCTCAGTTCCCACTATTCTGGCTTTGAGCGTCCTGATAAGCCAGCTCATCTCCAATGTGCCTTTTGTGGCTCTCTGCCAGCCGCTGCTCATCAATCCCTCTCCAGAGGCGCTCATGGCCCTGGTCGCGGGAAGCACCATCGCTGGAAACCTCTTCATCTTGGGAGCGGCGAGCAACGTGATAATCATCCAGAATGCGGAGAGGAGCGGCGAGACCCTGACCTTCCTGGAGTTTGCCAGGCTGGGGGTGCCGCTAACGATAATGAATGCCATTATTTATTGGCTATTCCTATATTAAATATGGAGGAACAGGCAATTTCCAGACTCTAGCTCTCAGAGGAAGGCTTCGCCGCAACCGCCGCAAAACTTGGCGCCAGGTCTGCTGACAAATCCACAGGAGCATTTCGGTCCTATGATTGCGCCGCATCTTGGGCAGAATCTGGCTTTTGGGCCAAGGCTAGCCTGGCAGCTGGGACAGATTGTCTCCAATTGCTTATCTTTTATAGAGATGACCTTTGTTGCTGCATATTTTTCCAAAACTCTTGCGGCTGCTTCACCAACTTTTCTACTATCATCCTCCGAAAGCTTTCTCAAGTACTGATGTGCGGCAAGAGAACGACCTTTATGCCCGCCGTATAGGTATTTTTCCAGTGTCCCAATAGCGAGTTCCCTGGCTTCTGGATTTCTATTATCGATGAGTTCCAATAGGTCCTCATCCAGCTTTGAGGGTTTTACATAAGGATTTCTTGCAATGAATATCTTGCCTTTTACAAATACTGATTTTACAGGCGTCATGCGGTTGGCTGTCTTTTCGCAGACATGATCGTAAATATAATCATAAAGTTCGTCGAAGGTAACTACTCCATCTCCATCCCTATCTGCTTCGCCGCTTTCCAGGCCGTAGACCAGGGTGCTGGTGAAGATCGAACGATCTTTTTCTTCCAGGGCAAACTGAAGCGTATCTGATGCAGCGAGTACCGCTCTTCCCTCTCCTCCGAACCGCTCGACAGTGCTGACGCTCTTATCAGACTTCGTAACAAGTCCATAGGCCGACTTGCCGCTGTGGCAGCAGTCGAGGATAAGCACCTGTCGTCGAGACCGACAGTCGCTCATCTTTTTCCTGACGCTTTCATCTGAAATGGCAGTTTCCGAGAGCAGATCGAGATCTGTATCTGTAGTGGCATAATAAAGCGTGCCGTCTCTGTCCAGCATTCCATGACCGGAAAAATATAGCAAGATCAGGTCGTCGAGCTTGCGATCTTTAAAGAATTTTCCAATCTCGAGCCTTACCTCTTGAGAGGGGCGATTGACCAGCTTCTTTACATCGAATCCTCCAATCTCTATATTTTTTAGAACATTGGCAAGCTGCTCGGCATCCTGGCTGGGAGCGGAAAGCTTCTGTATTTCCTTATCATCGTACTTATCACAGGCCAGTATCAGAGCCTCGCGCTTATCAGCCATATCTTTCACTATCCTGTGTGATGGCGATCAAGCCAGGCATCAAGAAGGCGTTCTTGCGTTTCATCAGATGCATCTTTTAGCTCCAGCTCGTCATCTCCTATTTTCAATTTTATGCTACAATCCTTACCAACGAACCTGAATTGCAGCAAATTGATCAGAGCGGGAAGCACTCCGCCTGCCTGAGAAAACATCACAAGAAGCTGGCCAAGAGTTGCTAATTGGATCGCTTTTGAGCCTTCTGGCGGCTTTTGTCCTTCAGGGGCGAGGGCAACAGAATCTACATTCAGTTCTTCCAGCTCTTTTTGCAATTGACGGGTGAGCCTTTCCATCTCCTTGTCATCTATCTCGGCATCAGGAGCAGGTTCAATCTTTATATTCAATTGAGTAAGTTGGTCTGTCATGAGGTTTTCACTCCACTTTGAATTCGAAATTACTTAGCCCAAACCCGTACAAATCCGCGCCATCCAGTATCAGCGTTACATGACCAGGTTCTCGGATCTGAATCCTTAATCGTGTACGTCCCTGGCGGTAGATTAACACCAGGATACGCATTCCAGTAGGCATTGGTAACTCCCATTTCAGATTCGCCATAAGCAGGCCATGGCCCATACCAATTACCGCTTTGATCTCTGAGTCCGATGTTGCCAGGCATTGCACCTTTGCCATAGTTCCAGTGGTAGGTGCGAATTCGAGTTATTGTATAATAATTGTTCAGAGTAAATGTAGCTGGATTTGCGGGATTGTTCTGAGCATCTGCGCTGCTGCTTAAATCAAGAATCAACATTTCCTCTTTGGCGTCACTGGATAGCATTGCTATTCCGCATACAAAGATCGCAAAGATCATCGCAAATAGCATAATTTTTTTTGCTGTTTCATATCGGCTCATACAATCACCAACTTATGCTTTCTTTTGATTACCTAACCATCAATTCTATCCATTTGCATGACTATAATGGTCTCATGATTATTTCCTCAAGATAGGCTAATATTCTGACTTCTCTGACATTCTTGAATCATTTTGAGTGCATCTTTTTCCTTGCTTATATCACCTGTACGATTATAGCAATAGTATAACGCATTCGATACTTTGCATTTGTAACTTTCACTTTTAATTTTGCTCAAATACACAATAGCACCTTTGCAGTCAAGATTTTCAAAATACTTTGTCATTCCTGCTTGAAACAATGCTTCTTCGTTGCTGCTGTTAAATTCATATGCTCGCTCAAAACAATTGGCTGCTTTTTCATCTCTCTCGTTGTCGTCAATTAGGCCTATACATATTCCTTTGTTTAAGTACGCCGTGTCTGATTCTGGATAGATCTTCAGAGCATTATCATAGCATGTGATCGCCTCAAAATATTTCCCATCAACTTTTAATTTGTGGCAATCAACCATCAAATCATTTGCTTTTTTCTCAGGATCACTGAAAACATTGGGCAATAGGATTGCACCTGCCAAAAAAACCACAATAATAGCAACGATAAGAACTAAATATCTGTTTGCATTTTCCTTTATCTTGACAATATCTTTTACATTTCTTGTCTCTTTTTCTGAGACAGGATGGCCGCAGTTTTCGCAAAACTGCGAATCTGGGCTTAGTAGCTCTCCACAATTAGAACATTTCTGCGAAGATTCGATCATAATAAGATTCCTCATTAAGTGGCAAAGCAACATTTCTATCTAATACAGCACACTATTATCAAAGCCCTGCAAATATCAATTATTCTGTTATCTTAGTAGATAATGTTAACACATTAATAATAAACTTTTCTGTAGAAAAATTCTGTATATTAAATATTTATATTGGCAAAAATATTGAATATGTGGGTCCTGTTTATTAATTGATATTGCTTGAGGATTAATTATTTATATAAATTTTTAAAATTATGTACTAATTCTAAAATTTTTATGAAAAACTTGTCGGTTCCTCTGTTTCGGGCAGGTAATAAAATGATCGAGTTTGCTGTGAGTCCTCCGCTCATTTTGTGACTACAGTGGCAGTAGTCGTTAGCTAATGGTTATGATCTAGAGGCTAACGATATTTCAATCACAGAAGGTAGACAGTTCACAATTGGAAAACCGTAAAGAACCTGAGGTCGGCCATTAGAATGGGCGAAAAGCCAACTATCCTCGGCAATATATATGTTATTTAAGCACTGCAGGCATCACGCTAATCGATGAATACACCCAGCTTGTCTGCAGAAAAGGCGTCTACTATCTCCTGTTATGACAGGCACGCTCAGGCCTACGACCTCTACCAGTTTGCCGTGGTTCCCGGCTATCAGGAGATGCTCGACCTCGTCGCCGAGGCTGGCCGCCGCTATCTGCCCCCAAGCCCAAAGCTTATCGATTTGGGCTGTGGAACGGGCAATGCCTCTCTAGCTGTGCTCCAGAAAATACCATCCGCCAGGATCTATCTCATCGACGGCTCGGATCAGATGGT
>JAFGNK010000070.1 GCA_016927055.1 Methanotrichaceae archaeon | reverse complement strand
TAAGAAAGCGCCGAGGGTGAGATTCGAACTCACGAGACCCTTGCGAGTCACCAGCTATCCAGGAGAACTCACTCCAGGCTGGCGCCCTACCGCTAGACGACCTCGGCACAGCTTAGATTCGGGTTTTACGGCTTGGCAGCATTTCCCGCTGCAGCGGAAGCGTCCCTCTCGGCCAGCTTCCACGCCTTGGGATACGTGCCCGGCACCATTATTACCCTTTCGGTCAGAGCTATAATGCCCCTCTTGGAATCAAGCATCTCCCGGCTGTTCATATCAGCGCTCCCAATGGCAACAGCTTCTCCTTTCAGGGTAAATAGGGCAACCTTGTCACCCTTATTTATATCGGTCTCCAGTCTCAGGAGACCCGGCGCCGCCAGGGGTGCGCCGTGGCATATGGCATCTACCGCTTTATCAGCTATCACCAGCCGCGGCAGATGCGATAAAGCAGCCTCCACCGGCAAAATGACGCGCCGAAGCCCGCTCTCATCGCCCGTGTCCTTCCAGGCGGTATAGGCATCCATGAGCTGGTGTAGCGTGACCAGCGTCTCATCCTCCCGGAAAGGACCGGCGCGCGTCCTGCGCAGCTCTTCCATGTTCGCGCCCGTGCCTAATGCAAGGCCAATATCAAAGCATAGCTTCCGGATGTACGTGCCCGCCTGGCAGCCCACCCGCATGAGCACGTGCTGCTCCTCAATCTCCAGAACATCCAGATAATAGACGGTCCGCGTGCGCAGCTCCTTTACCACCGAGGACTTCAAGGGCGGCTTTTGGAATATGGGACCCATAAACTCCAGGCAGATATCCAGGAGGCGCTTCTTGGGCTGCGGCTTGTGCACACGCATGAGACAGACGTACTCTTTTCCCGCCAGAAGAAGAACGTCCATTACCCTGGTAGCATCTCCCAGGAGAACGGGCAGAATGCCTGTAACCTTGGGATCAAGGGTGCCGCTGTGCCCGGCCTTCTCAATCTCGAGAATTCTCTTCACCCAGGCAGCTACCTCGTGGCTGGTGGGCCCGGAGGTCTTGTCTAAATTGATAGCCCCTAAAGACATGTGCATCTTGAGGCTTCGCTTCTCGGGGGGAACGCCATAGGCAGGATCGGTCTTGCCGCTACGCTTTACCAGCAGAGACCTGACCTTATCCGAGGGGAGAATTTGAGGATAGGAAGAGGCAGGAGATGATAGAGCAGTTGATTGAGCAGAAGATAACGCGGTAGATGAGGCAGCACGCGAAGTATCAGGAGAGCGCGGCATTCCGCGATCAGATCTCTTCTCAGCGGACCTCTTATCTGACCTCTCGGCGCGATGGATCACGGGCACTGGCAGCCCCTCACTGCGGCCTGCACAATGGCCAGCGTCCCTGCCTCATCAAACTTGCCGCTATCTACAACCAGATCATAAGCAGAAAAGTCGCAGATATCTATGTTGTAATACATCTTATACCGCCGGGCCTCACTCTCCTCGCGAGTGCGTGTCTCATGCATGGCATCCTCGGTCAGCTTTGCCTCACGCTTGGCGATGCGCTCAGCTCTTGTGCGCAAATCTGCCTTTAAAAGAACCTTCAAATCAGCTGGCAGAAGATGCCCGGACAACCTGCCCTCAAAGACGCCGCCCCCCTCTTTGGCCAGAACCTTCTGAGCGTCATCAATGAGATAGTCGATCTCCGGACCCTTCTCGGCCAGACGGTTCATCTCCTTGACGGAGATATTCTTCTCGCCAGCGATCTTGCGAAAGAGCTCCCCGGAGTTGATCCAGCGCAATTTAAGCTGCTGGGAAAGAGAGCGAGCAAGAGTTGAGGTGCCCGTTCCCGGCGCACCACTGATAGTTATTATCATCTCTAACTCATGCTCCCAATATCCAGAGCCTTACGGATGATCTGCGATACGGGCAGAGAGCAGACAAAGTACCAGTAGAACCAATAGAGGATCGGGCCCAAGACGGTCGCGCTGATCTCTTGCGTACCCCAGAAGGGAAAGGTCATGGTTAAGGCTGAATTTTCAGGCAGACCTATGTAAGAGTAAGCCCACATGAAGAGCGGTATGGAGACGATGCCTATGTAGAGCATGGGCTTGAACTGCATCTGCATCATCTTACCCTGCTCGGAGACCATCTTCATCTGCTCGCTCTGCATGGCCTGAATCCTGGCCTGATCTCCCGATAGCTGCGCTTCTTTCATCCTTCTTTGCAGCGACTTCATCTTCTCCTGCTGAGTCCTCAAGAACTCCCAGTCCATGGTGTACTTCTGAATCAGACTGGCATACAGACCGGTTACAGCAGCCAAAATGAAGAGCACGACATGGAAGGGAAGAATGTCAGGAAGCCATCCCAGCAAATGGCCGGTTGCCACACCCAGGCCATTTCTAAGTTCGGTGCTGATCATTATCCCAAAAAAGAGGACAAAGCCCACTGCCATGGCCGCTTTGTCCAGGGATTTTGTCAGCTGAGCATTCATGCCGACGCTCCAAAGAACTTCTGCATCATGGGGTACATCTCCTGAATCTGCTCGCTGGCTATCTGCTCATAGAGCCGATAGACAATGCTCACAGCCAAAAGCAGCCCCGTGCCGCCTGCGCCACCCAGTGTGCCCAGAAGGCTGGCGATCAAGGTCAAAACACCTATGATCACGCCGCCGATCACAGTCACCTTGGGGATATACCGTTCCATCAACCGTTCAATGGAGGCCGGATTCCTTCTGTAACCGGGAACTTGCAGACCGGAATTGTGGATCTTGGCAGCCACGCTCTTGGGACCCATGCCCGTGGTCTCAATCCAGAATATAGCGAAGATCATACCGCCAATGATCAGGAATGAAGCATCCACAATCACATGCAGAAATATCTGCCAGCCAGCCAGTGCCGAGAATCCCAATTCGGTCATACCCGGGGAGCTTTGTACAATTCCAGGCATCCAGTCACTGGGACCACGCAGGGCGGATAGATAATACATCAGCCCCGAGACCGGCTGAGGTGATGAGCCGCTCATGGCTGCACCCGTAACCGAATCGAGCTTTGCATGGGAGATAAAATTTCCCAGAATGCTGGAGTAGCCGGTATAGATCGTGGTTACGCCCTCGCCGGTTACCGTGGCCGTAGTCACTGTTCCGATCTTGCCCGCCAATAATGCACCGAGCATCTCGATGTTGGCCTGAATGGCCCTCACCAGAATCATGGGAAGAACTGATGCGTAAACCAGCTTAACTGGAAACCGTCCCCTAGCGCCTCGCACGCGACTGTGGGCCAGTGGTATCTCAATTCTGGTGGACTCCACCAAGACTACCAGCAAAATTATCATTATGGTAGATACGAGCGCCAGAATTCCGCCAGTTACCAGAATGAACCTCAGGCCTTCCGAGGTGAATAGGGTATCAAAGCCGATCAGCTGCTGGCCGATGATATAGATCCATTTGGGAATGATGCCCACAGGGAGACCACCATCACCTGACGCCGGATTTATGATGCCTGTAACAAGCTGCTGACTTATTCCGGCTACGATAAAGAGCCCCACTCCCGAGCCGACGCCCCATTTCGAAACGACCTCATCCATATAGACAATAAGAGATCCGCCGATAAAGACCTGAATAAAGATCAATAATGATAATATGCCCATGGAAACGCCTAGCGTGCTAGCTAAACCGGCGTCAGGCAGCAAATAGCCACCCAATACCTGCGGCAGGGCCTCAACTGCGACCATCACGAACACCAGGGCCTTTTGTGTTCCCTGATAAATGGCCTGGTCTCTGGGATCACTCAAATTGAGCTTGATGATCTGGGCGCCCACAAGAAGCTGCAATACGATGGATGCAGTAACTATCGGACCTATGCCAAGGAGCATCATCGAGCCAAAGGATCCGGCAAAGAAAGCACGATAAGCACTAAAAATGTCTATGGATGCTTTGGAAAGCCCAAAGAGAGGTATGTTTCCCAGGATGAAGTAAAGCAGCAAAATGGCTAAAGTCCAGCTTAGCTTTCTCTTAAAATGGACGTGCCCTGTGGGCCGCTCCACGGAGGGGAGCCGGCGCACAAAGGGCTCTATCGCATAAAAGAAACTCTGCTGGTTCATACTACTACTGCCTTACCACCAGCAGCCTCGATCTTATTCTTAGCCGTCACAGTGAATCCAGAAGCGCTAACGTTAAGCGTTCTGGTTACCTTGCCACTGCCCAAGACCTTCATCTTAGAGAGCTCAACCTTGCCGTCCGGACCGGCTATCTGGTCCAGCAAGCCCACATTGACCACATCTAGATCCTCGGAAAGAGGCAGGCGGACGAATCCATGCTTGCCCATTTGAGTTCCAAGAAGCATAGAGCGCATGAAGTGGTGCTTGCACTTGCCGACATCACCACGACCGCCGCGAGACCCGCCTCCGCGCGCGTTCTTATGCTTGCCGTGGTAGGTTCTGTGCCCTCTCTTTTCCTTCGTCTCTGGTCTAACCATGGTTCTACCTCATCCTCTTGATAAGATCCGCCAAATCCGTGCGAAAGCCCAGATCTCCGCCCTGTTGTGCGGTCTTCTTGATGGTCTTTAAACCCTTGCGGGCAGGGTGCAACCTGAAGATGGGCTTGATTTCCAGATCCTTCAGGCTAGTTGCCCCAGAGTTGACGGCAGAGGCCAATTCCTTGAAGGAGCCATAGGGTGTATTCTCTTTCAAGAACTGCTCTGTGAGCCGCCTATTACCACTCAGCCGCCCGCGCGTTTCCAAGAGCAAGGCCAGCGTATCGTCATCGATCTTTCCCCAGGCCACATAATCCTTTACCTTCTGAATCATGCCCCGGTAATGCGCATCTTCCTTGACGACGATGCAGTGGTTGACCCTGTTAATGCGCAGCATCTCTAGAGTCGACTTGGTCCCCGGCCTGAGGTTTACCTCGCCCCTCAATCTGACTATGGCAAACATCTTCAAGCCCTCACAGTTACAGTATTGAGTAGCGCATTGTAGGTGGCCTTAGCGAAATTGATAGTCGTCCTGGTCGAGCCTGCCGTTCTTGTCCACACATCCTTGATGCCAGCCATGTCCATGACCTTCTTGGATGTGTCACCGGCAGCGATGCCGAGCCCTCGTGGCGCCGGGATAAGTACTACCCTGACGCTTCCTGACTCGCCCACTACCTGATAAGGCACAGTGTGCCCCTGGCCGCAGCCGCATTCCCAGCTACCGCAGCCTCGCTTCACCTTCATGATATTCCGCTTGGCACTGTCGATGCCCTTCTTGATGGCTTTTCCCACCTGGACATCCTTTCCTTCGCCAAGTCCAATGTAACCGTCTCTGTTACCCACAATTACCGTGGTTCTGAATTTAACTCTCCTTCCGGAGTCCGTCATCCTCTGAACCATGTTGATATCTAAAACCTCATCCTCAAGTCCAGGTATCAGCACATCTATCAGGCCGGCCTCTTTGATGGGCAGACCTGAGGCAATTGCCTCATCGAAGGTGGTTACTTGGCCCTCAAAGACGAGCTTGCCCAGCCTTGTCTTGGGGATCCACTCTTCCTGGTAAAAATCACGTTTCTTTCTCCGATCCATAAGTTCACCCCAGTATCTTCCCACGAACCTGCTCGAATTGGGCCACGATATCTACACCCGTGTATTCCTTTATGTGCTCGCCGGAAATCCTCTTCTCCTCGGGAAAGATCTCCGGGCTGTGGGGCACATTTACACCTGCATCTACGATGCCTTTAATGGCAGCATAGATCCTGTTGCCTTTAGTGGAAGCATGCAGGCCAATATCTGCGATACCTTCACTAATGCCCAGGGCCAGCATCTTCTTGCCGAAGATAAGGCCAGTAAGATAGGCAGCAGGCAGATTGCTCCTGCTAAAGGTGTATCCGAAGTCCTTGAGCTCTCGGGAATTAACCGTCAGGAGTGTTTTATCGCCTTTTTGCTCTGCCACTACCAATTGCAGCGATGTACCGGCATTGCTCTTCCGGATAACAACTCTGGGTTTCTTCGATAGTATCAGCTTATATCTAACGTGATAGTTAGTCTTGCCCTCTCTTCTTCTTCGGAAGGGGACTCTGTATCTAGGTCCTGTAGCCAAGTCATTCACCCCTGGCAAGGCCCTTAGCCTTGATGAAAGAGTTCAGGTGCGCCAAGCTTCTGTACTCGCCGCCCTTGGATTTGCGATAAAGCAAGCGGTAGGCATGGCGATCTATCTGGCCGACTTCACGAAGCTCGCGAAGTTTCTTTCGCATAGCCCGGATCTTGGTCATCCACTGCTCTTTTCTCGGGGATCTGGCACCTTTGGCGCCTCTTCTATGTCCCGGTCCTTTGCAGTGGCCATAGGCCAGCTTCGCTGCTCTGGCCCTAATTCTGCCCCGGCTGTTGCCCTTCTTGGGCTTGGCTTTGACATTTCCGGACTGGATCTGGGAGCGAATGTCTTCTCGGGTAATGGCATCAGAAAGCTCTCCTGCCACCTCCGGATCAGGATTAATCCAGACCCGGCTCTCGCCGACTTTAAGCTCCGAAGCTGCAAGCCGGCGCTGCGTTGTAAAGCCCGGCATCTTCAGGCACCTCCCTTGGGATTGAGAACCTTCAGGCCAGCCTCAGCCGCTTTTGCCTGAATTTCCATGCGCTTCTTCATGCCCACAGCTGATGCTATGCGTACCGCAGAGCCCTGCGCATTTAGCAGCTCTGCCACGTTATTAACCAGCACCTCGGGAAGGCCGCAGGGATGAAATCCCTTGACTGCCTTGGGACTCCCATAGCCAGCTCTAACAAGCTGGCCTTTAGCAGCTATTTGCTGCCTGAGCTTGTTGTGCAGGCCGCGAGGCTTTCGCCAGCTGGTGGCAAGCCGCTTCTTTTTATGTGAATCATGACGGTTGAACTCCGGCTTCTTTGACTTCTGCCGGGTCCGAACCCTCAGCAACCTCTCTGCCATCCTCTCACCTCTTATCCACCAGGTATATTCCGTCCTGGAATACCCTGATATCGAAACCACGCACCCTGGTAGCCTGCTCAATATTGGCCATGGTCTGGCCAACCCGCTCCTTATCG
>JAFGNK010000069.1 GCA_016927055.1 Methanotrichaceae archaeon | reverse complement strand
TTGAATCTCACACGAAGCCTTGACGGGCGCAAAGAACGATCAGCCGCTCACAAAGGCACATTATCCTCTCACAATCATGGCTTTAATTAGGTCCGGCTGTACCAGAAAAACCAGAACGCTGCTGCGGGATGCAAGCACGCAAAATTGTTTTAACATTGCTCCCGGAAGAGCACAGAGGAAAAAATATAACAAGGATAGATCCAGAATAAAGGCAGAATATAGCCAGAATAGTAGAAGGGCTGGGAAATGAATAGCGGAAAAGGGTGCCCGGGAAGGAATAAGCAAGAGGAGCAAAAGCCCACCTCGATCTGTAGCGCCAGGAGATGCTCGGAAGGAAAACTGGAAGAGGATCTGCGTGCTGAGACCGAGAAATGGCAAAAGAAGGCGCAGGATCTCTACGAGAAAGTATCAGGAGAAAGAGAGTTCCTGGAGAACGTCTCGGCCTACATTCGCGACTGCCAGTATTTTCTGGAAAAGGGTGACCTCATCCGGGCTTTTGAGGCGATTATCTGGGCCTGGGCCTGGATGGAGATCGGCCTGCAAAAAGGGCTCTTGCAGCAGAGAGAATAAGGAAAAGGCCGGTCCGTGGGGAGCAGGGAAGCGGGCGCATTCGGCACCCTCCATTCTGGCTTTTAAATTTAAGTTTTGCTTTTGGGTTTTTATTTTGGATTGTTCAATATTTTGCGGTGCTTCATGCCGGTTAGATTCTTTCGATTCGATAGTTTCATCGAGAGTTTATTATTAATACCATGAAGCCACCCCAACGGTTAGTAACCATAGGTTAGTATTATATACTTAGACTGGCCTACATGCATTTAAGATGAGCATTAATTACCGCACCCGACTGGACGGCGCAAAGTCCCTGCCGGACATCTTCGAACTGGTCAAATCATTGGTTTTAAAGAGCATGGGCAAGAGCCGGGGAGGGCTGATGCTGGGCATGGCCAACCTGGGAAACCACCCGCAGGGCTTTTTCGGAGGCTTCTTTACCACGGGGACCAATGTCATCGTCCTCAACAAGATCCCGCTGGAGAGGATCAAGGAGACCCGCCCGGAGCTTTACAAGCCCTATGTCTTTCATGTTCTGCTCCATGAATACATCCATTCCCTGGGCTACCTGGACGAGGCAGATGTAAAGTCAAAGGTCTTTGAGATCACGAAAGAGGCTCTGGGAGAAGAGCACCTGGCCACCCAAATGGCAGCCAACGCCAGCGAGTTCATCAAGCATCTGGCCTACCCCGATGTAGCCTGGAAAGCGGAAGACACAGGACTGGAGCTTGTGCAAGGCTTTGACAGGTCGAGCGTCTCCTACATAGCTTAGGAATAAAGCCAATTTTCATTTTTCTTTTCCGTTCCTTTTTCTCTTTCATTCTTTCTCTTAGTTTAAATTATTGTAATATAAAGAATAATATGGCTGTCAAGGGAATTAATAAATTATCATCTAGAGGAGTAGCCAGGCTTTCCGCCAAAGCTGATAAAGCTGCCAGCGCTATACCCATCCAGCCCACAAACAGACAACCTGGCAGAGAAAATACAAAAAATGCAATGCTGCCCTCCACCGTTTTGATCGGGTTGTAGGGGAGAGGATGCCTGCCAGGGATGCCGAAAATCGTGGCAGCGGAGTCTCCTGCAGCTAGAACCACAATTGCAGCAGCGATCTCATCGATACGGCTCAAAGAGAGAGCCAAAAGCAGCGTTCCCACAACAAACCAGAAGGCTCCGTAGCCGGGAAACCTGACATTCTCCCTCTCGAATTTCTCTTCAAACCAGTCTGCGATAGGAATTTTCCGGCCTTGTTGCATTAACACGATCAGTAGAGAACCCAAAATAAGAAAAAAAGTCAGAAAGATAATTAAAGTATTTTGACCAGAATAAAAGAGAATAAGAATCAAGAAAAGGCCGAATAGAGCGTGAAAAAGCTTTCTTCTTATCTCAAAATTGAGTCGACCTCTTTTCATAAGTTTCAATTGCAGTAATGTCTGATATCCATATTAATAGCTAACGGCAATAGAAACCACAATTTAAAGCTTAGTCGTTGGTATTCGGAAGGGTACACAAGGCAGATAAATCTGAAGACAGCCCTTCTCGACTTGCGCTGTTCATTATCTTTTCCACATCATAATCCAGCTAGCCGTATTTATCCCGTATACTGCCCTATCTTCATCCTCTTTTGAGCTGAATGCTCTCGTTCCTCTTTTCATTCTTCCGGCGGTCGTTATTGTCATATTCTCCCTTGCTGTATACCGCTCCTGAAATACACTGTTGAGCGGTTGTATCTTTAAATTACATTCTAAGGAAGAAAACCATTTTTCTTCCTAATCTTGAACGGAAATCTTAATTTTTTATTATGTGCAAAATAGGAACTCTGTGAATTATTCTCGAAGCCAAGCCCAAGCCTTGTTGATATCGGCAGTGTGGAAGAATTTGGCGTCGCGAGCATAGAAAGGTTTGGCCAGATGCGTTATCCACTTCTCCCAGGTCTTATCGCCGACTATGGCCATTTTTTGAATCTCATGACGAAATTCCAATCCAAATGTCAGGTCTTGTAGCCAAGCCTCTATTTTCTCCCATTTAAATTCGCTCAGGTCGAACAACAAACGAATGCTACCTTCCTTTTCCACCAAGGCTTTGACTTCCGGCACCATTTTTTCGTAGTCTGAGGCCGTAATGTTTCCAATGCATTTAAATCCTATCACATTTCCCGAACTATCAGCTAATTTCTCTATCATTTTGTCATCCTCTGACTTTTAACTTTATATATGATTAGAAACTACTTATTGCTGTCGGAGTGTTCACTAATTCTATTACCTTATTGCTACTTAATGCTGACTACCAAAAGTATTCAATATAACTTGGAAACAAAACTATATATTGGTGGTGGGATTTGCATATAGAATCTATCATCGGGGCCGATGAAGCCAGGAAAGCATCGGTAGCCGATTTGATGAATAATCTCTCATCGAACGAAAGCGGTCTATCTACATCAGAAGCAGAAGCAAGAATCCAGCAATACGGCGCAAATGAAATTTTAGAAAAGAAAGTCAGTCCACTTATAAAATTCCTGGGCTATTTTTGGGGGACTATCCCCTGGATGATTGAGGCTGCCGCTATTCTTTCCGCAATACTAAGTCGCTGGGACGACTTTGCCATCATCTTCTTGCTCCTGCTCATGAATGGCGTGGTTGGCTTCTGGCAGGAGCATAAAGCCGACAATGCCATTGAGCTTTTGAAGGAGAGGCTTGCACCTACGGCCAGGGTCCAGAGAGACGGAAAATGGAAAGGCCTTCCCTCCGGAGAACTTGTGCCAGGTGATCTGGTTAGAATCCGTTTGGGCGAGATCGTTCCTGCAGATATCAAGCTTATCGAAGGCGATTTCCTCCAGGTAGACGAATCCTCCCTGACAGGCGAATCGCTGCCTGTGGATAAAAGGATCTCTGATGTTGCTTTCTCCGGATCAATAGTACGTCAGGGAGAGATGACTGGCCTGGTTTTTGCTACTGGAATGAATACCTACTTCGGACGCACTGCCAAGCTAGTAGAATTGGCCAAGACTCAGAGCCACTTTCAGAAAGCGGTAGTCAAGATTGGAGACTATCTGATAATTCTGGCCATAGTTCTGGTTACCCTGGTATTCATCGTAGCCACTCTGAGGCATGAAAGCCTCCTGCAGACTTTGCAGTTCGCCTTGGTGCTGGTAGTGGCTGCCATACCCGCTGCTCTTCCTGCCGTTCTATCCGTGACCATGGCAGTAGGTGCAATGGAACTTGCCAAGAAAGAGGCCATAGTAAGCAGGCTGGCAGCCATCGAGGAGATGGCTGGGGTGGATGTTCTCTGCTCAGATAAGACCGGCACCATAACCCAGAATGCCATTACTGTGGCAGAGGTAGCGCCCTTCGAGGGCTTTTCCGAGAAGGATGTGCTGCTGTTTGGCACCTTAGCCTCTCGAGAGGAGGACGGCGATCTCATAGATATCGCCATCATGAAGAAGAGCAAAGAAGATGGTGTTGAACCAGGCAGCTACAGATTAGGCAAGTTCCAACCCTTCGATCCCGTTTCCAAGAGGACGGAAGCCGAAATCGAGGGTCCTCAAGGCAAATTTAGGGCAGCCAAAGGTGCACCTCAGGCCATACTCTCATTATTGGCAAATAGCACCGCAGGCTCCTTAGTTGACCAAAAAGTTGAAACTTTCGCTTCCAAGGGCTACCGGGCTCTGGGCGTTGCCAGCACAAACTCCAATGGAGCCTGGAGCTATGTGGGACTTATTGCCCTTCAAGACCCGCCCAGAGAAGACTCTGGGCTGACTATCAAGACTGCGAAGTCTCTCGGCGTACTCATAAAAATGGTTACCGGCGACCACGTAGCCATCGCCAAAGAGATCGCCCGGATGGTAGGTTTAGGAACCAACATTGGGCCTGCATCGGACTTCATAGACAAACCAGACGAAGAGGCCACCGATATCATCGAAAAGGCAGACGGTTTTGCCCAGGTATTTCCTGAGCACAAATTCAAGATAGTAGAGCTGCTTCAAGCGAGAGGACACATCGTCGGCATGACTGGTGACGGGGTAAATGATGCCCCTGCCTTGAAGAAAGCTGACGCAGGAATTGCAGTCTCGGGAGCAACAGATGCCGCCAAATCTGCAGCCGCAATAGTTCTAACCAGACCGGGGCTGTCCGTTATAATAGACGCCATCAAAGAAAGCCGCAAGATCTTCCAGCGTATGAACAGCTACGCCATTTACCGCATAGCTGAGACCATTCGAGTACTGTTCTTCATCACGCTATCAATAGTCATCTTCAATTTTTACCCGGTGACGGCCATAATGATAGTATTGCTGGCTTTGCTTAACGATTTTGCCATCATGTCCATAGCCTATGACCGGGCAGAGTACTCGCAAAAACCCGATCGCTGGAGGATGTCCTCGGTCATGGGAATGGCCCTATTTCTGGGTTTAATTGGAACAGTAGAGTCTTTTGGCCTGCTTTTCTTCGGACTTGATTACCTGCATCTGAGCAAAGAGGTGCTTCAGTCCTTCATGTACCTCAAGCTCTCCGTGGCTGGCCACTTTATCATCTTCATAGCCAGGACTAAAGATCACTTCTGGTCTTACCGACCTGGCAACCTGCTGATTGGAGCAGTGCTCGGGACACAGACCTTGGCCACGATCATTGCCGTTTACGGCTTGCTTATCCCGCCCATCGGATGGAAACTGGCCGCTATGGTTTGGATCTATGTGATAATCGTATTCCTGATAATAGACCAGCTCAAGGTGAGGTACTATAAATTCTTCGATGAAAGATTGCAGTTCATGGAAAAATTAAAGTGGGTTAAGACCTAGCAATTTCTTTGCTTAACGATTTTGCCAAAGGTCCATAGCCTATGACCGGGCAGAAGACCCGCCAGGAAGCTTTAAAGGCAGCTCTCAAAATATCCCTTATCGAAGTATATCTCTTATTGAAGCCATCTAAAGCCGGGTTTCCCTATTTTGTTGAAGTTTCTCATAATCCCCACGGCATCATCTTTGCTTATCTGGGTCTTCATAATCTTGGACGATATGCAGCGCAGAGCTTTCTTCTCCTTTTTAATTGCATCGTTGTCACTGGCATTATCATTGAGGCCGAAATCTTTAAACAGATGCTCCTTATCGGTCTTGGCCCATAGGCCAGGATCATGTGCCAGATGCCCCCATTTTTCAAACATCGCTGCAGCCTGATCCAGAAGATCTTGATCGAAATTATCTGGGATCTCGCACTCCTGGATATTCTTCATGAATTCATCTCTCTTCATAGCAAATCATCTTCCTTTATTATGATTCAATAGAATTTAGCTCTTTCCAATCCATTAACAAAGCAATCAACTTTAAAATTTATATTAGCCTAGTAAAACACTATCTAGCTAATGATGTCCTATCTTCAAGCTCTCCAGGATAAGAACCGGCATGGTTGCCGAATCGGC
The DNA here is from genome assembly GCA_016927055.1 of Methanotrichaceae archaeon. Taxonomy (GTDB): domain Archaea; phylum Halobacteriota; class Methanosarcinia; order Methanotrichales; family Methanotrichaceae; genus Methanothrix. The sequence goes on along the minus strand of JAFGNK010000069.1, from coordinate 5,339 downwards.
CACATCATAGACCATGCTTCCTATTTGAGTCGAAATTTGATATTAACTTTCTAAAATAAGGAACGATTGCTCGTCTATGGAAACTTCAGCCAGCTTCCGGAATGTTTTTGCAAGATTGGCAAAGGTGGCATGCTCAATAAGCTCCACACCGGAGTGGTCCTTGGAAAGCGCGTCGATCTCATCTTTATATTGTGTCTCTTCCAGGTATCGGACAATCTCAAATATATTCATTTTCATCATTCTTGAATACATCTCTACGGGGATGAGCTTGGTCTTCATAACCCGGACTCTGCCCGTAATATAGGCGTACTTGACCTGCTTTCCGAACTTTGGCAAACGTAGTACAGGCATTGCCCCTAACTCCGAAAACTATCAACGCATAGAACGCAAATTGCTTTCCAAACCGTTGATGTAGTGCCAATTGTTCCCAAAATACCTAATTTCGTATCCTGTAACCTCGCGGCTAGCGCTAGCCACCCATGTGATTTGCATTTCTTCCAGAGCTGCACAGACATGAAGAGCACTGACTTGGCATCTTGCAGCGAATCGCCTTAAGAAGGTGCAGGCCCTGGAGACATATTCACTCGCTTCGCCTGTTCAGGAAGCAATATGATTGTGGACTTATTGAAACCGCTAAGCAAAACCGTGGTGGCGGCGTCAAGATTATATTCTATATTTCTTTCACCGGATCGACCTAGCATTTCAGGAGTAAGTGTCGTGTTCGTCTGGGCATAATGGCGCAGATATTCTGGATCTTTTGAGGCGGACTGCAGGACATCAGCTGGGAGCTCTTCAAGCAACTTTATGGGATTATGATAGCCATCCTTCCAAGCCTCACGGTTCAGCCTCTTGAAAAGCATTCTGGCCTCTGGATGCCAGCTCCACCAGAGATTGAAAGCAAGATCCTCCAGTCCTTCCAGCTCTGGGGGAAGATTAGCAAATTTTTTTGGTTCGGCTTTTGCCAAGGCAGTTTTCCTCCTATAGGGGGAACTTTTATTTCACATGCCAAGAGATTTTTCAGTCTCCAGAATTTTCAGAGTTATCTTCATGACCGAATCCAGGTTGATGGAGATGGCTACCATCTTCTTTACAGCTGGATCCCTTTCATCGAACTCTTGGTCCAGAATCTCTGAGTCCCTATCGATTCCGAGAGTGAGCTGGGTCAGGTCATTGGAACCTATTGAGATGCCGTCCTCTTGACCCTTTAGATGTGAGATCCTGGTACATCTCTCATAAAGAAGCATTCTTTCCGCCAACTAAAGGTACATCCTCGATACGTATCTCATTGAACCAGAGCGTGAATTTTCTTTCTTGCGGCATAGTTCCGCTCACATAAAAATATATAACTGAATAGGAAATTGGTCAGACCAGTTTATCCGGCCACACTCCGTGGACCACACCCAGTGCCCTGTCCACAGAACTGTGAACTTTATCTGCCGGAAATCCGCAGAACAGGAGGTAGGCCTCTGCGTAATTTGGCACGGGCACAGACATCTGTTCCACTAGCATGACTGTCTGTAATATTGTGTAATTGCCCAGCCTGAATGCAATTATTGCATCTGAAAAAAGCAGTTCGAAGATCTCGGGGCTTATCGGCCTTTCAAAGCCGGATGTAAAGGCCTCCAGGATTTCGCCCGTCCAGTCATGCTTCTTTCCTGCATCATCATAGGGAATTACCACAACACGCCTGGTATTGGAGAGCTGCTCAAGCAGCATCTCGGGCTCTTGTTCTCCCTCAAAAACGAAGTTCAGCTGATGTACATGCGGCATAGTAATCGGAACCTTGCTGGCCCTGATTGAAAACTTCACGTCCTTAAAAACAGTTGCTGCATCATTACCCTGATGGCCCACACCGCTCCCGAACTGAATTGCGTTTGGAGACATCTTGATGATGTTTTGCGGATCCCCACTTCTGCGATCCAGGTTACCCAAGACGGCACGAAGGCCAAAGGGGCTCGCGGCCAGGACGGCCCTACATAAGGATGTAGTGTTACAGCTAGTGCATTGGACCAGTTTTGGAGCAGCCTTGAGAAATCGATCGTAGTTCCCCAGTCCGAAGAAGAACTCTCTTCCCAGATCTTCCTTGATCTTTTCCGTTATCCCGATGTTCTTCTCAGCCAGACCGTTATGAATATCGCCTCTATGGGCGCCTCCCATCAGAACCATGTTGCAGTCGTGGGCTATGCTCGCCTCTATGTAAGGTAATTCCTGTCCTTCCGGCGTTCCAATGACTATTGCATCCGATTCTTCGAAAAAATCATCATAGCCGCCTTCTATCCTGGCCCCAACTTTCTCCCAAGCAGCTCTATCTTTCTCATCTGTCAAGAAAGCTCTTACATTGCACATCCTTCTGAACTTACTGAGCATGCTTTTAGCCCTGGCATGAGAGCTGCGAAGCAGTATATTCATTTCACCTTCAATTCCTTCAGCTTCCTTGACTTGGTGGATGGCAGGGATAGCCCTCTTACTCTCTGTTCCATCAAAGCCTACAAATCCAACATTTAATTTCATAGAACAATCACGTAGATTACCTTATAGTAAGGAAGATATTTCAAATTATCTATAATGTTTCCAGTTCCAACAATCTTAAGGAAATATGCTATTCGAGAAGTATTATAAGATCAGACAACGAATATCATTTCTATGAATTTTTCCGATGGACCGATACAACAAAAGACAGAGGTAACGCAGGTTGTACAGCGCACCAAGGATGTGAAATCCGTTCGATTCATAAGGCCGAAAGATTTCAATTATCTTCCTGGACAATGGGCGTTTATCGCTATTGGCAACGAAAATATGCAAAAATTGGAGCCTCTTTCACTCTCCAGCAGTCCTACCGAAGACTTTCTTGAAGTTACCAAGAGATTGACGGGTCACGAGTTCTCAAACGCTTTAGACGCTCTGAAAGTGGGGGATGAGGTGACAATTCGAGGACCTTACGGCAAACTAATTCTCCAGGAAAATCAAGAAAAAATCTGTATGCTTTCCGGCGGGATAGGTATTACACCCTTGCGCAGCATGATCCGTTACTCGACGGATAAGAAACTGAAGACAAGCATAATCCTGCTTTATTCCAACCGCTTTGAGGATAGTATAGCCTTTAAGAACGATTTTGATGAAATGCAGAAGAGGAACCAGAACTTTAAAGTAATTATCACTATTACGAGACCTAGCCAGGCCTGGAAAGGATTAACAGGGCGAATAGATACAGAGATGATTAAAAAAACAGTGCCTGACTATTCAGAGCGTGTCTTTTACACGTGCGGTCCAAGGCCGATGGTAGATGCGACGGTGGCTATACTTACTAAGATAGGTCTCCCTGAGACGCGAATAAAATACGAGTACTTCTCCGGTTATCTGGGATCAGCCATTGGAAAATAGCGAAGAGCCAAAAAAAGAGGATGAGCAGCAATTTCCTTTCCGCCCAGTCCAAATGCTAGGGCAATCGCCACGGCTATGGCCCCCAGGAGCAGGCCGAATGCCAGGTTGATGATCTCATTGGCCGGTCCCATCTGCCGCAAAGCCATGGCCCCGGCAAACGCTAAAATAGATATCCTGGCCGCATGGGCCGGCAATTTGGAGGAGTTCATGCCGCTGGATAGCACGGCATTGAAGGCGAGGCTTCAATCAGGGCAAAGAGCATTATGGCCACAATTATAATGTAGCCGACCATCTGGGATGGCGTTCTTGCCGGAGTTTCCGCCCCCTCAGCGGCTGGCTTAGCCAGACCAAGCCTCTCCGGCAGAGAGTCGAATCCCATTCCCGCCAGGAGCTTGACTGCCAGTTCGGCAATGATCTTTCCCAGTATGTAAGCCACAACCAGAACCAGAGCCGCTCCGAATAAATTGGGCAGAATAGCAACAGGGTGGCTATAATCCAGGCAATGACGGCAAGCACCAGGGCAGCAAAGAGCTTGGGAATATACGAGAATACTACATTGAGCAGCTGGTTAAGGGGCTGAGCCACCAGAGTCAGGCCCAGTACCTCGAAGAATGCCACAAATACAAAGAACAGCAGCAAATAATAAATTATCCTGGAGATCCGTCGATGCGGCTGCATAGATTGAGCTTTCTCTTCTCCATCCAACCACCTTTCTCGCAATTTTTTCGTCCAGGCCGGTGCTATGCAGCGCCTTGCCGATAAGGGAAGACACTATCAAAGCAATCAGCCATCCGACAATCAGAACGACCAATGCCCCAACCAGATTGGGACTGTACAATCCAAAGGTATGAAAGATTGGATCCATGAATGCCATAAAAAACATCTCCTTTAATTTATTCCTTAATATATATTGAATATCTCCATATTTAAAGATTATCAACTAAAAAGAAGAACCATTCTAAAAATTCACGTTATCTTTTTAGGCAGAAGACCCCTTTTTTCATAAGCCCCCAGATCTATGCCCACCAGATAAGCCAGCCCATGTACGGTCATTGTGTTCAGCGGCCAGGTGAGAGCAAAAAATACGGACAGTGTCCCGCCTAAGGGATAGCTCCAAAATCCGGCCACAGATCCTATTAGCTCCATGTATCCACCCATAACAATTCCTGTGACCATGAGAGAAGCATTCCATTCAATTGCATGTCTGGAGGAATAAATCAGCCCTAAAGCCGCCATAGCTGCATACATGATCAGAACTGTGCCATTATTGTATCCAACGGCCGGTTTTAGGTACCCTTCACAGCTGAAGAAAAAGGCAAAAACTGCCAGAACCACTGAAAGAGGAAGAACTTTCCAACCCTGTATAGCATTAAAGATGCCCAGATCCTTTATCCAGCCCGTCAAAAGGTCGGAGAGCTGGAGGATGACGATCATCATCAACATCCAGCCAACTATGATGAAGAGAGTCACATCATTGACTCCGTTATTATAAACCAGCAGGTTTGCCGACGTATTGGTATGTTCGACTACCAGACCGACCAGACCGGATATTACCAGCAATGCCACAAAATGCACGGTCTTCATCCTGGCGGCGGCCAGAAATCCCACGATTATTGCAATAAAATAGCTCAGCTCAAATATAAGGCTGGAATGTCTGAAATATCCATCCATGTAGTAGCCGATGGAGCAGCCCAGAGTAACGAGAAACATCAAGTAGATATTGATAATCCTTCGGGCAATGTCTGGAGGTGTGCTCTTATTTTCTTTCAAATTCTCATAGACGCCATCATGCAGGAGCCTGAGAGCCACGGCAGTGATGTAATTAAAAACCGGCAGGCGGGCCTATGTCGTAGAGAATAAAGTCTGCACCAATGTTAAAGAGCGTCTGCCAGCCGGGAAACATGAGAAGAAGCTCCAGGCACCATTCGTAAAAGTCTTTGACCTTGGGATCGGGGCGA
>JAFGNK010000068.1 GCA_016927055.1 Methanotrichaceae archaeon | reverse complement strand
TTGCCGCCCAGAGAGTCCATGAAGTCCTTGGGCTGCTCGAGACCAAGGTGCTTGTAAAGCCCAAAGTTGGACTCGTCAGTGTCTACTACCAGTACCCGATCTCCCCTGGCCGCCATCTCCCGGGCCATCAAAGCCGAGACCGTGCTCTTTCCGCTTCCACCTTTGCCACAGATAACTAATTTCATCTTTATAACCTCCTTTATTTCACAAAACACAACTTATTCAGTGCCAGAGGAATTCCGCTGGCGATTCCCTGCCTGGTATAGAACATATCCACCTTGCCGTCATGCGCCCAGTAGGAATCGGCATAATAGAGGGGCAGGGCGGGAAGGTCCTGGGCATAAACCACCTGAATCTCGTCTATGAGATCCTTGCGATTTTCTCTGTCCGTCTCAGAGACTTCCTGTTCCAGCAGATCATTGAGCTTGGAGTTTGCCGTATAGCGGGCACTATTGAAGGTAAAGCCCTCGCCGATGATTCGGTTTAAGATCTCCGGGTCCCCACCCATGCCTCCATGGCTGTTTAGAGCCAGGTCGAAATCCCATTCAGAAACGAGGCTATCCAGGGTCTTGGCATCAACACTTCTCAGGCTCACCTTGAATCCGGCCTGCTCGAGCTGCTGCTTAATCAGCTCTCCTGCCCGCTCATTGACGGAGGTGACCAGCATCTCCACTTCCAGAGGCTGGCCGTCTTTGGAGAAGTACTGACCGTCTTTAGAGTAGCCCATCTCCTCCAAAAGCTCTCTTGTTTTGGCAGGGGCGTAAGGATACTGCTCGGCATCGGGGTTGTACCAATTGCTATCCAGAGAGAAGAGACCGGGGCTGGCCACGATTCCGTAGCCTCGCAGGGCACTATCCACCAGGGCCTGACGGTCGATGGCATAATAGAGGGCCTGCCTGAACCTGACGTCGGAGAGCGGCTCCTTCTTATGATTGACCATGATCTTGGTGATCGAGTCATGAGATGCCAGCATTACCACATAGTCCTCATTCTTCAGGTCTTCTGCCACCTCAGGGGGCACAATTGCCCCATCAGCGTCGCCCTTCTTGAGGGCAGCAGGAGACATCTCCAGGCTTACCTTGATGAACTTGAGCTTCTTTACCTTCGGGCTGCCCAGGTAGTATTCATCATAGGCTTGATAGAGATAGGTTCCCTGCGTCTTATCATAGTCTACAAGCTGGTAAGGCCCAGTTCCCGTTAGAAGAGAAGCATCCTGGAATTGTTCGGGATTGCTCACGCTCTTGTAGATATGCTCCGGGAGAATGGGCAGGGTTGCTGCAATCATATCCAGGAAGGGAGCATAGGGCTCATTGAGATAGATCTTAACGGTGTAATCGTCCAGCTCCTCTGCCTTCTTTATAGGATCGGAGTTGACCCAAATATAGGGGTGCTCCTTGATGTAGTCGAGAGTGAAGAGCACATCCCCGGCAGTGAATTTCTCACCATCATGCCAGGTCACATCTCTGCGCAAATTGAAGACGAAGGCGTCATTGCCTTGCATCTGCCAGCTCTCCGCGAGAGCCGGTACATAGTTGTTTTCGTCCTTCCAGACTAAAGTGTCGAAGATCAGGCTCATTCTTAAGTAGCCGGGGCCGCGCGAGTAATGGCCATAGGGCGAGGGAAAGCCCCAGTCGCCAGTATAGTCGGCGATGGTCAACACGTCAACAGTCTCATCAGCAGCCATGGCAGTGCTGCAATAGATGAGCAGCAAAAGGCCGGCGGCAGCGAAGCCGAGCAGGGGGAAGCGGCTCATGGGAGCGGCCTCCGGGCGGCTAGTAATACATCAATCATACGCATCTTAATATCTCCTATGGATAGTAAATTCGTCATCGTATATTAAGATCTTTTTCTATTAAAGTATATCATTCAATTGTTTTTTTAATTGGATAGTAATACTAGTTACTCCATTCAACTCTTCTCATCAGACCTTCGGCCCGTAGGCGATGAGCCTCATGGAGTTGGCGATCACCGGAATGGAGGACAGCTCATGGAGCATCGCGCCTGTTACTGGTGTCAGGATTCCTGGCACGGTTAGCACTACCGCTATCGCCAGCACACCCAGCGAGAAGACCAGGTTATGCTTGATAGTGGCAATAGCTTTTCGAGAGACCATGATCAGGTGCGGCATCTTGGAGAGATCATCGGAGAGAAGACCAACATCTGCCGTCTCTATGGCCACATCCGTCCCGGCGATGCCCATGGCGATGCCCACATCAGCCTGAGCCAGCGCCGGACCGTCATTGACACCTTCACCAACAAAGGCCACTTTGTGTCCCATGGATTGCAGATTTTTTACGATCTCCACCTTTTCATGAGGCATCTTCTCGGAAAATAGTTCATTGACACCAAGGCTCTGGGCCACGCGCTGTGTAGCGGCCAGGTTGTCGCCAGTTACAATCACCACATTCAGGCCAAGCTCACCCAATTTCTGGACAACAGGCTTTGACTGCAGCCTCAGCTCATCCTCGAAGACGAAAAGCCCCTCTATCCTGCCGCCCATCGCGACCAGGATAACGCTGCAACCCGATGCTTCCTGGATGTCAACCTTCTCCCGGATCGCCTGGGTGACGGAAATACCCTGATTTTCCAGGCTTTTTGGCCTTCCCATGAAAACATCCTCATCTCCTACACGGGCACGTATTCCCAGGCCGGGAAGAACCTCGAAGCACTCCGGATCATTCGGGCTTATGCCTTGATTTATTGCCGCCAAAACCAGGGCTTTGCCCAGTGGGTGCTCGCTGAATTTTTCGGCAATGGCAGCGTTCTCCAGCAGTCTGGCCTCGGGGATATTCCCCAGGGCGATTATCTGGAGGAGTCTGGGTTTTCCGGCGGTGAGCGTACCGGTTTTATCGAAGATTATCGTGTCCACATGGGAGAGCGCCTCTACTGTTGCGCCTTTCTTGATAAGGCTGCCACGCATTGCGGCATTTCCGATGGCTGCTACGAGAGCCGTGGGCGTGGCCAGAACAATCACACAGGGACAGAAGACGATGAGCATGGTGATAGCCCTCATGACGTCTCCGCTCCACCACCAGAGCAGGGCACCAGCGATGAGTGCTGTGGGCATATAGATCTTGGCGTAACGGCTCAGCAATCTCTCAATGGGCGGCTTATTGGTCTGAGCCTGCTCAATCAAATTATGTATTTGGCCGAGATTTGTCTCACTGCCAATACTGGTGACGCGCACTTCGATAGTACCGACCTCGTTGAGCGTTCCTGCAAAGACCTTATCCCCGGCTCTCTTCTCCACAGCCAGGCTCTCTCCGGTGATGACTGCCTGGTTAAGAGAGGCTGAGCCGGAAATTACCAGGCCGTCCACGGCAATTCTATCCCCGGAGCGGACAAGAAGCAGATCGCCTACTACAACATCCTCCAGGCATACCGTCATATCCCGGCCGTCTTTGCGCATGGTAACACTATCGGGCAGAAGCCTGGCCAATGACTCCAGAGATTGATTGGCACGAGCAGCCACGAATTCTTCCAGGAGCCCGCCCAAGAGCAGCAAGACGGCCACCACGGCAGCTGCGGAATACTCGCCAATGGCAATGGCAGCAATGGTGGCGAGAGTTACGGGAATGTCCGCAGTGAAGTCATGCTCCCGGATGCCCTGCAGAGCAGACCACCAGATGTAGGAGGAGCCTACCAGGGCGGCAGCGAGATAGAGGATTCCAGCCCTGTTCTGGTTGTCCGTATGGGAGAACAGGCCACCTGGGTCAAAGATGATAGCCAATATGAGGAGCAGTCCGCTGGCCAATGTAAAAAGCGTTCCAGGATCGAGCAGGAAGCTCCTGTAGCGCATCAGCCAGTGCCGGGTTCTGCAGGCGGTCGCAGTTGGGGGATTGTTATTGGTATTATTATGATCAGACATATTACCTTAATCTCCTAAATCCATTATATCTAGTAATCTTTGTTGTTATTTTCATTGATTAACGTAACAATATGACAAGAAACGCGCAGATAAATAGTTGTCGTCAAATGTATCAAAAAATATAAATAGGTTAGGAAATCATGCTTCATCTAGAGAAAGGCAAAGACGATAATAACTTTCCCGGCCATTTTGCGAGATTTAAGGCCTTGATCGCTTGCTTTTATCAATATTTCCTCATGCACTTTCAGCAACAATTCTTCCTATTTCTCCCACCACATCTTCACCCGTATCGATGATCCGGGCATGAGCAGCGCTCCGCCCTCCTCTTGCATGGTCTCCCACAGGTACTCGCGCAGCAGCGCCTTCTGCTCATCAGTCTCCGCATGAGCCTGAGGGGCAAGCGCGACCATGGCCTCATCCAGGGTCGAATACCTCTGATTGTGCTCCAGCCCGAAGGTCATGACGTTCGGATAGATGCCCATCTGATAGAGCACATTGTAGAGCACATCGCTCTTTGGACCCGGCAGGTACTCCTTGCCATGCAGCAGGGGCCATAGCTCCTGCCACTGCCGGTCCCATGAGCTAGGCCCGGCAAAGTGATAGAGGTAAATGTACCTAGACGAAGCCTGCATCATCTTCTCGATGGCTGCCCTGATTTCCTGCATGCCTAAAGAGAACGAGGCGATCACCACATCGTAGGGAGGCTCCAGATCCTTTTCCACATCCACATCCACATCCTCCCAGCACTTCCGCACTATCGATATGTTCTCTCTGCCAAACTCCGCCATCTTCTCTTTGAGGACGTCCGTCATCCCTTGTGCGGGCTCCACGGCGGTGACATGAGCCACCTTCCCGGCAAAGGGAATGGCCAGTGTTCCTGGACCGGAGCCGATGTCCAGGACCCGGGAATCTGCAGTGATGTCCGTTCCCCGGATGACCATCTCAGTTCTGTGGGAATTCTCCAGACACATGTTCCAGAAGCGAAGGGCGCTTTCCCGGCTCTCCCAGATGCGGGCGCAGTCCCGTCCGGGGCTCGAATTGCGGTTTCCTCTGGTCCGGCTCTTCCAGATCTCATTCCAGTCGATCTCTTTTTGGGGATCTATCATGATAATCGCCTCACATTTCTCAGTCAGCATTTGGTGTGCCAGGCCCTGCCGCATATCTGTCGCCCTTTCCTGTGAATACGGGGCGGACAAATTGCATGCCAATCGGTCCACTCATAGAGCAGAGGGGCTTTGCTCGCTCGTAGTCCAATCCCTCCGATTCTGAGAAGAACCGGTCATCTGCCTCCAGGTGCATCACCTTGCCAATGATAAGCACGAACTTCTCCCTGGCAATTTCCTCCTCAACGGTGCACTCCGCCCAGGCCAGGCACCCTTCGATGCCGGGAGCCAAGACCATCTTGGAACGCCGGGGCGCAAGACCCGCCTTCTCCAGCTCATCCACCTTCGGGGGAAATTTTTTGGTGCAGATCATGACTGCTTCCTCCATGCCGGCCGGGGGCACATTGATCACGAACTCTCCTGTCTGGCGAATATTTTCCAGAGTATCCCTCTTCAGCCA
>JAFGNK010000067.1 GCA_016927055.1 Methanotrichaceae archaeon | reverse complement strand
CACCCTCGCCCCCAGTCCCACCATCTGCCCAAAGAACCCCGGATAAGACACATCCACTGCCTCCGCCGTATCGATCTTAGTCTCCCCGGCTACAAATCCCGCTACCGTCAAAGCCATGACGATCCGGTGGTCGTGCCAGCCGTGCACACTGGCCCCGTGCAGCTTTCCGCCCACAATCTCCAGCCCGTCCGGCTTCTCTTTGATGTCGGCCCCCATTTTGGTGAGCTCTACGGCCATGGCATGCAGCCGGTCCGTCTCTTTGTGGCGCACGTGCTCGGCATTGACCACAGTCGTCTTTCCATCGGCCACTGCGCCCAGGACGGCGATAGTTGGCACGAGGTCCGGCGTGCGGCTGGCGTCCACCTCCACACCCTGCAGCCCGCCTCCCTTGATCCGGAGGTCCCCTTTTTCCCTGTCCCAGGAGACCTTGGCACCCATGCGGCTCAGGATGTCGATGATCGCCGAGTCTCCCTGCCGGGACGGGAGGACCCCTTTGACGGTAATCTCAGAGCCGGTGACGGCAGCCGCTGCCAGCGGGTAGGAGGCCGAGGAGAAGTCTCCGGGAATGGTATAGCCCTTCAGGGCAAAGCTTTGGTTGCCGGGAACCAGGAACTCCTGGGGCGTCGCCTCGATGTGCAAGCCAGCCTCGGCCAGCATATCCAGGGTGATCTCGGCGTAGGGGCGCGACTTCAGATCGCCCTCGATTACTATCTTCGTGTCCGCTTCCGCCAGGGGAGCAGCTATGAGCAGGGCCGAGAGAAACTGGGAGCTGACGCCCCCGTTGAGATGGGCCGTGCCGCCCCGCATCTTTCCCTTGATCACCAGGGGAGCCTTGCCGTTGTTGCGAATGGAAAAAGCGGTGGCGCCCAGCTCGGAGAGCGTGCTTAAGAGAGGGCCGTTGGGCCGGGTGCGAATGGAGGCGTCCCCCGTGAGCACCGCTCCCTCAGTGAGCGCGGCCACTGCCGAGCAGAAGCGCAAGGTGGTGCCCGAATTTAAAACGTTGATGACATCCTCGGGGGTCTGGGGCCGGTCCGAAACGCCGGTGATGTTCACTTCGTCGTTAAGTGAAATCTTGGCTCCAAAGGCCTCGCTGGCGGAGACTGTGGCCCTGGTGTCTGCAGATAGGAGGGGCCGCTTAACGGTTCCGCCCGGACCTAAGGAGGTTATGAGAATCGCGCGGTGGGTGTAGCTTTTGGAGGGCGGGGCATAGACCTCGCCAAAGAGAGAAGAGCGCTCGACTGACGCAATCATGACTGAGGAAATGGTTCAGGAAGTATAAGAAATGTGTGATATGACATGTCTTGACACTGCAATGAAAGATCCGAAAAAAAAAATTTCTGATAATAAAAACATCAAAACGCCAAGACATCAAGATATCAAGACACTAAGAGCATCCTGCCTTTTAAGCAATTGACGGGAAAATGACGGTCCAGAGAAGAGCCAGAGATGAGCCGCCATCTTCCGTCAAGCTCGTTAAAGAGAGAGAAGCCCCCACTCCTCTACCTTTGTTGCCGTTCATCTTACGGCATTCAACGTAGTACGACATAAGTCGAATATAAATTTTTCGGCCCATTCCAGGCAAAAGGGGCAAAATATCAAGGCGGAAGATAAATCTATGAGCATCCCAAATACTGCGAAAAGGATGCGAGTGAGAAGAAAACCGGGTGCAGGGCCTGCCAGGGCTCGCTGGCGAGACTACTATGAATATTATTTGCGCCTATACCGTTAACGTAGATGCCGTTTACAATGTGCGGGGAGAGGAGATCTCAAGCCTCATCTCATCATCGAGCCTTGCTTCCGATATAAAAATAGAGCTAAAAGATTCGATAGGAAGCCGCGAGGACCTGTTATCTTCCCTGTCATTTTGCATGCAGCAGGGATCGGGAGCTGAGATATTAGTCGAGAGCCCGGAGGTGGCCCGGCAGATCGAAGAGTCCTTCTCCTGGCAATTTCGCCTGGGCGGGAATGCCGGAATTATGGCCAATGTCCTGGCTGCCCTGGGTGCAAAGCCGGTTCTAAATGCTCCCGCACTTGGGGCGAGGCTGGCAGGCATGTTTCACGCCGGGGTGAGCGTGCCGGGTTCCAGTCTCAGAGAGAGAGAGATGGTGCATTTCGTCTTCCAATTCAAAAAAGGAGACGAAGTTGCCAGCGGGCAGAGCAGAATCATTGCCCCCAGCGATAATCGCTTTATCGCCACATACGATCCGGTGAATACCAGGCTCCTCACCAGCAAGCATTTCGATTCCTATTGCCAGGAAAACATCCGGAATTTTGACGGCGCTCTTCTATCCGGCTTTCACCTGGCACCTTTTAAGGATTATCAGGAGATTTTCGCTCAGAAAATCGAGCAGATCAAATCCTGGAAGGATAAAAACCCACAGATCTTCATCCACGTTGAGATGGGCTCCTTCCAGAGCCCTCAAATTATGCTGTCTCTTTTAGAGTCCCTCCCCCAAATTCCTGTGGACAGCCTGGGGTTAAATGAGGATGAGCTGGCGGCAGCAGAAGGATCATTGCCCGGGCGGTGGCGGTGGCAGGAGACCATGCAGGCTGCACAGCGGCTGCAAGAGCGCCTGGGGCTTTTCAGAGTGGCGGTCCACACCAGAGACTATATCCTGAGTGTCATGTTGGAGGGAAAGATCACAGCCGTTGAAGAGCTCTCTGCCTTGCAGCAGGGGACCGATGCCGCAGCGGCTCTGGCTGCCACAGGCTCTATAACAGGAGATCTTCCGGAAGAGGTCAACTATGTGGGGCTTGAGGCCAAAGAGCAGTTCTGCTGCAATGGGGCCACAGCAGTAGGCAGGGGCGCATTCCTTCTTTCAGGTGAAAAGATAATATCCTTGATGCCCTCTCTCCTGGCAAAAAAGCCTCTAATTACCGTCGGCCTGGGCGATACTGCCACAGCAGCCGTATTCTTCCAGGAGCTCCTGGTCATTAAAGGAAATCGGACTTGATCTGTTCCATCTCGACCAGGTGCTCGTCGGCCAGCTTTTTCACCCTCTCCGCCAGATCGCCGGCGCTGATGCAGATCCTATTCTCTCCTTTGAATATCTCGGCCTTGATTTTCCTGCCCACTAAATCGTCGTACCCCGGCTCGACCCGGAAGACGATGCTTCCCGGCTGCATCGTGGTGCTGCCCGCCAGCCGGTCAAGGTCTCCATCCACTATGCCGATAATAGGAATTCCCAGCCGGGCGAGGATATCCCCGGCAACTGTTGTGGTGTCGTCACCCACCGTAACGGCCACGCTGGCACCCAGCGCCGCCTCAAAGGCATCTTCTGCACAGTGATCGATGAGAACTGCGCCTTCACTCTTGTTTTCAACCCTGTCTTCGCCCTCTCTCCCTCTCTTGCGCGTCCCAAGTCGCGGCAAGGCCTCGCTGCGCCGGATAGAGCCGCTGCGGATAATAGCCTTCTCCAGATCGATCCAGGAGAGCTTCTCCAGGCCGTGCTGCTTGGGCTGTGCGCCCTTCATGGCAACGATCCTGCCGTCTTTGGCTTCGATTTCGACCTGGCATTCTGTAGCCCTACCGATCACAGTTCCGTTAATTGAGATAATCTCGCCAGCACAAACTCCCGAGATGGTGCGCCTGGTGGTCTTTTTCTCAAAAGAGACGCTCCGGTACAGCGGAGGCTTCAGGATAACGAGGCCCAGGTCCGAGGCGACCTGCCCAGCATTCTCGCCTTTTTTTCCTGAGAGAACGGCCACGAATCTTCCGCCGCAGTCGATTTGAATGAGCGGCTTTCCGATTCCGGCGGCCTGTGCCACCATGGCCCCAAAAGCCAGCCCGCTCTCCCTGCTCTTGGCCTGGTTGAGAAGAAAAATGATATCAGATGTAGCCTCCAGATCCTGAATGGACTGGCTTGGTCTCCTCCTGGGGCTGACAGAGATGGCATCCTCCAGGCCTGCATCTATGACAGCCACCCGGCCCATAGTTCCGCCCAGGACGGCTGTCACGGGGCCCAGCTTTTTCAGGTAATTGATCAGCCCCAGAGCGGAGCCGCTGTCTATGATCTCCGGGCCGTGCACCACTACGCCTATCCTGGCTCTAAATCCCTGGCTGTCTTCGGGCATCTTTTCACTATGATTGCAATAAATCTTTTTTCCCGTCTTGTCTGCTAACCTTATTTTTATATGTCACTTCATGTTAATTTATCAGATATATTATTACTACTAGCATCACTACTATTATTATCGTCCTTCGAAAGTCTGGGGCTTTTCCTCGATTCATGCTCTTCTTTGAGCAAATTTAGCACTTCCCCAAGATCCTCCCTTCGAGAAAAGCAGATATGGCAGTCCAAAATCCTCTCCAGCTTTTCAATGGCTCCATCTATCCGTGCCATTTTCTTTATATCTCCTGGCAAATCCTGCCCCTGGGTGCAGACGGCAAATCCTCCTGCAAGCCACTGAGCTTGCCAAAAGAAGTGCCTGCCGAATCTGCCTTTTTTAGTCTCCAGCTAGCGGATTTTATTGTCTCCCCTATCTTTACCCGCCTGTCTCCAGATTCTCATCCTGCATCTTGACCTGATCCATCATATCTTGCGTCTGCTTGAACCTCTCCTGGATCTGCTCTAGAGTCATGCCTTCCAGATCCTTTCTCTCCGGAGGCTTTTCGATAAGCTCCAGGGTATCCAGATGGTAGTAAAGGCCGGTGCTGTCCAAAAAGGCCCACGTCTCTCCATCGTCTTCAACCTTCAGCACCTTGACCCTCCCTATTGTGCCCGTTCCCTTGTACCTGACCAGGCTGTCTTCTTTGATCTCCGCCATAAAAATCATCCGAGTTTATGCCCTTGGCATATCTTACAGCTTCTGCACAATTATATTGCTTTCCTTGGTTGCCATGCCTAAAATCTCTGCCCCTCCAGGCTCGGCCAGGACCTCCATCATGTGAAACTCATCGCACGCGCAGAGCACATCCTGCTCAGGATGCGTTCCCGGCTGGATATTGCAACTCAAACGAGTGCGAGGTCCGATGGACACCACCGTCTTCAAGCGAGGCGATGCCGGATGGCCTTTAGGGAGCACGATCAGCGGTGCACCCAGTTCACGAAGCTGATAGATGGTGCAGCGAAGGCCGCGCATAACCATCTCGCCCACGCCCCGGGAAGAGGCCACCATCAGATCCTCCGGCTGTGTGAAGAGCACAATCTCTTCTGACTCCGTCTCCAGATAAAAGAAGTTTCCTTTCGTCTTGGCAATTGCTAAAGTGCCCCTGCGGCCCACGAGATAGGCTATCTCGTCCTCCTTAAAGAGTACATGCATGGCCTTTTAGACTGCTTTGACGTTTCTTGATTTACAGGAAGGACACATAGGCCTTCTGCCCATTCCCTTAAACGCATTCTTGCAGTCCAGACATTCATAATCTCTGGCGACCAGGGTTTCGATATTCCCTATGTCCGGCCCGCCCCCGACAGTACACATCTTGCCTTCACCTCCGTTCTTTCTATACCACCTTTGCATATTTAAATTAGGCGGAAAATCCGCTTGAAAGATAAACCGGATATTCGCTAAAACTCGGGAAAGCTTGAAAAGATCATATGCCGGACACATCTAATGGCAAATGGCGATTTGCAGAAAGTCTTTCCTTATCCCTGCGCACGCTCTGGATATGCAATCATGCAAAATTGTCCTGGCAGAAGATGTTGCAGTCTATGCCTTATGCCATCTCTTCACAACAATGAAAGATTGACGATTCTAGGTATCTCCATTCTTTCGGTTATTTTAATCAAGCGATGCTTTTTGGAAGGATTGACCTGAAATGAATTAATGTTTGGCTAAATATCTATACTTCCTGGTTTATTCAAGTAATATCTAATTCTGGCGCGAAATACGAACATAAGGTAAATGTTGGACCTGTTATCCAAACTGAGAAAAAAGTGTTACGCTTACGGTTTTGCCGAAACTAAATAAAAACAATACAAATGATAATATACCAAGTGCTATTAAGAGAGGAATAAATCTATCAAAAGACCCGACAAATTTTTATATTCCTTAATTCAATCAATATTGCTTAATAAGAGCAAAATTGATGGAGATTGGACTATGAAGAGAAGCAGACAAGAGATAATCGCTAAAGTTCTTGACATATGCACAAGCGGGGCAATAAAGACCAAAATAGTATATCAGGCCAATCTTAACTTCCGGACGGTGAATACCTATATAGATCTCTTGAACAAGAAAGGCTTGATTGAGGTCTACCAGGGACCGACTACCGTATATGAAACAACGGAAAAGGGCTTGGATCTGATGGAAAGCATCAAACAGGTTAATTCCGAGTTATCAGAATTCAGGTGATCTGCATTATGATCGTCTGATTTAAGGTTGTCTAATAATCCTTTAGCAAAGCCAGGAAGTAGATTGCTCCCATACCTCTGCTAAAATCAGAAACTCAATGCTTGCTTGGGGCAAGCTTCCACGCATCTGCCGCATTTAATGCAGTCTGGCTTATCCAGAATCTCGTTTACAGGAAGTTGCATCGGACAGACCTTCTGACATTTGCCGCAATCGATGCATTTCTCAACATCTACTTTTAGCTGGTACTTCTTGCCGCCCATTGCTCTTTGCATAGTTCCCATGGGACAAAAGGTGCACCAGGTCCGAGGGGCTATGATTGCACCAGAGAGGATGGCAATTGAGGTAGTAAGAATGCAGAGGGTAACAAAAACCATTCCTATTTTGTCCACTATGCCTTCTGTCTGTATAATGCGAAAGATCATGAATCCCATGAGAACGATAAAGATGGGGACTCTTAGCCACATGCTTCTAAATAGAGGCGGTATTTTCAACCTTCGGCTCAGGGGTGCCAGCCAGAAATCAACGAAGCTTCCTCGTGGGCAAAGATTTCCGCAAAACCAGCGTCCTCGGAAGGGTGCAATGATCATCAGGCTGGCAAAGACCAGTAAGAGGAAGTAGCCAAGCTTGGGGTAAAATATGCCGCCTATGGATACTATCAGCACTATGATTCCAAGATAGGGGGTAATCTTTAGCATATACAAGGACCTCAGATCTCATGACGCCATCTAATCCAGATGTTTTGCTTTCGTTGTCAGTTTTATAGAGTACGCAAAGATATTTAACCAATTCTCATTAGCATAAAACCTATTAACAATCTTTATTAGCATCCCTTATTTATGATCTCTATTTGCAATTTATTAACAGTCCTTATTTATTATGAGATCCCTAAAGTTTCTCTATTAGCCTAATTTCCTTTTGCTTTTCCCCGGAAAGGATTTCCGGCCAATTACCTCACCCCAAAGAAGAGGGAATCCTTGACCTCTTTACGCCAGCTAGTTGAAAATGGGTTTGAGGCAATGGCATAGTTAACCTTTTTACCATCAAGATTGAAATGATAGCGATTAGAGTGGTTCCTTTGGCAAATCTTCATAAAGAAATCTGCAGCAAGCGGCAAGATGTCCCAGAAGCTGGCGAAATGGATACGCATTTGCCTGGGGCTAAAGATAGCCATCACAAGAGCCATGACGGCAGGCTAATGGAAAACTACGATCTGATAATCGTCGGAGCGGGCCCTTCCGGGCTTTTTTGCGCCATAAACTCCATGCAAAAGGGCAAAAAGATCCTGATTCTGGAAAAAAAGAACTCTCCCGGGCATAAGCTCCTGATCTCGGGGTCCGGCCACTGCAACATAACTCACGATGGCAATATTCAGGACTTTCTTGATCATTTTGGAGATAAGGGTCACGGCAGATTCCTGCGCCCTGCTCTCTTCGGCTTCAAAAATAGCGATCTCATCTACTTCTTTAAAAGCCTGGGGCTGAACATGATCCGGGAAAAAGGGGATAAGATATTTCCTGAGACATTGCAGGCCAGGGATGTGCTGAATATCTTGACTTCGCAATGCCGGGCATTAGGGATAGTCATCAAATGCAACCATGCTGTCAGGTCAATAACAAGAAAGGAGGAAGGGTTCTTAGTTGGCTGTGAAGGTGGAAGCTATTCCTCCAGGCTGCTGGTAATTGCCACAGGAGGATGCTCTTATCCTGCCACCGGCTCGACTGGAGACGGCTACAGGTTTGCCAGCCTTCTCGGCCATCGCATAACCGAGATTGGGCCGGCTCTAACCCCTCTTCTCATAAAGGATTACCCTTTCTCTGAGCTGGCCGGCCTCTCTTTTTCAGACATGAAGATCTCGCTCTATCGTCATGCGAAGATCAGAGAGCATCGGGGAGATGTTCTACTTACACATCAGGGGCTCTCCGGGCCTGGAATTTTAGACCTATCCAGATATATTAGAGCAGGAGACGTTGTAAAGCTCTCTTTTGTGCCGGAGGATAAACGAGAGGCATTGGAGGAATGGCTCATAGATGTGGCACGACTGGATGGGAGAAGGAGCTTAATGTCTATGCTGGCGGATCTGCCTCGCTTTTTGGCCTCCTCTGTGTCCTCCTCTGTGTCCTCCTCTGTGTCTCTCCCCACCTATCTCTCTTTCCGGTTGATAAAGAGAATTCTGGAGATCTCAGGGATCGCCTCCGAGCTGCATCTGGGCCAATTGACCCGAGAGATGCGAAACCGCCTGATTGGCAATCTTACCGGCCTATCCCTGGTCGTATCTGATCTGGGCGGCAATAATCAGGCCATGATTACGAGAGGCGGAGTAGATACCAGAGAGGTCAATCCTAAAACCATGCAGTCCAAGCTGGTTAAAGGACTGTATCTGGTGGGCGAGGTTTTGGATGTAGACGGTGATACAGGAGGCTATAACCTGCAAGCCGCATTTTCTACGGGAATGCTGGCTGCCAGGAACATCAGGAACAATTTGGACTAAAAGAATTGCATAGCTGCAGAGCTTCAGGCAAAAAATTACCCCCGGTTTATGCCGGAGGAAATTCATGGCTCTATTTAGCACGCTATCAGATTTCTCCTGATTTTATCGAATTGCCGATCCTCCTATCCCATCTTCTCTTTCAGGAGGACAATGGAATCCAGGAGACCAGTCTTGCCGTTCCTGGTCGGGGCGAAGAATCGGTCCGATAAATCAGATAAGATGCAGTCAGCGGCTGCCTGCTTACTTTCAAAGAGAGGGCATACATTTCCGCTCCGCTGGCTGGGACTACATTGATCTTTAAGCTGCTGCCGGAGAAGGTTCCGCTTGCTGTCGCCCACTGAACGTTGCTATAATGAGCAACCCTTCCCCTGCCAAAGACCATCGCCCCAGACTGGTTAAGAAGCAAATCTATAGCTGTGCCATCCGCCAGCTCCAGATGCCAGGCACCAACTGCGTTTGTGGGCAGCTTCGTCGGCTGCTTTGTGGGCAGCTTGCTTGTTCCAAGAGTGGCCGCAGGTGTGCCTGTGCCGGCGGACCCTATCCCTATCCTTGCATAATGCCCTGACCTGTCCAGGGATTCCTGCATTTGCCTTACCGCAGGATCAGAAGATACATAGCTGCTAGATCCTGATGAGCTGAATATCGGATCGGTAAAATACTGTCTGATATCGCCATAGTTGCCACTGCTTACGTATCCTCCTTCCAAATAGTCCTGCCCCTGGGACAATCCCAATAATCCCAAAAATACGAATAATAGGACAAAAATTGCCTCGCAGGTCATCATAGATTTCAATCCTGAAATAAAAATCCCACCACGGCATAAATGTTTCGGCAATCGACTTAAATCTATCCGTCAGAAGATGATGAGGATTGTCGCAGAATTTTGGGGCGATCCAATATAGCAAATGACCACCAATTTGAGTTCTGCCTAACTGTTAGTTCTAATGACAATGACAAGAATCCTTAAATTATATGTCTCAATTATATGTCTTGAAATGACCCAATCGCTTTCCGGATCGATACGCTGACGCTGCCCTGGATTATCTTGCTAACAAGCCTGAACTGATGAATAGTTCCGGCTTATATTATCTGGGCGGATAATAGCGATAGCAAAAAAATGTAATTGCAAGGCAAAAAGGTGATGAAATGCATAAGAAAAAGATCCTCATTCTTCTATTCATGCTCTCGGCTCTGCTGGTTGCCACGGTGGAAGCGCAGCTGAATGCCAATGAAAAACAGGAGATTCTTGCCGCTCAAAATCGATATCGTGCCGAGGTAAATGTCACTGCTTTAAAATGGTCTGAGAATCTCTCCTTGCAGGCCCAGGAGTGCGCCGATTACAATGCCGCCAACTTTCTGCCCCAGGGGAAGCAAAAGCACTGTCCGAAATCCGGATTTGGGCAGAATATCGCTCTGGCGACATCGAGCTTGCACAGGACCCTCACTCAAATGGTCGATCAATGGGGCGAAGAAAAACGCAATTTCATCAATGGAGAGTACCCTTCCGTCAGCGCCACAGGATCGCCAGGTGCCGTCAGCCACTACACGCAAATAATCTGGCAGGAAACAGCAGAGGTGGGATGTGGAAAGGCTAACTCCAGCGGATACGAGATTTTGGTCTGCGACTACAGATCGCAAGGCAATATAAACGGCACTGCAGTTTATCCTCCACCGCGGCCCGGGGCCGTCGAGGTTAGTGCCACCAATCAATACAAGACACTGACAAACACCTCTGCTAAAATGCCTAAACGCAACATTATCATTAATACCGTGTTTAATCGACCTGTTTTCTGCTACTGAACAAGCCCGGTATAGCGGTAATAATGGAGATTAGTGGAGAAGAAGGAATAGGGCAAGAGGATCATTATGCTCGACATATTAAGAAATAGGCGCAGCATCAGAAGATATCAGGAT
>JAFGNK010000002.1 GCA_016927055.1 Methanotrichaceae archaeon | reverse complement strand
GAAAGCACATCGGAAATGCCCACATCTCGGGAGAGAAGGGCTTGCAGATCCTCATCCTTCAGCTCACTTAGCATCTTTGTTATCATTGTAGTAGCCTCCAATTGCCCATATTCTAGCCTGCATTTTAGCCAGCATATTTAGTCAGCTTTTTCCCTGCATGATCCGGATATCAAGCCGATCCAGGAAGATTTAAGCCCACTCAGCAAGATTCAATTATATTCAAGCATATTCAAGCAGAATTGCTCCTGCCCCTCTGTCCTCTGTAAAGGGAGATGACGCGCTCCAGGCTGTCCGCTTCCTCCAGAGACTTGTCGTCCCTTACAGCCACCATCCGGGGAAAACGGAGTGCATATCCAGAGGAGTAATTGGGACTCTTTTGTATCTCCTCGTAGGCTACCTCGAAGATCACCGTCGGCTTGATCTCCACCTCCATGCCCTTCTCCACCACAATCAGTTCCCGGAACATATCCGTTAGTTCCGCCAGAGCCTCATCCGAAAATCCTGTGGCCACCCAGCCCACATCTAAAAGCTTGCCGGTGGCCTGATCCTGGCATCCCAGCCGGTAGGATCCAAGGAAGCTCGCTCTGCGGCCCTCGCCCCATTTTGCGCCTATTACCACAAGGTCCAAAGTCTCCATAACCGGCTTGATCTTAAGCCAGTTCTTGCCCCTCTTTCCCGGAGCATAGACCGAGGAGGGATTTTTTAAGATAAGACCCTCATGGCCGGCGTCCAGAGCCTGCCGGTAGATCTCCTCTGCCTTCTGGACACTGTCGGACAGAACCTGGTCAGCGAGAAGATTAGGATTGGCAATCTTCTCCAGCAGAGCCCTTCTTTCCCTAAGGGGCAGATCGGTGAGGCTCCTGCCATCCAGATAGATCAAATCGAATAGGAAAAGGCGCAGGGGGATCTGGGCGGCAAGCTTTTCAATATTGTATTTCCTGCGAAACCGTTTCAAAATCTCCTGGAAGGCCATGGGCCGGCCGTCTTTGCCGATGGCTACTGCTTCTCCATCAAGTATGGCGCTCTTTGCGGTTATCTGCTTGGCGGCCTGGACCATCTCCGGCAAGGATGCCGTCACATTCTCCAGGCGGCGGGAGAAGACGCGCACGCTGTCCCCATCTTTATGAATCTGCACCCGAGCCCCGTCATACTTCCACTCGATTGCGGCAGTTCCAATCTCCTCCAAAGCTGCGGCTATGCTCTCGCCCAGCTGGGCCAGCATCATCTTGATGGGGTGATTGATCATGACGCTCAATTGAGAGAGCGTGCCGCGCCTGGCGTTCACTGCTACAAGGCCCATATCGTTGGTGAGGTTGTAGGCCCGCTCCACCATCTCTACATCTGCCCCATTGCCTGCAAAGGCCCTGGCAACGGCATCCCGCACGCCCCCTTCACCGACGCCAATCCTCATATCCTCCATAGCCAGACGGGCGATGTAGAGGGCCTCTAAGGAGCCAGCCTGGCTGAATAAAAACTGCAGGTTCTTGACTTTAATCTCCTGGCTCCTCCTGCCGGAGGCACGGGCTATTGCCACAAACCTCTCATAAACATCTGTGAGGGAGAGAGCCTCAGCGCCCAGGAAGGCAGCAAAGCCAAGAGGCCTTCTCTTCTCCACAATGCCGGCAGCAACCAGGCCCGGATCGCCGGTGGCTCGCAGCATATCCGAGATCTGCCCGGCCGGGCAGCCGCAGGCTCGCGCCAGGGCCTCGTAGAGGATGCTGGGCCCCACACCCACGACGAGATTGAGGCTGGGCGAAAAGAGCGTGCCCATAACGAAACTGCAGGCCACGGGAAGCTCTGCCTCGTCCAGGTCCGCCAGGAAAGCTGCGACTAGGTCGATCTTTTCCAGGGAGCCGGATGATGCCTCTACCTTCTGGCAGAGCTTCGCAAAGGCAAGAAAGCTGGTCATGCTCTAGAATATGGCATCAATGCGTTTCGTCCTGTAGATGCTGACGATGTCGGTCAGGATAGCGGATGCCGTCTCTATGGAGCCGGCACCAAGACCGGTGACGGTTATGGTTCCCGAGAGATCGGTATAAATGGCCGCAGAGTTCAGAGTCCCCTCCACCGCTATGGGGCTTCCCAGCGGCACCAGAGTGGGCCGCACCGTGAGTGCGGGCACATCACCGATGAGCTTGATAGCATAGCCCCTCTTTTTGGCCAGGGCCAGGGCCTCGGGAGTGACGCCTGTGATGCCCGTTACATCCACATCGCTGTACTTGACGTTCATGTTAAAGAGCGAATTGGCCAGGATGACCACCTTTCCGGCAGTGTCCACGCCCTCCACATCATAACTCGGATCAGCCTCAGCAATCCCCAGGTCCTGAGCTTCGCTCAGAGCATGGGTGTAGGGTATTGCCTCTTCAGTCATTCGGGTCAGTATATAGTTACAGGTGCCGTTGAATATGCCCCGGATCCCCAGAATGGTATTGCCCACCAGTGTGCGCTCCACCAGGCTGATTAAAGGCATGGTGCCGCCGGCTGTAGCCTCGAACTTCAACATGACGCCATTGTCCGCAGCCAACTTTTTCAGGTGGCTGTAGGAGACCACCAGCGGTCCTTTGTTGGAGGTCACCACATGCTTGCCGCTGGAGAGAGCAGCTTCCATGTGCCCCAGACCCGGCTGACCATGTATGATGTTGGTAGGAGTGACCTCGACCACCAGGTCGGAATCGATGGCAGATATGGCCTCTTTGCCCTTCATGCTGGAAGTAGCCACATTGGCGAGAGTCCTCTCCCCCAGGATCTTGTCCGCGTCCACGCCGTCTTCCGCAATTACCGTGCCCGTATGATCGGAAACACTGATCAGCATAAGGTTCAATCCCAGATCACGGAGCATCTGCTTCTTGCGATTGAAGACATCCACCACGCCGTGGCCGACGATGCCGTAGCCTACCAGGGAAACTCTAATGTCTCTCATGCTTATACCGCCTCCGTCTCTATCGGGTCAATTACAAGCAACTTCTTCTCCCGGCCCACTTCGCGCAAGATAGAGAGTGCCTTCTGAATCTCAGCCTTGCCGGTGGCCCGGATCTTGAGATAAGCGGAAGACGGCTCGTCCACCCCGGTCATGGAAAGAGATAGGTCCATTACCTCTGCAAAGCCGGTGGAGTCGATGCGGTTTATGGTATCTCCCAAATCACTGTCCAGCACATGGCCTACCAGAACAACGGAGACTGCCTCAAGGAGGCGGTCCTCGCCCGCCCGCACCACGGAGATGCCGCACTCCTTGAGCTTGGCATTGACGGTCTCGATCTTGGACCGGTCCATCTCCACTACGAAGCGAACCGGGATCATGCCCCGGGGTGTCTTTCTATCCCTATGATGAACCACACTGATGATGTTGGCCTTATTATCCCTAAAGGGCTGTAGAGCCAGGAGAAGCTGGCCTGGTATATCCTGCAGCTCTAAATCCATGGAAAGTCGCATAGCATTCCTCATAATTTGATGGACGTGTGCTTCGCTTGATGGCAAATAAACCTTGTGTAGAGATAGATTTTAGATAGACGGATTTTATTCGTCTAAAAAGAGCAGGGTGAGAGTAGCAATGCAAGCAGATGCGAGGGGATGCAGGCTGACAGGGCCGGCTTGATCTGGCCGAGATCAAAGGGCTGGAGCCTGAGTCCTGGGGAAGTCAGGGGCCAGCTTGCAGAGATGCTGCCCCATGACTGAAAGGATAAGCTCCTCGGCATCACAGACATCTCCATCAAGACACTTGCTGGTGATCTGGTGAGGCTTGGCAGCCAAGTGGCCAGGGAGAAAAGATCTGTGCAGATGCATCTTGTAAATCACCTGGCTTCTCTCCAGCAGCTTTGCCCTCCTTCAGATGATCTGCAAAAAGTGCCATTTCATCCATGAGAGGGCGAGATGTGCCTGAGCTGCGGCGGGCAGATGCAGGCCTGAGCCTGGAGAGGCTTTGGATCAGGAAGAAAAAACGGGAGCATAAATGGTACTGGTGGAGGACGATGAATTTCTTGTGGGAATGGGGGGACGGGGAGCACTGCGGAGGTATTGATTTTTGAAAGCAGGCCCCTTCTCAAGGGCTTAGCGAGAAGCAAAGGAATCCCTCCGATCTCGCGGTCTTCATTTGGCAGAACATCGGGATTGTTCCCAGGACTGTCACCTCTTTCCGCCGCACCTCTTCGTTGGCATTTATTATGATGCCAAGAGAAGGTCCGGTTGTAGTTGCGCGGGCCAATATTCATCATACGCAGGGCAGCCAGTCCACGCTGATGGCACCGCAGGTGGAATTGCCCCAGAGCTGAATGAACTTCTCGATGGAGAATACTCCGGTGAGATCCTCGATGCTTCTGCCATACTCAGCGTGACGTCCCTTGAGTTGAGGGTCAGTCTGGGGGCCTTTGGACATCCAGCCAATGTGAGCGACTCCGATCACATTGCTATTCAGGTTGGCTTCCAGGACTCCGCTGCAGCATGGAGTAGGAGGATATCGAAGGTTTAACTCGTGAGTAATTGTGGAGTCATCTGATACCGACATGTATATGGACATATCTTCATTTCTGTAACTCCTGGTTTTAACCTCGGTTGTCTTCTGCAGATGCTCAGCATGAGTATACATCTCGGTCAAAACCGCGCCTATGGCATAGTTCTGAACACAGAGCTTATCGGCCCATTTCTGGTTGTAAGTGCCAGTCTGATAGCTTATGGGCAGGTACTCGTACTCGGATTGCCGGGTGAAGTTAACATAATCCATTGGACCTACGCAAGTCGGCCACTGATTATACCTGAATTTGAGATGCTCAGACGGATCCGAGAAGTCCCAATATATCCATGGACCAATGGGGCCAAAATCCCCACCTTCATTTCCTGGAAATAGAGGAAGCGTCCATTCTGGATCGTAATTAGGATCAGGATTGCGCCATAAAATTCCTTGAAACATTAATCCTTTGCTGCCACATCTGCTGCCGATCTGCCTTTCCGCCTCCAGCTCGGATCTATCAGATATCATATTGCCGCTTCCAGAGACCTTCTCTACCAGCTTGGATCCATTGAATCCGATCTGTGTTGAAATTATCATCTCCGCATTCTTGTATCCCACACCTTTCATCGATGTCTTCTCATACATATAGTTGGCAGCACTTGTCGCGCCTGCTAAAGCAATAGCTAATAACACCAAAACGATTACCCTCCTCAAGATCTGCGTCCCCTCCTACAGTTGAATGATTGGCTGTAAATGTTCGAAAATAAATGTATTTCGGCTTAAGGAACAAGAATCCAAAGATAGCGGCCCGGTTTTTGGTGCCCAGATCATCGACCTCCTGGGCGGCCTCTTTGATCTCGTGATGCATCTCCTCCACTAACTCGTCCAAGATGCCCATAACCAGAGCTTCATCTGTGATGTCCCTTCAAAAGGTGACCTCTCTTCCAATCTACCCGGGGTACTCTTGGATCTCTTTTGCTCAGACTGGCTAGAGCGTTTATCAGAATACCTTCAATTTCAATCAAACCCGATCATCCAAAATAGCTGACGGCATAAAGAAACGCCGCCTGCATCAGCTCCTCATCCTCCGGCACCTTCTTCAGCCCCAACCGGCGTGCTATTACCGCCGCCCTGTCCGGTCCGAAGTAGATCTCCATGCCCTTGAGGCGCAGCAGAAGGCGAAAGAGCTCCACTTCAGGACGGGTGGACATAAAGAGCCTCTCCAGCTCGCTTTTAGCCTCGGCATCTCCATTGAGCCGGAGGGCAAAATCTGCTATCCTGGCCCGAAGCTGCACATCGGCCGGGCAATAGGCAAAGGTGCTGAGCTTTCCATGCTCCTCGCATAAGAGAAGATTCATTTTGGCGAGGTAAAGGGCGGCTGTGCATACCTGAGGCTTGACGGAATGGATGCGGCAGCCGGGCAGGCTGGAATCGAAAAAAGCACAAAACGAACCGTCCACTTTTTTCATCATCCGGGCGTTTCCAACTCTGTCGCCCTTCAGCTCATGAGAACTTGTGTAGTCCATCATGAACCTCTTCAGGGAGAGGCCCAGGTGTCTGGCGATCCTGCGGCAGTCGTCTATGGAGACAGCAACGGCCACATTCCGGCAGCACCAGCCACATCTCTTGCATTCGGCAAGCAGGTGTAGCCCCGCATTTGCCGAGAAATAGGGCTCAAATTCCGGCGAGATCATCTCGTCCATCTCCTCTCGGGCCTTTTCCAGGTTTTTCAGCCCACCCTCCGGCACAAGATTGCTCAGGGCCTGCATGACTCTTATTGTGCCGTCTATCTCCGCCCTCATGAATTCATCCATGCAAACCTCCGCCAATAGCCTGTCCAATAATCCGCAATCAACCAAGCTCCTGAACCGAGCTTATCATGTTTCGTTTTAGGGCTAAATCCAATTCACAGCTATCTCCTCTCCAATTTCGATGATAGATGCAAATCCCTGCCGCAGCTCCCCTACATTGACGATCCTGGTAGAACCAATGCGACATTCACCCCGCGCCTCGTGAATATGCCCGCAAAGAAGGAGGGCTGGATGATACTCTTCCACAAAGCGGCACAGGCTGACCGATCCCGATCGTTCCCCATTGTAAAGAGTATCCTGTGCATCTCGAGGCGGCTGATGTACAACTACTATCTTGATTCTTGCCTCCGCTATATCCTGATAAGACCTGGCCAGGGTTTCATAGACTTCTTCATCTCGATGATAATAGCGAGCCGGGTCTCCCAGCCGCCTGGGATCTTTGGCCACCATTCCGCCCATGCCCAGAAAGCCCAGGTCTGCCAAACGAAATGAAGAGCGATGCAGCATCTGCAGGCCGGCTTCTTTCCAAAGATCGGGCACCACATCCCTGTGGTCCATGTTTCCGGGAACGATGAGCACGGGCGGCCCCAGTTTGGCCAGGGCATAGGCGGCAGGCAGAGCCGTCTCCCTGGGGCCGGCATTGTGCAGGTCTCCGCAAAAGACTATAAGATCGGCATCAATTTCCTTGAGCCGGTCCAGCATTTCGATGCGGTCATGCAGATCCGCCAGCCCCAAAATCCGGAAAGGTTTCTTTGCGCCTGACATAAAATCAAGAAATGTCAAAGCGCCAGGATCATATAAATAGAATACGAACGGGCCAGAAAATAGGCTAATTCGAATTTGCAGGTAGCATCAAAAGGAAAAAAAGAGGAGACGACATGAGAAATTCAACATTATTTCTGGTAGGCATCGCATTCTTGACTGCCATGGCCGCCCTGACATCTGCTGCATCAGCCGAATGTGCATCCTGTATGAAAGAAGGCGATTGGAGCCAGAGCGCCAACGCCTTTCTGGAAGGCAAACCCATTATCGACGAGCCCGTAGAGTTCGGGCCGAAGGTGGTCAGAAGGACGACCTCCCAATTTGAGAAAGAGACTGCAAAGGAAGAAATCATTCTGAAGAGCATCAATGCCACGCCTGCTTTGCCAATCTCTGCAAGCCCGGTCAAGATCACAGCCGTCTTTGCCCTGAATGGCTCTGAGCAGGCGGATAATCAGGCGGAAATCCTCCTCACGGCCACAGTCTCTATCAAAGACTCCACAGGCAATGAAGTGGAAAAGCTTAACCTGATAAAAGCATCCGCAAATGAGTACTCCAACGATTGGGTCGCCAGTGTCCCGGCAGGAATCTACAGTGTGGACATTGCCGCATCATCTCTGCAAGGATCGGCAAGCTTCATCGATGTCCTGCAAATCGAGGTAGTCGATGCCGCCAATAACGCAGAGGTTATTCCTGCAACCGAAAATCTGGGACAAGATTAGCTTTTGCCAAAAGCATTCAAACAAGTAGATGAGCTGGCGGGAAAGCCAGCTCTATCCTTTTAAATCCATTCATTCCAGGAGTAATTTGATTGCGGCCTGAATTCTTAATGATTTTTGTTTGCTTCATCTAGGGATCAGTGGCAAGTGCAGCATGGCGTATTCCTTCGCTAGAGGGAGGTCGTTTTTTTAGGGTTATTTCAGCCTGTTTTTGACATAGTTGGCCAGCCGGGCCCGATGTAGAATATTTTATTATTTATAAATATTAGTGGAGCACTTGCAGACATTCTGTCTCATTTGCTCCTGCGCCGCCAGGACCACCGAGCAAGGGTGGTGCTAGGTGCTGGGTGCTGGGCCTCTTCGCCGGGAAGGATCATATCACTGCAGCTAAAAGGCAACTGTGATATACCCACCCGCCAATCCCGGCTCATGCGCGCTGCAATTGTCGTCTCCGACCCTCTGGATTGGACGGCCCGATCTCTCCTTGCCTCCTTCTCGAATAAAGGCATAGATTCGTTTTTCCTGAACTTCTCCGAGCTTTTCACCAGCATCGGCAGCGGTCAATCTTTTAACTGCGCCGGAATCGATCTCCTTAATCTGGATGCCCTGGTGGTGCGGGACCTGGGCCGAAGGGGGGCAAGCGATGTCGCTTTTCGCTTTGAGACCTTGCAGGCCCTGCAAGAGAGAGGCATTGCCATCATCAACCCGCCCCAGGCCATTGCCCAGGCGGCCAACAAGTTCGCCACTTCCCGGGCTCTGCAAGACGCCGGAGTTGCCACACCCAGGACGGTTGTCACCAACAGCCTCAAGCAGGCCCTAAATGCCCTGCAGGATTTTAAAAAAGCCGTCTCCAAGCCACTCTTCGGCTATAAAGGCAGAGACATAATTCTTCTGGAGGACGGCATCGAGGCTGATATAGCCCTGCTCAAGGATACCATGGAGAAACAGGGGCTGATCTACCTGCAGGAGTTCATTGCTTCCGACAAACCCCGCGACATTCGCGCCTTTGTGGTCGATGGAAAGGTTCTGGGCGCCATCTATCGCATCGCCCCTCCCGGCCAGTGGATCAGCAACCTGGCCCGCGGCGGCCAGGCAGCCGTCTGTCCCGTAACCAAAGAGCTGGTGGAGCTGGCGGCAAAGGCCGCAAAAGCGGTGGGCGCCGTCTACTGCGGCGTGGATCTGCTGGAAACTGCCGAGGGGCTCTCGGTCATCGAGGTGAATGGAACGCCCTCAGGAAAGGGCATCTTCGAGGCTCTGGGTGTGGATGTGACGGAAGCTATTGCCGAGTACGTGCATCAAAATTGTTATCTACGTGGCCGTTAACCTGAGGGCCATGTTTACGATACTCACCGGTGCACAGTTTGGTGATGAAGGCAAAGGCAAGGTAATTGATCTACTGGCCGAAAATTATGACATTGTGGTTCGCTTCCAGGGCGGCGACAACGCCGGCCATACCGTGGTTGTTGGCGGCAAGAAGTACAAGCTGCATCTGGTTCCCAGCGGCGCCATCTTTGGCAGAAGGCTGCTTATCGGTCCGGGCGTGGTCCTCAACCCCCGCGTCCTGTGGAATGAGATCCAGGCCCTGGAATCAGACGGCATCAAGCTGGATATTGGCATCGACGCCAAGACGACCATTATCATGCCATACCACATAGAGCTGGACGGACTGCGTGAGAAGGCCAGGACAGAGAAGATCGGAACCACCAACCGGGGCATCGGTTTTGCCTATGTGGACAAGGTCGCTCGCGAAGAGGTGCAGATGGGAGATCTCACCGACCCGGCTCTTCTGGAGGCCAAGCTCAAGGAGATCGGTCCGGGCAAGGAGAAGGCCATCGCAGATATGGGCGGCGACCCCACGGTGGTCAGGTATGCACCCTTCATCGACGAGTATCTTGAGATCGGAAAGCGCCTGAAGGAAAGGGTGACCGATGTCTCGCGAGAGATCAACATCGCTCTTATCGAGGAAAAGAGCGTTCTGGCCGAGGGCGCTCAGGGTGCATTTTTGGATGTCATCCACGGTACGCAGAAGTTCGTGACCTCCAGCTTTACCACGGCCGGATCGGCCTGCGCCAATCTGGGCGTCGGCCCGGTAATGGTAGACAACGTGGTTGGCGTGGTCAAGGCCTACATCACCCGAGTCGGCGAGGGTCCCATGCCCACGGAGCTAACAGATGATATGGGCGCACAGATGCGAGAGAAGGGTGCAGAGTATGGCACAACCACGGGCAGGGCCAGACGCTGCGGCTGGTTTGACGCCGTCCTGGGCCTGAAGTCCGTCTACCTGAACGGCTACACGGAATTAGCTTTAACCAAGCTGGATGTTCTGACAGGCATAAACCCCATAAAAATATGCGTAGCCTACGATCTGGATGGCGAGGCCCTAGGTTATCCCCCGGAGAGCACTGTGGACCTGGCCAGATGCAAGCCCATTTATGAAGACATGGTCGGCTGGACTGAGGATATAACCGAGGCCAAAAATTATGACGATCTGCCGGCCAATGCCCGGGCTTATGTTGAAAAGCTGGAGGAGCTGCTGGGTGTGGATGTCTCTGCCGTCTCCGTAGGGCCGGGAAGGGAGCAGACCATCTTTCGGGATGAGCCGGAAGAATGAAGCCATGAGTAACGGATCTTTGCATCCGGAGTACTAATTTTTAACGAGGATGAGTCGGGCCTATGTGGTGCGGCTCATGCGTTCTATTTTCAAGCGTTTTTTCCTCGAAAAAATATTTATTCTTATAGATCCCTTAATCAATCGCATCTATAGAGAAATGGGGGTTATAGTTTATGAAAAGGCATCTACTAGTATTGATCCTGATCATGATGGTCAGCTTGTCGAGCGCTGCATCCGATAAAAAGCTCGACCAGCAGGTTGGGTATAATTTCGGTAGTACTAACTTCAATCAGGTTGTAAATCCATCTAGCTCTGCAATCAAGGTAAATATTAAGGACAATTCATTTCAGCCACCTGTCTTGAATGTACCGATTGGAGCAACTGTAGAGTGGCATAATCAGGATGGTGTGCAGCATACTGTTACCAGTGATATGCAAGGGTCATTCTCATCAGGCGTGATAATGCCGGGAAAGAAGTTCTCTTTCGTATTCGATGTTCCAGGCAGCTATGCGTATCATTGTGACATTCACCCTGGCATGCAAGGAGCGATCATAGTAAAAAGTACTGCCACTTCGCAAGGTTCGTCATCCATGGCGACAAAGATCACAGGATCTTCGTCTTTCCTTGCAGAAAGTAACCCTGGATTGGAAAAGACAGGCTCAAAAGGAGCAGTATCAGCAGCCTGGAGCGAAAAGCCCCTCAGCGTCAGCGGGCAGATGATTTCTGGAAGTATGCAGTCCGAAATACAGGGTGCGACCGTAAGCAGCAGTCCGCAACTGCAGTTGAATACGGCAATGGACCAGAACGCCGGCCAGCCATCGGGTCAAGTATACGGTCAAGTTTCCAGTCAAGTTTCCAGTCAAGTTTCCAGCCAAGCATCCAGCCAGGCTGCTTTGCAGAAGTATTCCCAGTACTATCGCTCTTCCTCCGAGGCTCCTGAAGATCAGCTCACTGCGCCGACTAAAATCGATTTGAAGGAGGTCGAGCCTACCATGCTCTACTTCGGTTCCACACAAAAGGCGGTGCCCTACGCCCAGTATCAGAACTATGCTCTGAGCACCGGCTCAAACTCCCTCTGGATTTCAGGGACCTCTAGCTGGACCCAGTATGCTATGGTTCCTTTAGGCTCCACGCTCACCATGCTTACCATGTCGCCTGCCGGAGGTTATGGCTATCTCTACGAGATTTATCAGGACGGCAGTCTGGATAAGAACAGCTTCTACTTCTATCCTTATAACCAGATAGGATTTTATGCGGATGAGCTGGGGCAGCATCAGTTGTTCTTCAATATTGCCGGACAGCCTAGCAACGTGATAGTAATCGATGTAGTGCCCTACCAGCCTCCCGCCCAGCCTGTCTATAATTTTGCGGCCATCACTATCAGTTCAACCTGGCTGCGAGGGTATAATGTCTACGTCGATGGCAGCTATCAAGCCACCGAGGGAATGACGGGAGACCCCGCCGGTACAGTGACCATCAATGTTCCGGGAAATCGGTATCATAACATTGCCATAGATGGCAGCGGGCTCACATTCTCGGACTACAAATACTTTAAGGCCGGCTATGCCTACCAGCTGAATGTATAGGCCTGGCCGTTTAATTATTTTTAGATTTTACGGTTCCTCGCTGTTTCAAGTGGGTAATAGAATAATCGAGTCCTCTGTGAGTCCTCCGTGAGTCCTCCGTGCG
This sequence comes from Methanotrichaceae archaeon, assembly GCA_016927055.1. Taxonomy (GTDB): domain Archaea; phylum Halobacteriota; class Methanosarcinia; order Methanotrichales; family Methanotrichaceae; genus Methanothrix. The sequence continues at coordinate 32 of JAFGNK010000002.1, read as the reverse complement.
TGCTTGCCTCTGTGGTGATAATCCGTAACCAT
>JAFGNK010000066.1 GCA_016927055.1 Methanotrichaceae archaeon | reverse complement strand
CTATGCCTGGTCTCGCAGATCTCCGCGGCCCAACAGGCCTGGCAGGGTGCATCCTCGGGCTGATCGGGAAGCCGGCCCTCTTTGATCTGCCGTATTCTATCTCGAATGCGCAGCACTCGCGCCCTATCCACGCTGTGGATCTGCACGGCTCGCACCAGGGCCTGGCGCGGATACTCCACCAGTCCTTGATTTATATGCGTCTTGTTCTTCTCGCCCAAGAGCAGGGCATAGCCCGCCAGCATGAGCCTGTCCTTCTTCCATATGCCGCTCTCCGGGGCTCTGCCCGTGCGGATGAGAGAAGGTGTGCCGCCCGGTGCCAGACGGTCCAGCCTGCCGGAGAGGCCCAACTTATGAGAATGCATATCAACTTCTGCCTCACAGGGAAGGAGAAGGTCCAGGTGCCCGGCCAAACCCTGGGCAATACTCGCAATCTCTCCCTCCAGCTCCCGGCAGGCCGGTCTGATCTCCTCCGGCCCGATTTCATAAATCAGTGGCAGCTCCTCCTCCAGCCGGGAAATGATCTCTTTGAGATGGCCTTCCAGATCGTGTTTTTGGCAAAACGAGAGCATCAGGCTGCGCAAAAGGATCTGCCTGGCATTGATTTTATGGGGCATCCCACCCAGGTTTTCAAAATAAACCAGACGGGGACAGCGCAGATAAAGTCCAATTTCAGAGATTCTGACGGAAGGAGGCATCAGTGGCTTTATACACCTCTTCTTTTAAAAATTTTTTCTTCTCTTCAAAATTGAGGTTAAACGCATTAATGGCGCTATCCGCCCCATCAGCAGAAATTTTTTCTGCCATAAACTGATCCGTTTTTGTTGTCTCTTCTTTCTCATTTCCGGCAGAAAATGCTTGAACAAATTGGGACAATGATGAATTCAGCAATTGCGTCTCATTTTCATCACCCAGCGGCTTTGTTCGAACCTTGACCAGCCAGGCGTCTTCGCTTCCCAATCCCAGTGAGCTGGTTATGCCTGCCAGCTTATAGGAACCGTCTCTGCTCTGAACTGCAAAGGTGCCTATATCGTCTGCGCTGCCTCCCAAGATCATCGACCACTCCTCGCGACCTATGGAATCAGTTTTAATTATGAGCGCATCTCTTCCTGTTTTTTTATTATCTATTCTTCCTGCAATAACAAAGCCACCCTCATCTGTTGATTGCAGAGAAGCTGCCGAGCTTCCTGTGTAAATCTTCTCCCACAGTTTTTGGCCATCATGATCCACTTTAATGAGAATTATCCTTTTTTTATCAAAAACCGACTCGGTCCTGCCTACCACAGCATAGCCGTCTGCAATCTCTGCAACCTGAAAGCCGGCATCATCCTGTTTGCCGCCAAAGGTAGCGTTCCAAAGCTCTTCTCCCCGGGAATCGGTTCTAAGAAGCCATATGTCGTCTCCACCTTTGCCGAAAGAAGCTGTCCGGCCTGCTACAATGTAACCGCCATCCCGGCTCTGCAGGACAGACATGCCCACATCATCCTCTCGACCGCCAAAGGTTTTATCCCAGATCCGACTGCCCTGTCCATCGGTCTTAATCAGCCAGAGATCCTTTCTGCCGCCACCATTTGATTGGGTGTAGCCGGTTACTGCGTAGCCTCCGTCTTCTGTCTCATCTACAGACCACCCGCCGTCTCCAGAAGAGTATACAAATCCGCCAAAGGTCTTATCCCAGCTGAGGCTTCCATTGCGGTCCGTCTTGATAAGCCATAAAAGCTCCTGGCCCATGGCGAAGGATTTCGTGCTTCCCGTGACGATGAAGCCGCTGTCCTTCGCCTCTTGCACGAAGTATCCCACGTCCTCTCCCGATCCTCCAAAGATCTTGCTCCAGATGGCTTTCCCCCATGCATCGGTTCTGATCAGAAACAGGTCGCTTCCCTCTCCTCTGGATGCAGTATTTCCTACCAGGATGTAGCCGCCATTCTCACATTCCTGCAAACACCAGACTCCATCCCCGTAACGCCCCCCAAAGGTTGAATTCCACTCCTCCACAGGCTCGTATGCCAGAGCAAAAGAGCAGCCCGGCAGGGCAAAAAAAATAGAAGATAGAGCAATCGAGATGATGGATACAAAGGCGATCGACCAGATCCGATTGGGAAAGCTAATGCATTTCATTGCTCAGCCCCGCGACTTAATCGATGCCCTGATCCTGGAATTTAACGCTCTTTTCCATCTCAAAGGTCCCGCTTAAAAACATGTGGGAGTCTATGCCGCTCTTGCCTATCTCATGCCGGGAGGCGGTCATACCGTAGAAGCCTTTAAATTTGCCATCGGAGCTGGATCCAACATTTTGCGGACCTGCCGAGCTATTTGTAAGTGAAGAATTGTCTAAAGAGCTGTTGATATTGTTGGTGCTGAAATTGTCTTGAGCTTTGTTGCTTGAATTTGAATCGTTGAGAATTGAATTGTTGAGGGCCAAATTGCCTGGAAGGTCATTTGATGAACTGGCATCATTCGGCTTGATATCAAGCTGCTCTCCCTTTTCTTCTGCCCTGGCTTTGACCCAGGAATCAAGCCTTGCCAAGGCCTCTGTCATTTTATTCTCCGCCTTCTTGGTATCGGTTCCAGGTGAAAAGAAAGCGGATCCCTCCGGCCCGAGCATGCCCGTGTAATCAGATTCGCTGGAAGATGCAGCCGACGACAAGAGAGCTATCACGGCCACAATCATAAATAAAATTACCATTACTCTCTTCATTATCCCCACCTTCACACCATTTCTAAATCAATCAAGTCCACAATACAATTTCAACTTTTCTATTTCGCCTTTTATTTCGCCCTGTGGGTAGCATTTATCACTTACTAGTATCATCCTCCTTTTGTGTACCTGGACTATTTCCCTTATGAGTCGCTTCGCCCCTACCAGGACAGGATGCTGGACGCGGTCTATGATGTGGTGAGCAAAGGAGACCATGGTGTGCTGATGATAGACGCGCCCACCGGAACGGGAAAGACAAGCTGCATTTGTGCGGTATTGGCTGCAGCCCCAGGGAAGATTGTAGTTGCCGTGCGAACAGTATCTCAGATCGATATCTACATCGACGAGATAAACAAGGTCTGGTCAAAGACCCGTCACAGGCCGGAAATAGCCTATATGGTGGGCAAGCAGAAGATCTGTCCCCTGGAAGAAGAGTTTCGCGGGGAGAGCGTTTACGCCGGGTGCTCCAGGCTTAGGGAGTGGACAAAAAATTATGTCTCCTCCAGGATCAGCAAAAGCAACGCGAGCATCTACGACCCTGCCACCGACAGCATACCTGAAGAGGAGCCCGGCTACAGGACCTTCTGTCCCTATTACCTGAGAAGCAGAGAAGGCTTCGAGCTGAATGGGACTGTCCACTTCCGGCGTTCAAGTCGTGCTCTGGATGTAGTGGAGGGCTTGAAGAAGAAAATCACACCACCATCCGATCTCCCTGATTCCTGCCAGGGGGTCTGTCCTTACGAGATCATGAGCCTCTATGCCAAAAATAGCGATATTGTGATCATGAACTATTCCCATCTTTTTAGCCCGGACTTCCAAGATATCATCTTTCAGTGGCTGGAGATGGAATCTGAAAAGGTTACCCTGATCATCGATGAGGCGCATAACCTGGGCGACGGCGTTCGGGCCATGAACTCGCGCCTTCTTACCATGCGCATGATAGATCTGGCGGAAACTGAGCTGGAGAAGTTTGAGGGCACTCTAGGCCAGGCCCGGCTAGAAGAGACGCGCGAAAAGGCTTCCTGGAGACGGGAAGGAATCAGGGTCATACGTCTTCTACTTCCCCGTCTGAAGAGATTTTTGATGAGCAAGCAGGAGAGGATGCAGGAAGGAGAGGCTCTCATGGACGCCGATTTGTTTCGCTCCTTCCTTTACGATGGGCTCGATGATATCGATGAAGCACTATCCAATTTCTCAGATATTGCCGTGGCTGTTGCCGACCTGAATCTCGCGGAAGGCGATCGCGAGAATCTGCAGGATGACATTCAGCCCAATTTGGCACTGGTGCTGCTCTACCTCATGGATGTGGAGACTGCGGAAAGGAATCCATCTTATCAAAGAAAGGTTGCAGTAACGGGCTCGGGCAGCCGAAAATTTGCCCGCCTGGAGGTGAGCAATATCGACCCTGCCGCCAATATCCGGCGCATCACCGATAACGTCAATGCCACAATCATGCTCTCGGGCACCTTCTCGCCCCTGGAGGCCTATGAACTCTACTGTCTGGGAGAAGAAAACAGGTCGCAAAAGCTGAGCATACCCAATCCATTTCCCAAAGAAAACCGTCTGCTATTAGCGGCAAAAAAGGCGACAACCCAACTTGAGATCAGGGAAGATGCAGACAACAGGGAGGAGATATCCGGGCACATAAGATCGATAATAGAATGCATTCCCGGCAATGTGGCCATCTTCTTTACCTCTTACCCCATGATGAACAATTACAGGAATGTGTGTCTCTCTTCCTGCCACAAGGTGGGAAAGAAGCTATGCATTGAGCCTCGCAGCAGCGATGATGTGCCCCCTCTCTTGCAGGAGTTCTTCCGTTTGGCCGGGCGGGGCGGCGGGGTCTTAACGGGAGTATGCGGCGGGAAGCTGGCCGAGGGAATTGATTACAAGGGGAAGGCTCTCAATGGGGTGGCCGTAGTGGGCCTGCCCCTGGCTGCATACGATGAGATTCAAAAAGAGATCAATAGCTATTATGCCAGGAAATACGGCAAAGAAAAGGGGATGCTCATTGCCTATACTCTGCCCGCCATCAACCGGGGATTGCAGGCCGCAGGAAGAGTCATTCGAGCCGAGTCGGAAAGGGGAGTGTTACTGTTTTGCGATCGCCGGTTTGCCGAAGAGGGCCTGGGCGGGGTTAATGGATTTTTGCCTGATTGGGTGAGAGGCGAATTAATACAGGTAGACGCAAAAGAGGGTCAGGATATAATACTAAAAAAGATCGCGGAATGGAAGACGGAAAAACCTCTTCAGAATGAGACAGGCCACGAGGGGCCCCAAATGCCCAGGAGAGCCAAAACAAGAAAGTCAGGCAAAAGAGATCTCAGGGAGCTGGCCAGATCCCTGGGGCTGGGGGTTGCCACTCCTAAGAGCCCTGCCGCAAAATCTGCCCAAAATCCTGCTACAAAACCTGCCGCAAAAAGCTCCCGCGGCCATACGAAGGGGCACTATTAGGAAAAGCCAAGAGAAAAGTGAAAGGCTGTTTTTCCATCAGCCGGCTCTGAGTGGCCTGGCTGCAATCTGAGGCAGCAAGGCTGCAGAAACGAAAGGGCAAAATGGGATAGCCAGCTAATCGATCTGATCTATCTCCAATACGTGCAGCGGTATGGCTCCCAGGGCTTTTCCAATAGAGGACTTGGCTATGCGCCCGGCATGCTCCTCACTTTCAGCATTGAAGATCTTGATCTCGAAGAGCAAAGCCACCAAGGCGGTGCTGGCAACAAGAAAAACGCCGGCCAAAGGATCGCCGCACTCCGGGCAGTCCCACTGGCCCATTTCTACCTCTACGAAGTCCATCTTTCTCTGGTTCAGTCGCTTGCCAGCTTCCGAGATGGCCACACCAATGGCGTCATCCTCAGTCTTGACATCTCTGACCAGCCAGGCACCTTCCAGAAGAACATTGAAATTCGGCATCGCCTCATGCCTTAGAAGACATATCATATAGCCCTTGTGATGATCGAATGAATTAAGTGCTTTAGAAATCCAGGCAGAAAATGTGAAAATAGTCTACAGCAGAAAATATGAGGCAAGATATCCGGCAAATCCTGTGGAAAATCCGGGCCGGGTGAGACTGCCAGCAGTTGAGCTAGCAAAGGCTGGCTACGAGTTCGTGGAGCCGGAGCCATGCAGCTTGGAGGATATCTCTCGGGTGCATGGAAAAGAGCATATCGATAGAGTAAGAGAGAGCGGCCACTTTGAAGTGGCGTCACTTGCGGCAGGCGGGGCCATCGTCGCGGCCGACCTGGCCTTGCAGGGCGAACCGGCCTTCGCCCTGGTGCGCCCGCCCGGCCACCACGCTGCAGCCAACCGGGCCTGGGGAATGTGCTTTTTCAACAACATGGCCATTGCCGTAAAAAAGATTAGGCCCAGGGCGAAGAAGGCGCTGATCATCGATATCGACCTGCACTTTGGAGACGGAACAGTGAGCATCTTTCGGGGAGATTCTGATGTTAAAATCGTCAACCCCTGGTCGGTAGATGAGAACTTCGAGTATCTGAACATGGATGAGAGCCGCTATTTAAAGCAGGTGGAGGAGGCCTTCCTGGGATTTGAGTACGATATCGTGGGCGTCTCGGCAGGCTTTGACACCTATCTGGAGGACTGGGGTGGGCTCTTGAAGAGAGAGGACTACCGGAAGATCGGCAAAGCCATCCGGGAAGGAGCGGAAAAGTGCGGGGGACGGAGGTTCGCCGTGCTGGAAGGCGGATACCACCCGGATCTGAAGTGGTGCATAAAGAGCTTTATTGAGGGGTTTGAGTGAGTTTGCTATTTTTGTTTGCCATTTTGTTATGCAAAGATTTGATTTGAAATTAGATACGCCCGCGGTCGCAAACCGGGTTCTGTTTATGCAAAAATCTAAAAAAAGGATTTACATATTTACATGAACCATACATAAAATAAAAGCACATTATTACATTATTATATCAATGATGGTAATTCTCACAGGATTTTCCGACGTCTATCTCCTCAGCCTTCGTCTCCCCGGCCTTTATCCCATGGGCCTCTCCCCCCTGGCCAAAGAGGTTCTCTCCTGCACGGTCTTGTGGGCCGCAATGAGTATGTCGATATCGCAGATGTTGCCTCGGGACTTCAAACGATCCACCTCAAGGAGGAAGTGGCACACAGACTCGTCTTCCATCCTGTTCATCTCTGCAAACCTCATGGCTATAACTTTAAGCTGTACGCGGTTGGAAAAGCTCTTGGGAAGCTCTCCATCCACGAGGTTGAAGATGAGCCCGCAGCCACAGTGGCCGAAGGCAGGAGTAGATGGGCCGATAGAGGTGGGTATATAGTCCTTGAAGGTATTACCATGTACGAACTCACCGCACTCACATAGTATCGTTCTCTTCAATTAATAATCTCCCTTGAGCTTGATTAATTGTCAGGAACTCTCAGAGGTCCCTATGCCAGGTCCAGGATGGCAAGAGCCCGAGCGCTTGTAACTCTTTCTGGCCTTCCTGGCCCACAGGAGGATATAATTCCTCCAGTATACTCTCTCAAGGGATGAAGGTCCTTTAAAATACTTTCTTACTTGAGATGAATTCGAAATTAATTTTCGATAATTTTCGAGCTGATTTTCTTCTCCGAACAGTTGCATTGGTTGAGAAAAATGTTTATTTTATTTTTATATATTAATGCCTAAAAATCATAGCCCATAAGAATATGAAAGAGATTTAACTTAATACAAATTTTTTCCCTAAATCTCCAGATGTCGGGCTAGATGCAGAAGGGAAAAAACGGATATCATCGCGAAGAGTTCTTTGCGTCATGAAAGAAAAAAGCAAAATCAGATTCATACAGACTTCTTGGAAAGATGTCGCAAAAAAATAGGCGAGAAATCGGATCTCATTTGAACATGGCCTTCATCTCGTAGACGCCCGCCTCGTTTCTCTTGCTCACGTCAAATCCCATTCTTTTGAAGAGCCGGAAGACGGGCTCATTTCCGACCAGAACCTCAGCCGTAAAGCCCAAAATGCCCTGCTTTTTGGCAAGATAGGTAAGATAGCTGAGCAGCTCTCCTGCCACGCCCATTTTCTGGCAGTCATCCCTCACCACCAAAGCCACGTCTGCCATGTACATGTCGCTGTTCATGCCATACTGGCCCAGGCCGCAGATAGATTCCTTGCCATTCTCTTCCATGACTGCTACCAGCACCATCTTCTGGAAGTAGTCCACCGCCACAAATCCTTGCAGCATCTCATGAGGAATGTCTCTTCGGGCGGAGATGAACCTCTGATACATGCTCTCCTCAGATAGAGAGTAAAATAAATCCTTGAGTAGCGGCTCATCGCTTATCTTCACGGGCCGCAAAAGCAGCCTCAAGCCCGTGCGGGTGGTCTTCTGCACCTCCAGATCCTCTGGGTACTCCCCTTTTATGCCGGGAATGAAGGCCTGATCAGGATAGATAAGATGCAATCTCTTAGCCTCCTCTATCAGCCAGAGCCGGAAGCCAGGATGGGCAATAGAGATCAGATCCATGGCCCTCTCTCGAATGCTCTTGCCGTGCAGGTAGGCGATGCCGTATTCCGTGACCACGTAGTGTATATCGCCCCTCGTCAAGGTGATTCCTGCCCCCTCCTTCAGAAATGGCACAATCCTGGAGACGAGCGGTCCTCTTGAAGGCGCTCCTGCCCCCAGGAAAGCTTCCTGCTCCATGCTTTGCGCTGTGGAGGGCAGGGCGAGAATGGTCTTTCCGCCAGGTGCGAGTGCAGCACCTCGCATGAAGTCCGCCTGGCCGCCTATGCCGCTGTAAAAGCTATGCCCCAGCGATTCAGCAGTGGCCTGGCCGGTGAGATCGACCTCCAGAGCACTGTTTATGGCCGTCATCTTCCGGTTCTGAGCGATGATGAGGGGGTTGTTGGTATAGTCGATAGTGCGAAATTCTATCGAGCTCTTATCTCTCAGAAAATCGAAGGTTTTACGCCGGCCCATGCAGAAGGTGGCAATGCTCTTACCGGGATTGAGGCTCTTTTGGCTATTGTCTACAACACCTTCTTCCATCAGCCCGGCAATGCCGTCGTTTAGCAGTTCCGTGTGCACACCCAGATGCTCTTTTCCATGCAGGCTGGAGACTATGGCATTGGGAATGCTGCCGTATCCCACCTGGATGGTAGAGCCGTCTTCCACGATGCGGGCCACGTACCTTCCGATCTTCTGAGCAATATCGCCAGGCACATCCTCGATGTACTCCAGCAGAGGCTCGTCCCTGGCAATTATATAGTCGACATCATCCATGCTGATCCAGCCGTCCCCTTCTACAGCAGGCATGCAGGAGTTGGGCTGGGCGATCACAATTGCCGCCTTCTCAACCGCCGCCCGCACGATGTCCACGCTGACGCCCAGGTTCATATTGCCATCCTTGTCGGGAGGAGTGGTCTGGATGAGGGCCACATCAAGAGGTATTCTCTCCGACTGGATAAGGTCAGGCAGAGCGGAGAGAAAGATGGGTGTGTAGTCGGCACCTGCCTGGTTTACGGCGTTTCTGGTGCTGTCTCCAATGAAAAAGGAGTTGAGCCGGAAATTGTCCTTGAACTTCTCGTCCGTGTAGGGTGCCACACCAAGGGTTACAATGTTGATCAGCTCTGCATCCAGGAAGGCCTTGGGCTGGTTCTTAACGAAATTGAGCAGAGAGCTGACCAGATACTGAGGTTCACCACAGCCCGTGCCCACGAATATCCGGTCGCCCGGACGGATTTCCTGAAAAATGAAGCGCACTTGATCCCGAAACTTGGCAGGCCATCTCTCTCGAATATCTTTCCATGAAACAATGGGGCTCTCTGTGTTTAGTTCTTTATCTGGCATATGTGTGCTCCTGTACAGCGCTCTTGGATATTCAAGCTCTGAAATTTTTTGGGTATTATCCGATTTAAATGTGGATATCTTTGGCCATCTTATACCGCTTTTAGAATTTAAAGGTATCAAGTATATATTTCTGTTGTTTTTGCCGGTAGGCTTGCCTTGCCATCCTGGAAAGTCATGGTTTAAGGATTTGGTAGTCTCCAAAGAATACTACTATTATTAGCATTGCTAATAACAAAATCCAGCCCACAATAGCTACCACAGTGGCTTCCTTTGCATTCTTGGCTTCCCACCAGGTTCGAGGCTCAATTCCCTGAGCGAGGAAGGTGACAACTCCCGCCAGGTTTACAGAAATGAGATTTGCCAGAAATAGGAGCAAAGCGCCCAAGGCCAGCGAAAAGTAGCCCGCGCCTAACAGCAATCCAAACACGACTAAGGGCGGCATGAGGGCAACTGCAACTGCAACCCCGATGAGAACTGCGGGTGCCGCTGAGGTAAAGGACAAAGCTCCTGCCGCCCCGGAGGCCAATGCCAGTGCGATGTCCATTAGCCCTACATTGGTTCTTGAGGATATCTCCTGCAAAGAAGGATCCACGGGCAGCAAAAAGCCGAGAGCAACCGATAGAACTATGGCTATTAAAATCCCCAAAAAGAGGGTCTTAAGGGCTCTCTTAGCCAGCCGCAAATCTCCAAGAGCTGTCGCCAAAGACAGGGAAACATTGGGAGTAAGAATTGGAGCTATAACCATAGCCCCGATTATCACTGCCACATTATTATTCATGACTCCGATTGTGGCAACGATTGAAGAGAGGATTATCATAAAAACATAAATACTGGTGGTCTTGGCCCCCTCCGCCAGATCATTATGCAGCTCTTCCCGGCTCACCCTTTGCTTATGTTTTTTTTCCTCCTCAGGGGAAGGACTTTCCTTTGAATTGCCTTCCTTGGAACTGCCTTCCTCAGAGATGCTGGGATAGGATGCTTCCAGCGCAAAGATATTTATGCGAAAGCCCACCTCCCCGGAGAACGTCTCTTCCAGCAGATCGAGCAGGCCCTGGCTTCCCTCCGCCAAGACCAGCATCCTGATGAGAATATAATCGGTCGAAAAACGGGTCTTCCATTGGCCCCGTACCGGAATCTTCCAGGAGCTTTCTGCTGGCTGCATTATCAAATCAAGCACTTCTTTTCGGCCGCTTATTACCTCCTCCACTTCATGGAGTTTATTTTTAGGAAGGTTAATCTCTATGAGACGAAGTGCCATGATCTTATCCTTTGACAAATATGAGAGGTCATTTTACTTGAATATTGCCAGAATCAGATCGCCAGAGGGTATCGATCCACATTGGAACCGCCCGGAATAAAGTAAGGCGAATCGCAGATTCCATCACGGTTAGAATCCTCGCAATCTCCACGACCGTAGTAGTTGCCTTTTGCCCCGTCGTCCCATGAATTGCTTCCCTCGTCCCAGACAAGATCTCCATTTGAAGAGATATTATTTCCATAAATGGCATTGTCTCTGCAGAGCATATCGATGACGAGACCTCTGCGGCTCTGCAAGATCTCATTTGCTTTCAAGGCATTTCGCTCGGACTGGGCCAAAGTTATGCCTATCTGGCATGAGGCAATCTTGTTGGACAGAAGGGAATTGTCGGAAGAGCGGCCTGAGATATTGATGCCCTCGGTACTGTTGGAGATATTGTTTGCGGCCAGGGTGTTGCCCGTGCAGGATTCCTCCAGAAGTATCCCGGTGGAGCTATTGTGCAATGAGCAATTCTCAATCGTGGCCTGCTGGCAGTGCCAGAGAAGGATACTGCTCTTCTCCTCATCTGCTATTGTAGTATTGGCAATTTTGGTGTAATTGGATTGATCCAGATATATCCCCTGCTCGTTCTTGCTGATCTTATTTGATTCAACGGTATTGTTGTGGCTGAAGGTGAAGCGTATGCCATCGCCGTGATTTGCCGTGATATTGTTTTCCCACAGAGAATTCTGCCAGCTCTTTTCCAGGCGGATCCCGTCCTTGCCATTGCCCCTGATTTTATTTCTATGGATGAGATTATCATAGGACTCATCCGCAGGATAATTGTTCCAGAAGATGCTCTCAATATAAATGCCATAGCCTCTGTTGGAGTGAATGAGATTGTTAGAGATTAGGCCCATAGACCCGACCAGGGATATGCCGTTTCCATTACCCTCATATTCGCTCTCCCAACCGCTTCCTGTAATAGTGTTGCCGGAAATTATGGAAAAGTTGCACTTTACGGCTCTGACGGCATCGTTGATGCTGTCTGTTATCTCATTGCCTTCGATGATATTTGAATCGCTTCGCTGCATCTCAATGCCCCAATCGTTATGAAGCAGCAGGTTGCCCTCGATGCTGTTGCCATGGGAGTTGTATAGCTCAATGCCGTAGCCAAAGGGGATGTCTTTTATGGTGTTATTGATGATCTTGTTGTTGCTGCAATTCCATAGGCCAATGGCCGTCAGGTCGCTGCCGTAAAATGTATTATTGGATATCGTATTTAAGTCAGAATAGATTCTGATGGCAGCATTGCCTATGAGGTCGTTATGCTCGCCGGACCCGTAGGGAATCGGCCAGGTGACTCCGGTAATGTCAAAACCATCAACAACGCAGCCAAATTCCCGAATGGCTATGGCCGTGCCTCCGGATTTTACTACCATCTCAGTCATGCCATTGCCGCTCTGTTCGATATCTGCGCTAGAGCTTCCCGCTCGCAGGATGGGCCTGCCTTCCCCTGTATCCTTGCCTTGCAGTGTGAGGAAGGGGATGGTGATATTCAAATTAACAAAGTACTCACCACTCTGCACCTCGATGATATCTCCCGAAACGGCTGAATCGATAGCTGCTTCGATTCGATAGAAATCGCAATCTTTCTGGCCTACAGTGATGACCGATGCTTGCGAAGATGTTAATGAGGCAAGCAGAATCATCCCAATTAGGAAACGGCTCATTGATGGCATACTTTTCTCCTCGCTATTCAGATGATTTATATTACGGCAGATTCTTCAGTCTCGTCTTCCAGCCTTTCCTTCGATCGTATTTTATGCTGAAGGCCTCAATACCCTTCTGGCTGCCTATCAGTGCCAGGGTATCGCCTGCTTCTACTACGGTCTCTGTGTCCGGCACAGCCATGGCCTGGCCCGTCCGCTCCATGGCTACTACCCGGCAGCCGAACCTCTGGGGCAGATCCAGCTCCACCAGGGTTTTTCCCGCCATGCGAGATCTCTTTCTTACATGGAATATCTTCAGCTCCAGATCCTCATAAAGCAGATCCAGCTTTTCCTCTTCTCCCTGAATTATCCTGGCCAGCATGTGGCTGGCCACAATGGGCACGGATGCTACATAGTCCGCCCCGGCCCGGTAGATCTTCTCGGCAGACTTGAGGTGATTGGCTCTCACCACCACAAAAGCATCCGGATTGAGATTTTTGGCGAGAAGGGTGGCATAAATGGCATCAGAGTCTAAGTTGAGCATGATCAAAACTCCCACCGCCTCTTTGATTCCCGCTTGCAGCAGATCAGCCTCTGTGGTAGCATCGCCAGTTATATGCGGAAAATCGATATCTTTTAAAGCGCGCCGATCCAGGATCATGGGATTTATTCCGCAGTCAGATAGAACTGATGCTACGCGCTTTCCCACATCCCCGTATCCCAGGATTATTTGTGGCCCCTCCTTGCGAGGGCCTAAAGTAAGATCCCTGATGACGGATAGCTGCTCGATATTTCCCACCGCCATCAGTACCGAATTGGAACGCACCTCCAGCTCGGGCCCGGGGCTGGGATGAAAGACGCCTTTCTGCCAGATGCCCACAATGCCGGCTTCCCTGTTCTTTATCTTTTTTTCCTCCAGCTTCTCTCCGATAAGCTCTGCCCCCGGATAGATGGGCAGCTCCACCAAAAGAAGATCGCCAAATAGCTGGATAGCTCCCGGGAATACGTTTTTCATAGGTGGTGATGTGATCTGGGCAATGAAGGTTCCCAGCAGGGTTTTGGGCGAGATGATGCGAGAGGCACCCGCATATCTCAGGAACCTGGATCGGGTCAAATCATCCACTAAAGCTATGATTTCAATATCCGAGATGTCCCGCAATGTTAAAATGACCTCGGCATTCAGTTCGTCATCTTCGTTGGCTATGAAGAGCCGGGCGGAGCTGATGCTAGCTTTTCGCAGCAACTCTCCCGAAGAAGGATCTCCCCAGAGCACAGGATAATTTTTATAGATCCTTTTAGCCACGCTCTCCGACCGCTCGATGATCAAAAAAGGGACCTTCAGCAGAGAAAATCTCTCCGCTAAGGTCTCCACAATTGGGTTGTATCCGGAAATAATTATGTGGCCATCCATCCTCTTCGGGGCGGAATTGGGAGCAGCCCGGACCATGCGTTCCAGGATGGGAGTTATGCCCAATGGAACCACAACCGCCCAGAGAATGGCAATACCGGAGAGCGAGACGATGATGGTAAAAAAGTATCCTATGGGGGTTTTGAAGACGATATCTCCGAAGCCCAGAGTAGTCATGGTCACCACCACCCAGTAGACGGCCGTGGCAAGATTCGCATTCTGGGACTGGCCTTCAAGACTCATCAATGCCATGAAGACAAGGCTGTAAATCAGCAAAACAAGCAGCAATGAGAGTGTGAGACGGTAGACTTTGCGCAGTAGAGATCCCCTTATGCAAATAAATCTTCAAGAAAACGGATAAACTTAACGCTTAATGCTTGGGCATAACAAAAATTAATTCAAGCAGGAATGAATTGCCCTGGTTGGAGTTTAGTAACAATTCAAAGGGATTCTGGATGGAAAGGCTTCCGGGCGCTGCCTTATCTCAGCCTTTTAGCTATTCAGGGGCTGCGGCAGAAGCGCCAGAATCCGAAAACCAGCCCCCCAGCCGGTCTATCTTCTCCCCGGGCCCCAAGAGAACGGCAACATCATCCGCTTGCAGCAGCATGCTGCTATCCGGATTGGCTATGGTCTGCAGATCTCTGTGCAGGGCAAGCAGTTTAATGTCCTGCCCCTCCAGGCTCGCCTCGGCCAACGATTTTCCCTCTGCCTGTGATCCGGCTTGAACTTTAAAGGAGCGTATCTCATCGATCAACGTGCTTAAATTAGCATTGCAGTACGGTTCCTGGGAAAGGCTCCGAAACATCTCATAGCCCTCCAGTCTGATGTGATCAATGAACTGCTCGATCTTCTCTCGGGGCACTTCATAGCGCTCCAGAACCCGGGCGAATATCTCCATGGAGGTCTCGTATTCCTCTGGTATGACCTCGTCCGCACCCAGCTCCTTCAGGGGATTCATCTCTTGCAGGTAACGTGTTCTGACAATGATAAACAGGCCGGGGTTCATCCTTCTCGCCAGCTCCGTTATCCTGCGCGTGGGCGATGGATCTGATATGGCTATTGCCACCACTCTTGCGCTTTTGATGCCGATATATTGCAGCACGGCTTCCTGAGAGGCATCGCCGAAACGGATCGGCTCCCCTTTTTTCTCTTCTCGCATCACTATCTCGGGATCCATTTCAACTATGACAAAGGGTATGCCTTCCGATCGAGCAGACAATGCCACGTTCCGGCCATTTACGCCGTAGCCGATGATGACCAGGTGATCTTTCCAGGGGGAATCTCTTGCCGCCGCCATGGGCAGGGTTCTATTTTTCATTCTATTCGGGAGAGGAAGCCTCAAAAATCCGTCTGCCACCTTTGGGGAAACGGCCATGAGGATGGATGTGGCGCCCATGGTCAGCACGGCAACATCAAGGAAAAGCTGGTAGACATGCGCAGAGATGATGCCGCTCTCAAAACCTGTTTTGGAGAGGATGAAAGAGAATTCGCCTATCTGACATAAAGCCAGTCCTACCAGGACGCTTATACGTAGCGGCAGGCCCAAAAGAGAGACGGCAACGCCGGAGATCAGGGCTTTTAGAGACATAGCTGCCACTGCCGCCAGGATTATGAAACCGGGATTTTGCAGGAGATAATTCAGGTCGAGGAGCATGCCTATGGAGATGAAGAAGAAGCTCGTGAAAGCGTCACGAAGAGGCATCACATTGCCAAAGGCCTGGTGGCTGTAGGGCGACTCGGATATGATCAGCCCGGCTAGAAAAGCGCCCAGACCCAATGACAGCCCGGCCAGCGAGCTTATCCAGGCTATGCTAAGACAGATGGCAACGATGCTGAGAAGAAACAGCTCCCGGTCCCCCGTCTTGGCGATGTGATAGAGGATTTTGGGCACAATCCACTTGGTGCTCAAAATTACCAGAGCAATCAGCCCCAGGCCTTTGGCCACGATGAGCCAGGGCGAATCAGCAGCAGTCTGCATCGCTCCGGGCAGGAGAGGCACGATGAGCATCATGGGCACGACGGCAATATCTTGAAAGATCAGTATGCCCAGAGTCGTCCGGCCATAGACGCTGTCGAATTGCTCTTTTTTCTGAATGATGCGAAGGACGATGGCCGTGCTGCTCAAAGAGATGAGAAAGCCAAGCAGCAGTGCCTCACCAGGAGGCACCTGCAGCCCTAAAAGAATGGCAAAGACTGCCAGGATGGTCAGAATTACCTGGATCGATCCGCCCACCAGGACGTATTTCTTGATCTTCAAGAGATCCTTGAGAGATACCTCGATTCCAACCGTAAAGAGGAGAAGGACAACACCAATCTCGGCCAGAACCGCTACCTGTTCCGATGCTGCTACCAGGCCCAGACCCTGGGGGCCGGCCAAAATTCCGGTAAGCAAAAAGCCCACAATTGTCGGTGCCCGGAGCCTGTGGAACAGAAAGAGGACGGCTACCGACAGCACGAATATGACCACTATGTCTTTGAGCAGTTCCAGCTCCATCAGAAATCTTTTCTGGATTATTCCAATTTAAGCATTCTGATCAGCTTTTCCTTTTGCCGGTGCATACGGCCAATTAGATGCTCAAAGCGCTCGCTTTCCGGGCCTGCTAAGGCCACGACCGCACCCTTCCATCTTCCTCCATCAAGGCCTGCCTCTGCAAAATGCAGCTCGAATGTCAGGAGAGGACATGGCACGGTCTTCATTTCCATCATATACCACCAGAGAACAATCCATCCCATTTCTCTGGCTTTATGCAGCAGCTTCTCAGCGAGCCGGACATCTTCGGGATTGATGTAAGGCGGATCGATGAAAAGAAGTCCCGGCGGAGATTTGCTCAGCCGGGACAGTACTCCGGCAAAGCCGTCCCCCCGGTGAAAGGAGATTTTGGCCGGGGGAAATGATCCAGTAGACTTTAATGCTTGAGAGAAGCTCTTCCAGGAGATTGCTACATCCGGATCATTGTCCCAAACATCCGCCTCTAATTTAGCTGCTTTTCTCCTGGCCAGCTCATAGATCAATCGAGCAGATCCGGGATAAAGAAAGGATTTTGAAATAGGAGAAGACGGGCTTTTGGGATTTAAATCGGCCAGGATATCAAAATAGCAAAAATTTCTAAGGGAAGGTAGAAGCGGCCAGATCTTGCCGATTCCGCCCTCCCAATCACCGGGCGCTCTCAGGGAATAATCGGGGCGTCCCACATGGCTTTCCGCATAGACCAGGCTGCCGTCGGGGTCGAGGAGGCAATCTGCCGCCTCCAGCAGTAGGAAATGCTTCCAGACATCGCCTGCATTGCCTGCATGCACTCTGTGATCGTAATGGCCCATGGCGGGCTTTCAGTCTCTCACTCCTGGTACATCTTCTTAGCGATGTTGAAGGCCTGGGCCGGAGTGGCCGTGGCAATTTTCTGGGAATCGTCGAAGGACGCCTTGGAGGCGGCAGCCGTAGCCGCTGCCGTGCGCAGAAGCTTCTTGTCCACCTCATTGGTCAGCCAGCGCGCTCCGCCTACTCCCACCAGGACGGCGCCGGCAATGGATGCGATGGAGACGGTTATCTCCTCCGTCCCTATTCCTGAGGTCGCTCCCCAGATAACCACATTGCTGAAGGCTCCGTAAAGGCCCCAGGAGATGAAAGCGGCCGTGGCTCCCAAAAGCATATTGCCTGCAAAGCCGGGGCGAATTATGGTGACATCGCCCGCCGTCTCCTCACTGGGCCTGACAAAACCGTTGTCGCTCACCAGCGCATTGATAATTCCACCCACTGCTCCGCTTAGCATTACTATGCCGATCGGTATCAACATTGACGTTTTATCCTCCCCCTTCATTCAAATCCTTTGATTCATTTCAGATTCGGGAAAGCCGCATCCATCCCCTCAGATGGTGAAGATGACCCGGATCGCTCGCAGTTCTTTATTTCTTACTAATTTTTTTAACGTTGATTTGCTTCAATACTATTTGAACTTTGTTATTTGTGTGTGATGAGAGCGAGGACAGCGAAATGAATTTGCGAGCGGCTACCGGAGCACCAGCTACAGACAGACTCTGGCAGACTGCAATTGTTCTGTTAATTTTTATGAATATCTAAATATTCTCCAGTCGGGCCCCGGCCGGCCAAGTACTTGCCTATCAGAGCGATGGCGCCTTATCCCTCTGCAGGCCGGCAGATCATAGCGACTCACCAGAGGGCACCTGAGAATATGCTTTCCTGATGGGACGTTGGTACTCATTCACAATCGCCTGATCCGATCCTTCCGCGACTTTTCAGAAGAGACTAATGCAAAGGATAATCATAATATAAATTGACCACATTCTAGAAAAATGAGATGACAACCAGCACAACCAGCACAACCAGCCTGTGTTTTAGCTCCATTATAAAAACGAAGTCACAGCAAGAATGGGAATCGGCCTTGCAGGAGATAGAAAGGT
>JAFGNK010000065.1 GCA_016927055.1 Methanotrichaceae archaeon | reverse complement strand
TATCTGCAAATTCTCCTTCGTCCATCACGTTATTGCCATTATTGCTGTAATCGATGCCGCCTCCCAGGCCCATGCAATTGCATCTGCCGTTAGCCCATTGGCAGCCGGATTCCTGGCACTCTGCTACCGGATTTGGCGCAGGATTGAAAGGTTCGGGCTCTGGCCCGGGATTGGGATTGGGAACAGGTCCCGGCATGGGCTCAGGATCCAGCCCCCGGCAGTAACAATGGCCGTTTGACCAGTCGCATGTTGGATTCTGCTCGCACTTCTCCTTTTCCGGGTCTTCCAGGCCGCGGCAGTAGCAATGGCCGTTTACCCAGTCGCATGTTGGATTCTGCTCGCATTTCTCCTTCTCGGAGAGCGGTGGCATGGTGCAGAGGCACTGGTTGTTCACCCAGTGGCAGTAGGGTTTCTTCTCGCATTCCTCCTTAGGGCTGGGTTTAGGAGTGGGCGGAGTTGGTTTTACATAATTGCCCGCTACATAGACATCGATGATGACCGCATTGCTAAATCCGCTGTTGGTGTATAAGACACTGCTGTGCCGTCCAGGAGCATCGGCATAGTACCAGATGTAGTAGTAGCCGGGCTGGACCGGTCCCAGGTTGTATCCCAAGACAAAGCCGCTGGGATAGATCTCGTACATGGTAACGGGAGATGCCTGTGGCACGTAGATCAGCTCTCTCGTCCACCCGCCCCAGGGCAATGTGGCGTAGAGTGTCCAGCTTACAGCTCTCTCTATCCACAAACCCGGCTTATTGCTGGGAAAGGTAGTGCTAAAGTCGTTCCAGGCCAGGTAATTCCCGTTGTAGTACATGTAACGGGGCGGGTTCTTGAGAACTGCGGAAGGCATCAGTTTTCTCAAATCTGTAGCGGGCGGAGCCTGCTCGGTATAGACAGCTATCTCCGTTCCCGCGTCCGCAGAGGTCGCCTGAGGGGCGCTGGTATCAACAAAAGCGCTTTGCACATCGCTCAGTGGAACCAGTGCGCTGAAATCTGATACAGTCATATTCATTGCATTGGTATTTCCGGATTGGTCCAGTCCTCCTAAAGATACGCTGCAAAGGAGGAGAGCGGCTATTACAATCCGAAATAATATATGTTCGGTTTGTTCGGTTTTCATTGTTCCCCACTCTCTTTATTAAATTTGTATCATTGCTACTACTACTACTATTGCTACTACCATTCATTACATTATATTTTTTATTAGTTGTAAAATGATGAAATATTTCTTGAGATTGTCTCCCGAATCTGCATCATTTTTGAAAGGTTTTTTGGTCCTTACTTTTAATCATCATTCGATAGTCCTTACTACTTGCCTATAAATTTTTTGTACTTTCCTGGCCTGAAGCATACAAAAAATATTTCTAAATATTTTAATAATATTTTACGAGATAAGAAAAGACCTTTGCCGCATCATTTTTGCCTATGGGAGCAGATCGTGAGCCTGTCCACTTTGAATGCGTCACGCGATATCGGCGATAATTCGAGGCCCGCAAATGCGGCCAATTTCTTGCCTCAGGCCCTCAGGCCAGGAGGAAATTCAGAGCTGTTCCGACCAGGAGGGCAGCCACCAGCCTCAATGCCACTGATTTCAGGGTTCCCCAAACACCCAGTTCCTTGAGCATTACCATGAAAGTTGCCACGCAGGGAAAATACATGGCCAGCACCACAGAGGCGATAACAAGCTGCACCGCCGTCATATCCAGGGGCGCGAACATGCCGATCCCCACATCCTTTCTCAAGAAACCGATGATCAAGGCTGTAGCGGCATCGCTGGGCAGCCCCAACAGGTCGGACACGACCGGTCGCATGGTCTCGCCTATCAGGTGCATCAGGCCGGAGAGGTAAAAGAAGTTCATCACCATCATACCTAAACCGATGTAAGGCACAGCCTCTTTTAAAAATTCACGAATGCGAATGAAGGTCTTTTTGAGCAGAGAGCCCAGGTCCGGCATGCGGTAGGGCGGTATCTCTAAAAAGATCTCGGGAGACTCTCCGCCGATAAACCTGTGCAGCAGGAAACCTGTGACTGCGAAGGTTATGAAGAGGGAGAGGTAGACGGCGAGAACGTACCTCAGGCCAAAGGGCGCCAGCATGCCGAAGATCATGGCCGTCTGCGAGGCGCAGGGGATGGCCATGGTCATGAGTGTGGCCGCTAGATACCTCTGCTTGGGCGACTCCAGGATGCGCACGGAAAGGACGGCCGGCACGCTGCAGCCCATGCCCAGGACGCAGGGCAGAATGGCCGCTCCATGCAGTCCGATTCTGTGCATGAAAGCATCTAAGATGATGCTCAGCCGGGGAAGGTAGCCTATGTCCTCCAAAACGCCCAGTACCAGGTAAAAGGGAATCAGAAAGGGCAGGACCACGCCCAGCGGGATGTAGAGGCCCGTGGTGAGAATGCCAAAGGACTTGAGCAGCTCAGGGGAATTTCCGATCAGGATCTCACGCAGCAAGGGCGAGCTGATGTGGCTTTCTACCAGGCCGCTGATGAACTGAGAGTAGGCGATGAATATCGGATCGGTAACTTTCAGTATCACAAGCTCACCCGTTTCGATCACCAGGCTGAAGGCGAGATAAAGCGCCAGCAGGGCGATGGGAATTCCGGTGAGCGGCTTGATGGAAATGTCCTCCAGCTTGTCGAAGAGGGAGGGGTGGCGGTGCATGACCTTTTGCGTCCTGGCTGCAATCTCGCCGATGCGGGCCCATCTTTTGTCCGGGGATTCAAAGTGCATGGGCGGCGGCATCTTCGCCCCGGCCAGGGCCTCTACCAGGTCCCGGATGCCCTGGCCGCTCACGGCCACCGTGGGAACTACAGCGACGCCCAATTCCTTTTCCAGGGCGGCCACATCAATCTCGATGCCCTTTCTTGTGGCTGCGTCCCAGAGGTTGAGGGCCACCACAGTAGGCACGCCCCACTCCAGGATCTGCAGGGTGAGGTTGAGGTTTCTCTCCAGATTGGTGGCATCGATGACGTTCACCACCACATCGGCGCCCTGCGAGAAGATCTTGCGGCTGACCTCTTCCACCCGGGAGGTTGGGTCGAGGGAGTAGACGCCGGGAGCATCCACTAGGGTGGCCATCTGCTCGCCCAGCTTAATGCGTCCTTCCGTGTACTCTACGGTGGTGCCAGGGTAGTTAGCGGAGATGACCTCGATTCCCGTAAGCCGGGAGAAGATGACACTCTTTCCCACGTTGGGGTTGCCCATGAGCAGGATCTTCAAGGTTGCAGTCTCACCCGGTTTATTTTCATGGCTAACAATGCTTTTTTGGGCATTATTGTCTGGCGGAGTTGTGGGGAAAAGTGTATATCAATTTTGGCATTGGATAAATTAAAAGGCATGGACTTTAGCGATTGTGCCTGAAGAAGATGGATTGCCACAATTGGCAAATTCGAGGCGTTTATCCCTATCTTAAGGGACCTGGCTCAGCTTCCAGGCTTCGTCGAATCGAGCGTAATCCGGATCACGGGCATGCCTCCTGTCTTCTCCCGCACCACCTCATCCGGAGCTGCCACTGGATCAAATCCGTACATCGAACTATTTACGCCGCTGCCCTTCAGGATCTGCCTCATTGCCATTAGTTTTTCTGCAGCGTCACTGATCTCTTCCCCGTGCCCGGAAAAGCGGCCATCGGGCAGGAGTACCTCAACTTCAGAATTGGCCAGCAGGTTGATGTACCACTGCCCCTTCATCTCTTTTCCCTGATAGCAGTAGATCCTCTTCCCTATCCGGGCATAGCTCACCGGGGTGTAGCGCATCTTCCCGCTCTTTCTGCCTAAAATTCCCAGCACCATAATGTCTCCCGTGAGGGAATTGGATATGATTCGCCCCAGCCCTCTTTGAAATGCCGGTACCACAATAAATCTATTGGCAAACCGGAATACCGCTCTTAAAATCGATCTCTTGTTCATTCATTCTCTTCCTTGTGCCCCATGCACCTTAACAGTTTATTGAAATACTATGCCGATACTATTATTTCAGTTTAGCCTCTAAGGAAGGCAAATGCAAATTGCAGTTGTGGGCGGGGGAGTTTGCAGCCCAAAGGTACAGGATATGGCCCACCGGCTGGGTCGGCTCATAGCTTTGCAGGGCCATGTTCTCGTCTGCGGGGGCCTGGGCGGTGTGATGGAGGCGGCCTGCTGTGGCGCCCGAGAGGCGGGAGGGCTGACTGTTGGCATACTTCCCGGCGAGAGGCAGCAGGCTAATTCCTGTGTTGATATAGCCATTGCCACAGGCATGGGCCACGCCAGGAATGTGATAATAGTAAAGAGCGCCGATGCGGTGGTAGCTCTGCCTGGGGAGCATGGCACCCTCTCCGAGATGGCCCTGGCCCTGAAGATGAACAAGCCGGTCATCAGCCTGGATAGCTGGGAGATCTCCGGCGCCCTCAAAGCCCAAGATCCTGAAGAGGCACTGGAGCTGCTGAGCCGAATCAAACCCCGGTCTGAGAGAGAGAAAGACGAATGAGGGATTGCGAAGAGAAATGAACGGATGGAAATGAAGAGATACCAATGAAAGGGCAGCTATGAAAGGATAGCTATATTTGGGATGATAATCAATTAATTATGCAATGATCCAGAGGAGAGTTATGCAATGATCTGCTACAGGCATCGTGCAATAATGATGGTAGTTTTCATATTCTTTTTAACTGGCCTGGGATGGGCGGTCAACGCCTCTCCCAAAGACGATGCATATCACTACATGAAAAACAATATCGATGACCAGCTCTATAATGAGTGGTGGTCCTTCGAACTAGCTGCTAATGATACTCAGTTCATGGCGATCTATCTCCTCAGCGATCCGGAAAATTTAACCACCTCCCAAAAAATTCAGGTCCAGGCGTTGGCCATGCAGGATGGCCGGCCTCATGCCATGGGCCAGCATAAAAGCCGCGGCTATGGAGGTGACAGAAACTCGCCCATGTTTGAAATTGACAGGAGCGGCTTTTCCCCAGAACAGGAGAAAAACCTGCACGTCTGGGGCGAGGTCGAGGACGATGCCACCGGCGAGCTTATTCGCTGGGATCTGGTTTATCAGCCCACAGCCAGCCCCTGGTTTGCCATCCCGGTTCAGGCACATATCGGCCATATCAAGGGTGATTGGATAAAGTGGCTGGTTTACATGCCCTCCGCCCAGGTAACCGGCACCCTTACCATCGGCAACATAACAAAAAGCATGCAAGGCACAGGCTACCACGAGCATGCTTGGGGCCGCTTTGCCTTAAGCGATCCTCAAATCACAAGGGCCAGCGTCTCTGTTCCCCTGGATAGCTTCAGCCTGGCGTTTGCTGAGATTTCAGGCGAGAAAAGAGTAGCATTTCTGGGAATAGAGAAAGATGGCAAGAGCATCGCCTTCTCAGACAGGCAGATCGAATCAGACTACTCCAGTTATGCATTTGACAATAAAACAGGTTCAGTCTTTCCTGAAGTTTATCATGTAGCTGCAGATAATGGAGACTATATGCTGGATCTGGCAGTAGATGTGAAAAAAAGCGCTGCCACGACCTTGGATTACAGGCCTCCTCTGCCCAGCGTTCTCATCTTCCAGCAGGCCTCTATCTTGCAGGGGACACTAAAATCAAAGTCAGGCGAGCAGTACACCTTCCTAAGCCCTGGCTTCTCCAAATTTACAGCGCCGAGGCTTCATCCTATCTTTGGCAGGATCAACTCCAGCACAGCCAATTCAACATCGTCAAATATCACAGTCATTGCCCGTAACGAGAGGACCGGCCAGCAAAAGCCAGCCAGGTTAGCTTCCGATGGTTTTTACAGCCTGGATGCCGACTTTATGGATTATCTGGCCGATAGCACAGCTCCCTGGGTGGCACAGGGAGATCAGGTGAAGCTGGAATTGAGAGAACAGGGAGACGCAAACAGCACTATTGAAGCCACTGTGTCCATTAACCTATCGGAAAATTGGCAGGAGGTAAACCTTTGAGCCCTCGAAATGATCGATGCCTATAAAACCGTCCTGCAATATAGAATGCTCTTCGGAGGCTCACCATTGAAAAAACTGGATTTTCCTAAACCATTTGAGCATAATCATCCTCCTGTCCGCGAACTGAACGATATAGATGCAGGTCCAACTACTCAGGGAGAGAAGTTTGCTGATTGGGTGTACATAAACATAGGCTCATGGCGGTTTATACTAATACAATCGATTTTGGTTGTCATTTGGGTGATCCTTAATGCCACTGCATATATTCGCGCCTGGGATCCCTATCCTTTCATCTTCATGAATCTGATCTTCTCTTTGCAGTCTGCCTACACGGCATCTCTGATTTTAATGAGTCAAAACCGCCAGGATAAGCTCAAGGCCCATAATGATTATCTCTTGAATTTTTGGGCAGAGGAGGAGAGCCGCGCCGTCCTGGAACACCTGGCCGCCCAAGATAGAGCCCTAGAGAAGATCTACCAGGAAATTCTGGAAATAAGAGGAAAGACGGCAAAATCCGCCACAGATTAGTGGCCGAATAGTGGCCGATGAGAACGTGAATGCAGGCTCTTGCATCTGAACGCAAAGGCTGGTGCAAAAATTTCTCAAAGCTGCTCAGGCTTCATCAGCGAGCAAAAATTCATAAAAAAATATCATGCAGCAGCTAGACCTGGCTCAGAAGCGATCTGATCGCAGAAGGCTTTGACCTGTGCCTCGTCCATGCTGTTTTTGGGAATGACCATGACTTGATATCCATCGCCCTCCAACCTGTTAATCAGATCCCGGAACTGGCTCATGGCCACTTTGACCTGCTTGGTCAGGTCCGGCATCTTTAAGATAACTATCTTGGCGGAAGGGATTACCGCATCCACAACATAACCCCACCGGGTGGGACGATGCATCAGCACCGCTACCCCTCTCCGTCCCAGCTCAGAGGTAATGACTTTAAACATATCTAATTCATGCGTCTCAGATCGCTTCATTTTTCGACTCCACCCCATGATTCTATTTTTGATAAATTTATTCTAATATCATTATCATTTCCGGCTTGGTCTCACATTAATTATTTCATCCGTAGCGGAAAAAATTGGGAGGGCTTGAAGCATTTTGCTTCTCATCTTTCGGTCCCGATATCTACGAAACCTGCCCTCTTATGAAAAGTCATTAAGAAAGACTTAGGATTTAGTATCTCCTGGGTGCCCGAGCAGGTCTATGCTTCTGATAGCACTCGCTGCAATATACCGGCCTAGAGCCATCCGGCTTGAAGGGCACCTGTGTCTGCTTGCCACATTCTGAGCAAGTAACATCTGTCATTTCTCTAGGACCGCGATTGAAACCGCCTTTACTTCCGCTGTTTTCATATTTTCGCTCAAACATTTAATTCACTTACCCTTTGAATCGATTCAAAGAACCGAAACCGCTCCCGAAAACATCTCAACAAATCTATTTGAATCGACGTATCCAGCATCATAAAAAGAACCGCTGAGCTTATATACCTGCCGGTCAAGCAAAGCACTATCTCCTATCTTTGTGCAAGATAAGCCAGAGGATGGACTTGAAAGGATTTTTTATAATTTCAGACCTGATCCCGTTGCATTTAAAGGCTGATAGCTGTCGCCTATGGCTTTTCCCTTTCCTTACCTTCTCTTGGTAATTATGGAGAGTATATCGCAGTCATTGATCTCATGATCCAGACCGACCGATTGGCCTGGGAACTTGGCGCTCTTGCCCCAGACCAGAGCATAGCGAAAGAGATTGACAAAGTCACGATGAAGATGCTCGCATACCGATCTTACCGTGCTTCCTTCAAGCAGCACCAGCGGCTCTTCCAGATCTGCTTTGCCCCCTTTCGGCTTTAGGTAGACACGAATGAATCCCAGTCGCTCGTAAATAATGTCCTTGAGCTCCTCCAGGCCCTGGATAGTGGCGCAAGAGATGGGAAGGTAGTCTCTGCCCAGATCCTCTTCGATCTTATTCTCGAGGTTTCCATACTTGAGATCGAACTTATTTATGGCCACCACTGAAGGAATGTAAACCCTGTTTCCGGCTAAAAAGTCCACCAGGCTATCAGTATCTATGTCCTCGCGAATGGTAACATTAGCATTGACAATGCCGTAGGCACGGATGATATCGGCGATCTCAAACTCCGTCATGCGGGTGAGCTGCACAGTGCTTCGTATGATTATACCGCCCTTCCTGTCCGGTGTGATGTGAATATTGGGAGGCTGCTTGTCCAGCCGGATTCCTGCATCGTAAAGCTCACGCTCCAGAATATCCAGCCTATAGTTAAAAACGTCACCCAAAAGCAAGACCAAATCCGCAGCTCTAGCTGCCGTTATGACCTCTCTGCCCCGGCCCTTGCCTCTGGCCGCTCCCTTGATGATACCGGGCATATCCAGAATCTGGATCTCGGCGCCTTTATGCTTCATGACTCCCGGAATGACCTCCAGGGTAGTGAATTGATATGCGGCAACCTCTGATTTGGAGCCGGTCAGGTAGTTGAGCAGGCTCGACTTTCCTACAGATGGAAAGCCCACCAAAGCCACAGTTGCATCTCCGGACTTCTTGATGTAGTACCTTCTCCCCCCGCCGCCGCCCTTGATCTTCTGAAGCTCTTGCTGCGCCTTTAGCTTCGCGATCTTGGCCTTGATCTTGCCCAGATGGTGCTCAGTAGCCTTATTCTTCTGAGTGTTAAAGATCTCCTCTTCCAGCGCCTTGATCTGTTCCTCGATAGTTGCCATTTATTGTCCTCTTAATCGGCAGGCCAGCCGAGAACGGCGCGCCATGCCATCATCTTGAAGTGTTCTAGGTTCGTAGCAGCAAATGAGGCTTCCCCTTTATAAGGTATGGGTTTGCACGTTTGTATCAGG
>JAFGNK010000064.1 GCA_016927055.1 Methanotrichaceae archaeon | reverse complement strand
GGACGTGAGGAGGATCGAGCCGGTATTTGTAACGACCACGGGGAATGTGACCACTGTGCCCGGTGCACCATGATCTGGCGTGGCCGTTTTTGTCACGCTTATTCTCGATACCCAAACGGTTACAGTATCTGTCGCCGTGCACTCTATATTATCAGTTACCGTGACGGTATAGGGAGTTTTTACGCTGGGTGATGCTATGGGATTTTCAGCATTTTCATCGGTTAGACTTTCAATTGGAGCCCATTTATATGTATATGGTGGGAAGCTTCCTTCAGCCGTGGGACTTCCACCTATCTCCACAGAGCCGCCATATGGAATATACTCATCCGGACCAGCATCAGCTTTCAGGGATGCTACTACGTCCACCGTCTTTGTGACAGTTCCGCTATTGCCTGCCGAATCAGTGACCGTCAAGACTACAGTCTTCGGTCCCGGACTTCCATAAACATGGCTGACATCCTGCCCTGCGACAGGCGTGCCGTCGCCAAAGTCCCAGGAGAAGCTGGGACCAACAACATCTACAGCCGTACCATGGAAATCAACAGTCATTTCGCATTTGTGCACATAAGAAAAATCGAGATCTAACGTAGTTACTGGCAAACACGCAGTCTTGGGGGGTAAGGGCGTTCCTGCCAAGTCGACTGCATTTACTACCACATTATTGACCAGCTTGCCGTATTCTTGCCCATTAACTGTGGTCGCTAATACCAGAGAAACTGTGCCAGTTTTAACGAGCTGCCCCAGATTATAACGAACTGTGGTTGTTCCATCACCATTAATAATAGGTGGATTTGGACTCGGTTTGGGAGTTGAGCCCGAATCATAATAGGATAGCCCCTTAGGAAGAGTATCTTCAACAACTACATTGTTGAGAGTGCTGTCTCCGGTATTAGTAACAGGAATAGTGAAAGTTATTATATTATTTAGTGCTCCGGATGGCTTGGGTGAAGTCTTTGTAATTGTTATAGCAGGATGGATGATATTCATAGTATGTGAAGCCGGCATTTCGATGTCGCCGACGCAACAAACGGCAGTAGCAAAAGCATTATTTGAGAAAGATGTGATTCCCGTAGGTATTGTAATAGAGCCTGTTCCGATCGCCATTTCCCCTGGTGCTAGGTCTTCCTTATCCATGACAATTGTGCCCAATTTATTATCTTCTACAACAAGATCATGAATGGAAATTACATCAGGGAATAAACCTGGAAAATATGAGGGGTTTCGCACTGTAAAAGTATATTCAACGTTATCGCCCTCATGGGCATAATTATTGGTGGAAGAGGATTTCTTTGAGAAGAGCATCGAGCCGGCCAGGGCGATATTAACCGTCTGTGAAGCAGTATTTGATGTGACCAAAGCGCTAGATTCATCCAGACCTTGGGCGGTAGCAGTATTCGTCAAGCCACCTTCAGAACTAAGACTACAGGCATCAAGCTCTGTAACGGTATATTCACGGCTCTTAGTTGTCGCTTGATCCCACTGCAGATCTCCTATAGGTATGAGAATACTAGATCCACCAGGTGCAGGATAGTTCATTTCATCTGTAATTACTACATTAGAAATTATGCCATCCGCAGAGGAGTCACCGGTATTTCTAACCGTATAAGTGCTGGTTAAGACCGTCCCCTCATGAGCTGTACCCTCAGGATTAGTTGTAACGGTTTTTTCCAGAGAAAGATGAGCTGCTCCACCAGCAAAATTACTGAGGAAAAACAGCGATACAATAAGGAGAAGTATAATTTGCAGGGGCTTAGCATAGGCCCGATAGGAGACTTTTTCGTTCATTGCTCAACCTCATTATTTGAGATAATATCGACATTGCCTTTACGTTCTGAATATACTTTGCCTTGAATGGATATTTCGCTATCCTTTCCCAAAAGATTAATGGATGTCATATTCTCGCCGGTTATTAAAGCCCCTACTGGATCGTTGGCCTCAGCCCTGGCCCGACGGAAGATGGGGTTTGTCAAATCTTTATCTTCTACTTTGATGCTCTCATTTCCACCCGCAGATTGTCCGGGAAGTAGAGCAGATGAATTAAGATTGATCGTTTCATTCTCCTCTGTGACAAGGGAGACATTCATCATGGTGAAATTACCCAGATTTGTAACCAGATAACTGATATTAAAGGCATCTTCTGGAGAGGCTCGATTCTGAGAGGAAAAGATAAGGACCAATAGCGGACTTGGCGCGGATTCATTTCCCTCAGGCGAACTGGTGTTGACATCAGCACACATTGCCAAGGGACTGGCTAATAAAATCAGCAGTATAAACGCGATACATCTCCATTGAAAAGAGCTAATTGAGGACATGATATCCCCGCCTATGGTGCATGCCTTTCTAAAGCTAAGAATGATATTTTTCCCTCCCAGGTTTCCTTGATCCAGACGAATCTCACATGGATGCCTTATAATATTTATGCTTATCCAGTTTCAATAAATATTGGTAGAATATTACTGAAATACTGATTAAAATTAAGTATCGTAAAAAGACCCTATAGACATCGGAAATGAAGAAAGAATGAAGAGTCAGCCCCCAAGAGCAGTGAAACTGCGGCGGCGCACCCGCGCAGCAAGCTTCGGGGCATCCAAGGCGTCGCCGCATGAAAGTGGTACCAGGTTATGCTGATCCAAATCCTAAGTTGAATATGCATGCCTTTATCCTAGCCGCTGCAAGCAGCGCCGGCTGGATTCTCTACGAGGCTGCAGATAAGCTGAAAAATCCCGAGCCATTGCAGGAGGCCGGTTGGGTCGTAGCGGTCATGCTTCTCTCTGTAGCGGCAAATATATTCGTATCCAAGAGGCTCTCAAAAGTGGGCGATGAGACGGATTTGGTGGCATTAGAAGCAGATGGGTATCATCTACGTGCTGATGTTTATACCTACCCTGGAGGTTTTGGGCGGCCTTGCCATCATCCTTAACAGGAGGAGTGATCATGCCGAAAGCAAACCTGCAATGGGTTGACTCAGCTGCCGCGATTATAGTTGCTGTGCTCATCATTAGAGCCGCGTATCATTTGACAGTTGAATAAGCTCGCGACCTGGTTGATGTGGGCCTGCCTGCCGATGAGATAGAGGATGTTCGACAATATAAAATGGCCTTTGCACCCACCATAAGGGAAGTACACAGACTGCGCACGCAAAAGGCAGGTGCCAGTCGCTTTGTTGAGTTTCATATTAGAGTCGACGCAACAATGTCCATGGACAAATCACACCGCATAACAGATATGATAGCCTGCTCCATCAAGCAGCACTACCCAGGAACTACAGTTACTATTCATATAGAACCCTGCAATTGCGCCGTGGCTAGAGATGAATCGTGCGGATGTTTGCACTCAAAGGAGGCCAAGAAGGCATTAAAAGCGAAGGGAAATATGGCAGACCAATAAAGAAGAAAATGGGGAATAGGAATAGAAAAAGAATTTAAAAAAAAAATTCTAACGCACGATCTTCTCAATCCTCTCCAGAGCCTGTTTGATTCGACTTTGCGATGTAGCATAGGAGAGCCGAACGTAATTTTCGCCACCCGGTCCAAAAGCCGATCCGGGCGTGGCAGCAATGAGAGCCTCTTTGAGCAGTCTATCAGTAAAGGCATCCCCTCCGCCAAGATGAGATACATCCGGGAAGACGTAGAAGGCACCCCCCGGCATGCTGCACGGTATTCCCAAATCCTTCAGGCCAGCGGCCAGCATATCCCGGCGCACCCGAAATTCAGCAACCATGGATTCTATCTCATCTTGCGGCCCCTGCATCGCAGCAACTCCGGCATGCTGCACAAATGTAGCAGCCTGAGAGACGGAGTGGGAAAGAAGTCTTATAACCCACTTCATGGTTTCCCTGGGACCTGTGAGATATCCCAGGCGCCAGCCGGTCATGGCATAGACTTTAGAAAAACCATTGATGGTCACCGTACGATCCGCCATTCCCGGCATAGAACCTATGCTGATGTGCTCATGATCGTAAATTATCTTTTCGTAAATCTCATCGGAGATAACGAAAAGATCGTGATCCACGGCCAGGTCGCGAATCTCCCCCAGCACATTGCGATCAAAAACAGCCCCGGTGGGATTGGAAGGAGAGTTGACTATGATGACTTTGGTCTTGGGATTAATACTAGCAGCAAGATCAAGAGGCATAAAATTCTCGTCCACTTTTCCCCATGAAACTCGTGCTCCTGCAAAGGCCGCGCTGGGCTCGTAGCTCACCCAGGAAGGACCGATGAGAACGCACTCATCGCCCTCCTGCAAGAGGGCCTGGATGGCGGCAAAGACTGCCATCTTCGCGCCAGGAGTTACAATGACATCATCCGGGGCAGATGGAAGCGAATTTTCTCTGGTGAGCTTCTCTGCAATAGCCTGCCGGAGCTCCGGAATGCCGCCCGTTGGAGCATAATGCGTCTCGCCCATCTTGATGGAATTGCAGCCTGCCTCGACAATGTACCTGGGCGTGTCAAAATCTGGCTCGCCAACCCCCATGTCTATGATGTCCTGGCCGCCGGCTGACAGCTTCTTGGCCATGGCCGAGATCTTCATAGTGCTTGATTCGTGGATGGAAGCCATCCGCGCGGAAACCATAGTCTAAATGCCCCCCAGCCTCTGCAAAAGCTTGACCGCTGCCTCGACGGCTCGCTTGGCATAATCCACGCGCTTGTGGGCATCAGGCCGGGACATCTTGGGGCCTGTTATGCCTAAAGTCACCGGCTTATCAAACTCAAGAGACAGATCCATCAGCTTTCGGGCCGCTTGCGAGACCACAATTTCATCATGAGCGGTCTCTCCCTGAATCACGCAGCCGATTGTCACTACCGCCTCAATGTCCTCGCGACGAAGCAGCTTTTTTGCAGCAATGGGCATGTCATAAACACCAGGAACATAAACGACTGCAGCGACCTCTGCACCCAGGAACTGGGCATGCTCTCTGCCCAAAAGCTCCATTTGATAGGTAATGTCCCTATTGAACTCCGAGACAACGAAACCAAGTCTTGCCATAAGCTCCAAACCCCGTAAAGAGTAGGCACCACCCTTCCTTCCTTAACTAATAAACCCATCGATTCTCAGGCCATCATGAAATCTCTTGCATTACGATCAAAACGCATTTATCCTCGTCAGTTGTCCGATGACGAGATGCTCTATGGACCTAATTTATCTTAACGGAAAGTTTGTTCCGGCGGAACAAGCAGCAGTTTCGGTCTTCGATCACGGATTTCTCTATGGAGATGGAGTCTTTGAGGGCATAAGAGCCTATGGAGGACGCGTCTTCCGGCTAGAGGACCATGTCAAAAGGCTCTTCGACTCGGCTCAAGCCATTTTGCTCTGCGTTCCTATGAGCCAGGAGGAGATGTGCGAGGCAATCCTGGAGACGCTGAGGAAGAACAACCTGCGTGATGCTTATATCCGACCAATTGTTACCCGAGGCTTCGGCGACCTGGGCCTTGACCCAAATAAATGCAGTCTGGCCTCAGTTATCATCATTGCCATTGAGTGGGGTGCAATGTACGGAGACCTTTACGAGGTCGGCCTCACGGCAATCAGCGTCGCTGTGCGCAGAAATGGCCCGGATAGTCTGCCGCCCAACATCAAGAGCCTCAACTATCTGAATAATATCCTTGCAAAGATTGAGGCAAATATCAAAGGCGGCAATGAGGCTATCATCCTTGATTCACGGGGTTTCCTCTCTGAAGGAAGCGGAGACAATATATTCGTCATTAAAGACGGAAAGATCTACACACCCTATACCATAAATAATCTCAAGGGCATAACCAGGGAAGCGGTCATGGAGCTGGCCCAGACATGTGGCTACGATATCCTGGAGAGGGATTTGGGTCTGTTCGACCTTTACACGGCGGATGAGGTCTTTGTTACAGGCACAGCAGCGGAGGTTGCGCCCGTCACCAAAGTCGACGGCAGGGTCGTGGGTACCGGCAAGCCTGGACCGATCACAAGGGATCTCATGGCTGCCTTCAAAGAGCTTGCCAGGACCACGGGCACTACAATATTCAAATAAGCTGAGAAAATGAGGGATTTCCCCCTTGTATTTTTTTATTCCTGACGAGTTTCAAAAACATTCTCGGTGTAAAGGATATTTTTTTCAGGATATGGCCAATTGAGGCTGGTTCTTTTGAGGCATCAATCAGCGATTATGCGAACGAAAATACTTCTCCGTCTGGGCCCATCCAATTCGAAGAAGAGAATCCTTTGCCACGTCCCCAGAGCCAGTCTCCCCCCGTCAACGGGGATTATGACGCTATTTCCAAGCAATATTGCCCGCAAATGGGCATGAGCATTGCCGTCGCCTCGATCATGCTGATAGCCAGCGCCCTTTGGAGCAATTTTCTCCAAAAGATTCAAAATGTCATTTATCAATGCGCGGTCCGCTTCATTGACAGTCAATCCAGTAGTTGTATGAAGCGTATGGACCAGGCATATGCCTTTTTCTACACCACTCTCTCGCAAAGTCTGCTCAACACGATCTGTGATATCAACAACGTCAACTGATTTCCCTGTTTGATATGAAAATGGGCCTCACGCATACCTATGCAACCGCTATTTCTGAGGTGCATGCCCTTACTACCGAGTATCCTGCCTTTT
>JAFGNK010000063.1 GCA_016927055.1 Methanotrichaceae archaeon | reverse complement strand
TGATATCCAGGAGGCAGCATAGCGGCAAGCTCTATTTTTATGCACAATTGTAACTATTGTTATAGAAATCGTAATAACCAAATGCATACCAAATAGCGGAATGACTCTCATGACAAAACAAAACAACGATTGCGATTCATGTGCCCAAAAGGGCTCCTGCAAAGATGAAAACAACGGACAAGAATGCACGCACAAAGTCTTTCGCATGTCCAAAATCAAGCACAAGATCATTATCGCCAGCGGCAAAGGGGGCGTAGGCAAGAGCACAGTCTCCGTCAACCTGGCCCGCGCACTGCAATTGAAGGGCATGCGAGTCGGCATACTGGATGCCGATATCACTGGCCCCGATATTCCCAAGCTCCTGGGAATTGAGGAGGCGAAGCTTATGCAAGGGCCGGAGGGAATTGAGCCTGCAAAGGCGGACGGCATAAAGGCGGCTTCCATGGCTCTAATTCTCACCAGTCGCGACTCTCCCGTGGTCTGGCGGGGGCCCATGAAGATGGCGGCCATCAAGCAGTTCATTCAGGATGTGAACTGGGGCGATCTTGATTTTCTGCTCATCGATCTGCCGCCCGGCACCAGCGACGAGCCGCTTTCCGTGGTGCAGCTCATTCCCGAGCTGGCGGGGGCGATAATAGTAACCACACCCCAGGAGGTCGCTCTGCTCGACTCTCGAAAGGCGGTGAACATGATCAGGGCTATGAAGCTTCCCGTGCTGGGCATTGTGGAGAACATGTCCGGCCTGGTCTGCCCGCACTGCGGCGATGGCATAAGCATCTTTGGCGCTGGCGGAGGGCAGAGGATGGCAGAGGAGATGGACGTCACCTTCCTGGGGTCAATTCCCATCGATCCCAGTGTCTGCGCCCTTGGCGATAGCGGTCTGACATTTGTGCAGAGCGAGACGTTGGCCGGGGGCAGCTTCAACAAGATCGTAGAGAGGCTTTTGCAGATGTTCAATTAGCCAGTGGCTTTTCGAGAGAGGCGGATGTTTTAATATCTGAGGCACTCCAGGAATACAGCAATGCCTCGCATACTGGTCAGCAATGATGACGGCGTTTACGCCGCTGGGCTTCAGGCAGCCGCTAGAAGCGTGCAGGGCCTGGGTCAGGTAATAGTAGCTGCGCCCTCCGGGCAGAAGAGCGGCGTGGGAAGATCGGTTTCCGTCTTTGAGCCTCTGCGCTACGCAGAAGTAAACCTGAATGGTTTTCATGCCTATGCCGTCACGGGAACGCCGGTAGATTCCGTCATTATCGGCATCTTCGCCATCATGAAGGGCGAGCTTCCCGACCTTGTCGTCTCGGGAATCAATGTGGGCGAGAACATCAGTACCGATACGGTCACCACCAGCGGGACCATCGGCGCTGCCCTGGAGGCGGCCAGCTACGGCATTGCATCCATCGCCGCATCCATTCAGGCTGTAGACCAGGGCGACAAGTTCGATATGCACCACGGTGAGAAGCACAGCTTTGAGGTGGCCACCAAAGTGCTGCGCCGCGTGGCTGCCAAGGTGCTGGAGCATGGCCTGCCCGAGGGCGTGGATGTCCTGAATCTGAATGTGCCGGCCGATGCCACAGAGGATACGGAGATCGTCGTCACCCGTCTGGCCCGCAAGATCTTCAAGACCACAGTGCAGGAGCGCTTTGATCCGAGAGGAAGGCCCTACTACTGGATAGACGGCGATCTGATTTGCAGTGATGCAGAGGGCACCGATGTGCAGACGATCTACCAGGACAGGAAGATCTCCCTGACACCGCTCACGCTGGATTCGACGGCCAGAATTGACTTCAAACAGATTGAAGCCATGTTTTAAATTAAAAATATTATTACGTTCGTGCTCTTTCCGTGCTATCCCTAGATCACGCCCTTGGTACTGGGAATGCCCGTTCCCTCTTTTGCCGCAGCCTGGGCGGTAGCAAACCCCAGGGCCTTGAAGATGCTCTCCGCCTTGTGATGGTCGTTCTCGCCGTAGAAGCGCACGTGCAAAGTCAGCCGTGCACCGACACAAAGCGCTTCCAGTAGCGGCTGCAAAAGCTGCACCTCGAAGTCGCCTATCCTCTCTCCACGAAACTCTCCGGCCATGACCAGGTAGGGCCGGCCGGAAAAGTCGAGGGCCACATCTGCCAGGGCCTCGTCCATGGGCACGGATGCTGCTCCATAGCGGCGAATTCCGCTGCGGTCCGCCAGGCTCTCGTCCAGGGCCAGGCCGATGGCCGCTCCCAGAGCCTGTGTTCTGTAGAAGCCTGGCTCTGCCTGCGCCGTCAGGTCCATCTGTGCCGTCCGGGCCAGAGCAGTGAGCATGTGATCCAAGAATCCCGATCCAGAGCTGACGGAGGCCTTTCCTGAGCCGTCCAGGTCCAGGGCCGCTTTGGCCCTGCACTTGCGAAACAGTCCTTCTGCCTCTCCTTTTCTCATGATTTTCACCTCAAGGCTTCCAGGGTCTGGCGCACGGAGAGCTTGCCGGTGTAGATGGCAGTTCCCGCCACTGCCCCGCCCGTTCCCGCCTCTTTCAGGGCCAGGACATCCTCGATGGTGGTAACTCCTCCTGCTGCCACCACCGGGATTTTCAGTGCCTGGACGAGATCGCGCGTCGGCTGCAGGTCGATGCCCTTTTGTTGCCCCTCTACATCGATATTGGTGAAGAGAATGGAGCCGGCACCTTTCTCCTCAAAGAGCCGGCCCAGCTCTACTGCTTTTTTGCCCAGCGTCCTCTGCCAGCCTTCCGTGGTCACATCCCCTCGTTTCACATCCAGGGCCACCATGATTTTTTCCCGGCCGTGACGATCGGCCAGGCGAGAGACCATATCCGGGTCTTTGAGGGCTGCCGTTCCTAAAATGGCCCGGTCCACTCCCAGATCCAGGATAGTGGATACATCCTCCTCCGTCCGGATGCCTCCCCCCACCTGAATAAACAGGTCCAGCTTCTTCACGATCTGGCTCAAGATGGGGGCGTTGATTCTTTTTCCTAAAATGGCCCCGTCCAGATCGATGATATGCAGATGGTCCGCGCCTTCTGCCACCCAGCGCTCTGCCTGAGCCAGTGGATTGTCCAGGGCCACGACCTCCGTGCCCGGCACGCCGCCTACCAGCTGCACACACTTGCCGCCGCGTAGGTCCACCGCGGGAAAGAATGCAAAAGTCATGAGTGACTTCTTTGCAGCAAATAGACCTTAACAGTTTCGATTCTTCTGAGAAAAAAAAGGTGCATTGATCTCTTGAAATGTCCTTATTCTCAGGAAATTGCCGGCTTCATCTGTCCTATTCTATCTTCTCTATGCTTCCGCTTGATATTTTTTCTCTGTCCCATTTTAGCAGGAATGGCATCTCATGCTTCTCATCAATGTAAAGAAATGTATTCTGTCTATCCTTATCGCCTTCGTCGATCCAGCATCCCGTATTGAAGAATAATTTTCCTCCGTCTTCTTCGCTTTTATAAACTCCCGGAAAATGGGTGTGCCCAAAAACTATAGTGTCCGCCTTCAATAATTCGCCCCTATCTTTGTCGTACCTATCTCTAATCACTTCCCCCACGCCTTTATGCTTCATGTTTATTATGGGGTTAAGCTTTTGCCAAATAAAGGTATTTAGGTATGTGACAATTGGCGGCAGAATGGTTACAATGAAAAATGAGGATACAAGTATCCACAATGTCCTGATCCAAACGTTTCCCAATAATGTTGCATTAAGATTAGTAGTTACATAAATATAAAATGCAAAAAGAATATAAAATATAATTGAACATTTATTTAACCTTGTAATACTTCTGGCAAAGGATACATTTGCCAAATCCTGAAACCAGTCTATTGGATCGTATCTAAACCCGAGTCTTCTTGATATTCTATAGAAGAACTGCATTCTATCAAATTGATGGCCGTGCAAAAATGCATATTTTCTCTTCCCTATCTTTATGCCATTTACCTCGGGCTTCCACGGTCTGTGTAATAGTCCCTGGCCATTTAACTCATCTAATTCCGGAAAATTTCTATTGGCAATTTTTATCTTTCCCACTTGGCCGTATGCTTCACTGCATGGGAAATCAAAACCTTCCTTTGGCCAGACCACTTTGATATCGGAAATATCTTCATCGTGATTTCCAATAACATAAATTATATCACAATTCAATTTATTCAGGATGCAAATAGGATGCAAAACGCATTTAACAATATGGTTTCTATCATCATATTGGGGATCCCAGAACTCTATGATATCTCCCAGGAGCACAATTGTACGTGGTTTCTGGATATAGATCTCTTCGCCGTTGCATTGAAGGCGCGTTCCTCCATTCTGGTCTAGATCACTAAGCCATTTAAGGAACGCCACAAATTCTTTCAGATTAGAATCTTTATTGGCCAGATGTACATCCGAAACCACTATGCAAGGTCCAAATCTCTCTGCGGAAGATTCCATGCAATTTACCTCAATGTCGGGCTAAAGACAGAATTTATTCATTTCATCCCGAAATTTTTCTGTTTTATAACTTAGATTGTCTTCTAATGAAAGAATATAAAGTTTTCTGGATGAGAGATTCGGAATTAAGCTAATGGAATGATCGTATTTAGGTCCAATTATCCCCAAAACCGCTTCGTCCTGGCGTACTCCCTTTCCGCCTTCAGTATATCCCGGTAAAACTCCAGCTCGTCTCTCTGCCTCTTTCCCACCACGCGCGCCGCCGTCTCCGGTCCCAGCCCCCGGCTCGCCAGCGCGATCGCCGCGGTCTTGCCGTAGCTCAAGACCAGGTTGGCATTGCGAAAGACCTTCTTCGTCCGCCTCTTCTCCTCGGCGGTCTTCTTCTTCTCCGGCTTTTTGACTATCTTGATCTCTTCTTCCTCCCAGGGCTTGAGGGCTGCTATCATGCGTGATTCGCATAAGGGGCATTGGGGCTGCTCGGGCACCCGCTCCACCTGCCGCATGCTCTTCCATTTCTTGCAGTTCACGCAAAACAAGAGGACCCGGTCGTTCATGATGCGGTTCTTGAGTAGATCGATAACAGCGGCGTCGGCATGCTCGGGCGAGGTGACATCCCGGCCCCCGCCCCGGCCGCTTGCACCTATGGGCGAAAGCCCACTGGTGACGATCTCGATGGAGCCGTCCCGGATCTTCTCCAGAACCCACTTTGATCTCTCCAGGTCCAGCCGGTCATGGTAGATCTCCCGCAGCGCTTCCCGGTACATGGGTGTGCCCTCGAACACGGCCAGGAGCTTGGCCATGCTCACCCTCTGGTAGTCCACATCCCGGGAGAAGGCCCCGAACTTGCGGGCCACGTGCACCATCTTCCAGCGGAGGAGTGTGGTGTTCTTGAGGGTCATCTCCAAAATGGGCTCCACGTAAGTTGAATCCAGCTCGCTGAGCAGCTTTCTTATCTCCTCGGCTAAAAGGGGGCGGGGCAGCGTCATCTCGATTCGATAGGGATCGATCTGCAGGGCCACGCTGCTGCCAAATCGAGCGGACAGAATGGAAGTGACGACCCGGCCTATGGTGTCGTTGGTCTTGTGGCCGAAGCAGGCGTTGATGACGGCCCCTTCTCCCCCGCTCTCCACCACGATGTGAGTTTCATCGGGAACAGGCAGGTTCTTTTCCATCTGCCTGGCAATGAGGTCGACCAACTCCTTTGCCGCTTCTCCGTCTACCGGGTACTTTCCCTGTAGCATGGCCACTGCCAGAGCCACGGCCAGATCGCTTCCATCGCTTTCCTTTCCTCCCCCACTATCGCCTTTGCTCTCCAGCACCTGCCGGATCTCCCGCCGGATGCTTCCTACCTCCTGGGCCACTGCAAAGGGAACGGGAATCTCTTCACCCGTCCAGCTGGGAATCTCACCGCTTCGGTGGATGGGCACCACCTTGATCTCATCATCTCCAATCTCGGTGATCTCCCAGATCTCCCCCTTGGTGACGAAGGTGGCTCCCGGCTGGGCGAAGCTGATGACAAAGGCCTCATCCAGGGTACCCACGGAGCGGCGGCCCACGATGTCGTAGACATTGTACCTCTTCTCATCCGGGATCATGGAGAGATTTTCGATGTAGTACTCGCGTGCCTTGCGAGTCCTCTGCAAAACGTCTCCCTCTCCCCGCCACACCAGCCTGTGCTCTGCCATCTGCGTGAGGACGTCGCTCATCTCCTCCCTCGAGAGATTGCGGAATGGGTAGGCTCTCCTTACAATCTGGTGCGCCTTCTCCTGGGCGATCTCCCCGAAATCCATCTCCAATCCCACAATCTGGTTGGCGAGCACATCGGTGGGCTTCTCGTGAATCTGGATGTTTTCCAGCTCGCCGGCCGCAGCTGCTCTGGCAATGGCGCAGCCTTCGGCCACGTCATCGGCACAGGTGGCGATGATTGTGCCGGAAGAGATGAGGCCGATCTTATGCCCGGCTCTGCCTACACGCTGCAGCAGTCGGGAGACCTCGCGCGGCGAGCTGTACTGGATGACGTGATCTACATCGCCGATATCAATTCCCAGCTCCATAGAGGAGGTGCAGATCAGGCCGCGCAGCTCACCGGCCTTGAAGGCCTCCTCTGCTTCTATTCGTGCCTCCACGGATAGGCTGCCGTGGTGCACGCCAATGGGCTCGTTAAGCTGGCGAAACCGGGAGCCCAAGACCTCCGCCGCCTGGCGGGTGTTGACGAAGATGAGGCACTTTTTTGCGTGCACGGTCTCCCGGATGAAACGAATCTGCGCTGCCAGACGGGGATCGCATTCCAGGGTGCCTGCCATGACATGGTCGGCCCGCGTGGGCTGGGGACTCACTACCTGAAAATCGCTTGCTCTCTCCACATCCGTCTGGATAATTCTGTAGCTGCGACCGGTTCCTACAAGCAGCCTGGCCACTACTTGCGGCGAGCCCACGGTGGCGGAGAGCCCAATTCTTTGAAAGCCGCCTGCCAGCTCAGCCAGCCTCTCTAAGAGCACGGCCAGTTGCGAGCCGCGCTTGGAAGTGGCCATCTCGTGCACCTCATCGACCACGACCATCTTGACGGTGGAGAGATTTTTGCGCAGGAGCTTTCCGGTCAGCATCACCTGTAGCGTTTCTGGGGTAGTAATCAGCAGGTCAGGCGGCTTCAAGGCCTGTTTTCTGCGATCTGCCTGGCTGGTGTCGCCGTGCCGAACGGCTACGGTGATGTGCAGCTTCTCCCCCCATTCGTGAAACCGGCGCAGCATATCCCGGTTCAGTGCGCGAAGGGGCGTGATGTAGAGGGCCTTCGTGCCTTTGCACTCGCTAGAAGAGAGGATCTTGTGAAAGATGGGCAGGCTGGCTGCCTCTGTCTTTCCTGTGCCTGTGGGCGCGATGAGCAGCACATTTTCACCGGACAGGATGGCAGGAATGGCCTCTTCTTGCGGCTTTGTCGGCTCAAAGATGGACTCTTCCCATAGCCTTGCCCTGATCTGATCATGAAGCTGGCCGAAAGCGTTCACAAACAGTCAATTCCCAAGGCGGTATATGAAATAGCTTGCGGCAAAGACGATATGAACCTCGTCGATGAACGATTGAGAAAACGCTACTGATTCCAGAAAAATATAATCAGGCTTTTGCGGATTGCCTGGAGGGATAAAACTCAAAATGAATCATTCATAGAATTGTATGTTATCCATACTTTCTAATTTGTAAATAATGTTTTCTGTGATCTTTTTTCAGCAAAACTACTTATTCTTACACGTACTATTTGCCTGCTATGGCAGAAGTACTTAGGCGCATGAGAAGGTCGCGAATGCGAAGGCATCTGATAAAGCCGGCTCAGTCAGATATGGCCGATGCCCGGGCTTTGCAGCTGGAGACGGCAAAACAGATACTGTCCGAGGTTTTTCATGCACGTCCTTCTGATGTGGAGGATATGATCATGAGGCGTCTTGAGGAGAGGGGAAGACTCGCGGAGAAGAGCTGGATCAAGGAGAGTAGAAGAATTGCAGTTTTGGGGACGTGGCCGGAGATGTTCCAGGTTGATGGCAAGATCAAAATATAGTATTAATTAATATTTTATTTAAATAATGACCATTTAATTTTTAATACTATCACAAATAAAAAGTTTACAGCCAATTGACAAGATTCAGTTAAGCTTGATGCATGTAGCTGCTTTTACCATTGCGTATAGTGCCTCGTTTACGGGAACTTCTATCTTGTGTTTTTTTGCCAGGGCAATGATGTAACCATTTATGGAATCGATCTCCGTTATCCTCCCCTTTAAAACATCCTGGAGCATGCTGGAGGTATTGCCGGACGTCTTCTCGGCTATGGAATAGACCAATTCAATAACGCTCTTTTCGTCTTTTTTTATGCCTTCCTTTGCGGCAACGTTCACCGCTTCCCGGACTGCGCCCTCTACAGTGTTCTTGAGGACGGAAGAGAGAACAATCCCATTCTGCTGGCGAGTTAAAGCGGTTATGGGATTAATCACAGAGTTTACGAAGAGCTTGCTGTATTGGTGCTCCTTAAAATCCGGGGCGAATTCCATGTCGAAGCCCTTCTCCGAAAATCTCTCCCGCAGGAATTTTTTCTTTTCTTCCGCGATTTTATTCTCTAAAATGCTCTTTCCCTTTCCTTTCAGCTCAATTTTGCCTTTATCTGAGAACTTGACTCCCAGGGAGGTGATGCCTTCTGATACTTGAGAATCGGGCAGATTCAGCTCATCAAAGACCTCTCTATTTCCCATTCCGTTCATGAGCAATATGAAGAGAGCGTTCTTCAGACGCCCTTGCAGCAGGCCCGACTCTCTCAATTCATCGCAGACATCGGGCAGAGAGTAGGTCTTGACACATACTATTATGATATCTGGATAAAAATCAGATGCTTTGAGATCATCAAGGCCTGTGAAGCAGTATTCGAACTGCACAAGCTTTTTGCCTTCCGGTAAAACTATTTGCAGGCCGAGATCTCGGATCCTTTTTACGTGCCCCTCTCTTCCCAGGAGAGCCACGTTCTCTATTCTTCCTTCCTCTGATTGGGGGGCTTTTGATAGAAGATACCCCATGAGTGAGCCAATGGCTCCTGCACCATAAATCAAGACATCTGCCATTTCATTCATCACTTCAGTTTTTCCGTACTTTTCCATTACTTGGCTCCCACAAACTTTCCATCTCTTGCCCCTATAAAAAATCTCTTGAGAGCGTCAGGCTGATTATGCAGCATATCTTAAAGGATTTGAGTGGAGAGTCAATTGAGATGAAAGACAAGAGGCTGCTGGAGGATTTTAAGAAGATCTATCCGGAGAAATT
This sequence comes from Methanotrichaceae archaeon, assembly GCA_016927055.1. Classification (GTDB taxonomy): domain Archaea; phylum Halobacteriota; class Methanosarcinia; order Methanotrichales; family Methanotrichaceae; genus Methanothrix. Next base: position 274 of record JAFGNK010000063.1, on the reverse strand, counting down.
CGCGCTGGAAGAGGCCATATTCTCTCATATCCATGCTGGAGATAGGATCTTCATTGGCACGGGCTGCGGCGAGCCCCAGTACCTGGTTTCCGCCCTGGTTAACTACGTCAAGAACCATCCCAAAGCGTTCTTCGATGCCGAGCTGATCCACGTCTGGACGCTGGGTGTGGCGCCCTACACCGATGAAAAGCTTCAGGAGAACTTCCGGCTCGACTCTTTCTTTGTAGGCGACAGCACCAGAAATTCCGTCAATCGCGGCGCGGCAGACTACACG
>JAFGNK010000062.1 GCA_016927055.1 Methanotrichaceae archaeon | reverse complement strand
GGATTTGGGGATTTGTGGGTGAGTTAAGAAATGAGAAAAGGTGATCTTAAATACAAAAAATTGCGTACTAGTTATCATTCTATATCGCTGAGGAAGTGTGGGTTATGAGAATTAATCGGATAATATTACCATTAGCAGCAATTGTCTGCATCTGCCTGTATCCAGGCCTGGCCCTGGATCTGTCGTTTCCTGCATCGGATGGGGAATTTGGTTGGCATACTTACGAGGCGGCAAAAGATGCCGCTCGTCTTGTAGAAGAAGGACCGATAGAGGCTCAGCAGGATAAAAGCAGCCTCCTGATAGTCGATTCTGCCGGCAAAAAGACGCGCACCTCTTCGGAGATGCCCCCTGGCAGCTGGGCCCGGCTCAGGCTGATGCCGGAGGCAAGCGGACAGCTGCAGCTCTTCTGCCTCTATCCTACGGGCTCGGCTGCCACAATGCTCAATGCTTCCGTGCAGAAAGGCCAGAGCTACACCGCCTGGTACCAGGCCGGCCTGGAAGGGGATTATGAGCTGTGGTTTACAGTAGATGAAGCCGGGCTCAAGAGCAACTCCGTAAAAATCCTCGTCCAGGAATCTCAGATCTTGGAGGAAAGCGCGTCCATGGTTTCCGGAGGAGGCATAGCCTCAAAAGCTCGGGGCGGCTCGCCGGCTGTGGCTTACAGCATGGCTCCACCCGGAGCGGCAGCCAGTCCCAGCATCGGCTTTTCTGCGGGCGGTGCCAAGGACATAAACAGCTTCCGGGAGAACATTATGCAGGACTATTTGCCCCTGCCAACCGATGTGACCTACGAAGGCCTCTATTATGATTACTACTTTGATACCGGCGCCGCCCAGGAGTGCAGGAAGCTCTTCTGCCCTTCCTATAGCTATGCCGTCTCCAGAGACCCCATGTCTATGCAGCCGCAATACTATCTCTCTGTGGGCCTCAACTCCGGGATAACGGATTTCCAGAGAAAGAAGCTGAACCTGGTCGTAGTGCTGGATTACTCCGGCTCCATGGGCAGTCCCTTTGATGAATATTATTATGATCGCTTCGGCAACAAATTAGAGCCAAAGGCAGACGAATCCAGCCGGAGCAAGACCAAGATGCAGATTGCCGATGAGTCGGTGGTCGCCCTTTTGGGCCACCTCAAGCCGGAGGATCGTTTTGGCCTGGTGATCTTCAGCGATGATGCCTTCCTGGTCGATCCGCTCACCAGTGTCGCCGATAAAGATCTGGATCGTCTGAAGAGTCACATCCTCAAGATCAGGGAGTATGGCGGAACTAACATGGAAGCTGGCATAGAGGAAGGCACGGCCCTTTTCGATCGATTCCAGCAAGCAGATAAAGAGGAGTATGAGAACAGGATAATTTTCCTGACTGATGCCATGCCAAATATCGGCGAGACTGGAGAAATTGGCCTGTTCCGCATGCTGGAAGACAATGCCGACCGGGGAATTTTTACCTCATTCATCGGAATTGGCAGTGATTTCAACACCGAGCTTATGGAATCCGGCATAGCAAAAATCAAGGGTGCCAATTACTACTCTGTAAATTCCGCTCTGCAGTTCAAGGAGCGCATGGACGAAGAGTTCGACTTCATGGTCACGCCGCTGGTCTTTGATCTGCGCCTCAAGTTGGATGCTCCAGGCTACGAGATTGAAAAGGTCTACGGCTCTCCTGAGGCGGACATGGCCACAGGCGAGCTGATGAAGGTCAATGCCCTCTTTCCCTCCAAGGCAGAGGAAGGCCAGGTTAAGGGCGGAGTGATTTTGGTCAAGCTCAAGAAGCTGTCCAATGATGGGAATATGATTCTCAAGGTCAGCTACCAGGACAGAAATGGAGTGCGAGATAGTGATGAGGCGCAAGTGGATATGGCAGAGAAAGCTGCTGATTTCTACCAGAACAACGGCATAAGGAAAGCCGTGCTTCTCTCTCGCTATGCAGATCTGCTCAAGAACTGGATGATAGACGAGAGGAAGGCGGCAGATAAGGGCTGGAAGATCGTGCCGTCCGTAACCCTGGCCAATGGAATTGTCATCCCGGTGGAGCTGGGTGAGTGGGAGCGTCAGTCCATGCCGCTTGTCGTCTCCGATCCTTATCCGGAGCTGTTTGGAAGGTTCCTGGATTACTACCAGATGGATGCGCAGGCCATCGGCGACAGCACACTGGAGCAGGAAGAGGCGATATTAAAGAAGCTGGCTGGCTTTGGCGGACCGATTATGAATGGTGAGCGAAAGTGAAAAAAGGAGCGCAAAATCGTGGACATAGGGCATGGATAAAGGCGAGGACAGGAGAAATGGAGGAAAAACGGCTCCAGGATGATCCGGAGCCGTTTCTTTTTGCTTTCTTCTCGGCTTTCTTCCAGGGCTTTTCTGTCTTGTCTCTTCACTCCATCAGCAGCACATCTTCCAGCGGCCTTCTTGTAGAATGCTCCTTGGCAGGCTCTGCATAGCCCAGCCGGAAGGTCTGCTGCACCTGCGCCATCTCTGAACCGGCAGGTAGCAGCCCGGTCAGATTCGTCTTCGTCTCCTGCACCTCCAGGGCCTGGCTCATGGGATGCAGGCTTATGCCCAGAGATGTGGCAGAAAGCCAGAAACGCTCCAGGGTCCTTCCCGCCTTGAGGGAAGAGATGGTATCGTTATTTGCTGTGCTGATGAAGCAGATGTACGGTGTGCTGTTGATCAGCTCGGCGTCCTTTCTGGTTTGCTCCGGTCCTACATCTAAAAAGACAACCGCCATCTGAGCCATCTTGGCATTAATGCCGGTGGGCCCCATGACGCCCTGGCCCAACCAGCGGCCCAGCTCGCTCTTGTAGTTGACATCGGAATATTGGAATCCATTTGCCTGCACTACAAGATCAAGAAATCTCTTCTTGGTGGCAGAATCGCTGGTTATGAATATGCTGGTATCCGGATCAGAGCAAAGGCTGTAGATTGTCTCCAGATCGGCATCAGAAATAGCCCGCGGCTCGTAAGGGTTGCGGTTAGTCTGGCGGGAAGTTATGGCATAAAAGAGCCGGGAATCTGAGGGCGGCGGGGAGCCAGATTGCAGTGAGACGACAGCTACAAGATCCTCCGGGCCTGGTAAGTAGGAAACGCTGCAGTTGTAGCCGAAATGCTCAGCTGCTAAAATCAGGTTTTCCAGGGCGCAGCCGAGGCTTATGTATTGCTCCCTTCGATCGGCATCAGCAACCTTCAGCCATCTAAATTTATCGGCGAATACCTGGATCTCGCCCTCTGAGACGTTAAACTTCCAGGGCTGGCTGTTATGGCTGGAGGGCGCCAGGATGGCATAATTGAGCAGGAAGGTCAGCTTCTCCTCCGTGCTGGAATTGCTGGGAAAGTCGCTCTCTAACACATCCCAGACCTGCAAAGATGCTTCGGGCTGCAGCAAGATTCCAGGCAGTACCATTCCCAAAAACAGGAATATGCTTATTAAAACGATCCTTGTCGCCGATACACCCATATTTTTCTGCCTCATGCAATTGAGCTAATGCAAAAGGCATATCGAAATCAAATGAAATATACCCTGCGGTATGCTCAGCATCTGGAGGTATTGAGGTTGTAAAACAAAGTTTTTATGAACGATTTGGGAAGAGTTGGATTTCTTCAAACTCCACCAGTACATCTATGTCGCTTCGTTTTCGCTGCTTGCCTCGCACAAATGATCCCAAGAACCAGACATCAATCTCTGCCCGACAAGCCCTCTTGCCACCGAGTGCGGGCGCTTGCCAGGCAAGCTAGCCCGCCCTGTTTGGACCTTCCTGTTCCTTATACAGTCGCTTGCTTGCCTGAATCAATAAAATTAAAATAAACTGCCCTTCGGTTCTGTCACCAAGGCCACAGGCCTTCCTGAGAGCTGGGCTAAAAGCCACGGATCTACGTCGAAGCCCATCGGCGCCTGCAGATTGCTTGAATCGGTTCGGTTAATGATGATCGGCGAATAGTCCGTAAAGCTATTGGGATAGTACCATTGGGGCGCTGTTCCTGGTGGGTAAAGTGTGCCATTTCGAAGCGTGAATCCCTTTGGGGCGCTGCCCCAGTTCCAGAGGTTATTTGCAATTTCCAGGGTACTGATAGGCTTGCCCCCGTACTCTTCCAGCCATGAAGTCCCAAAGTCTTCTCCCACACTTTGAAACCCATAAGACGGCAGTATGCATATGAAGCTACAGCATATGCAGATTATTGCGAAAAATGTTGCTTTCATCAAAACTTCCCCTTAAGCATTCTCCTTCTTTGCATAGGCATTCTGCCTCAATATCCCATATGATTCATCCGGAGGACAGCATAGGTCTGGGCGCTCCTTGAATCATATTTGGGCGGCAATGGCGCTTTAGGAGGCTCAGAACCCCATTCAGAAATGTTTTTAGATGCATTTGTCACATTTTGTAGCAATAGATTACCATCTTCTCCGCCAAGAAACAGGGCAGAACCATTTTGGGCGAGGTTGATCGATGAATTGTTGGTAGAATTGTTTGTCAATCCTCCTAAGAGCAGATTTCCATTACTGCCTCCCAGATTGATTACAGATTTGCTTTGGGCCAAGAGAACTAGCGCTATCAGTATTAATAGAATCGATATCATTCGTTTCATTCCATTCCCCGTGCCAGTCATCCGTGCAGTACCTTAAATACGCTGCGCTCTGGAAAATCGCAATTCAATGCTCTGTAATTTTGCTATCAGGCCATCTTCGGTTCAAGGTTCTCATCTCTGAAAAATATTCACTAGTTAAAAAAAAATTGCAGACATTTTTATCTACATCCCTACCTGGATAATCCCTAGTAAACTTCGCCGAAGACCTCGAAGTACGCCTGCTCATGCTTACAGGCTGGGCACTCCTCGAGAGCCACATCTCCCTCATGCATGTACCCGCAATTGCGGCATCTCCAGACTACCTTGCTGCTTCTCTTGAAGACGATGCCTTCATCAAGGTTCTTTTTCAGGGAGAGGTACCTTCTTTCATGTCCTTTTTCAGCGGCGGCTATGTTGAGGAAGGTTGCTGCAATATCTGGGAAACCTTCCTCCTTGGCGGTCTTTGCGAAGGCTGGATACATCTCAGCGTATTCGTACCGTTCACCATCAGCAGCTTCTTTTAAATTGGCGGCAGTATCTGCGATGACTCCCGCTGGAAAGCGCGCAGAAACCTCTGCTTCTCCCCCCTCCAGGAGCTTGAAAAGAACCTTTGCATGCTCTTTTTCGTTGTCGGCCGTGTCGAGGAATATGGCTGCTATCTGTTCGTATCCTTCCTTCTTTGCCTGAGAGGCAAAATAGGAGTACCTATTCCTGGCCTGCGATTCTCCGGCAAATGCTGTCATCAGATTTTTCTCGGTCTTAGTACCTTTAAGGCTCTTCATTTTAAATCTCCTGAAATGCTTATTGCTTGCCTATGATATTTCTGATGGTCTCTATCTCTCCTTGCATTTAAATTTTCACTATTTGGCGGCTATGAAGATGCCGTGAGCCGTAATCTTTTTAACCGTTTCCGTGGCTCAGGATGCGAGGTCGAACGCGACGTAGGTTAAAAACTGGCGCATAACCGTGTCACGTGTAGGTTTTCTATGTTAGACGGATGGATTAGAAGAAGGATATTTTGGTATCTGAAGAAAAAGCAAGTCTTAGCATGGCGGGAAAAAAGAGAGGGAAGATGTGTCCGGTGCGGCAAATGCTGTGAGTTGTGCCCCGCTCACGACGCTAAAAATAAGCGCTGCAGAATATACAGCATTCGGCCCGACATATGCAAAGCCTTCCCGCTGACGCCAGAGGATTTAAATAATATTCATACATGCGGATTTTATTTTAAAAAATAATTTTTATCTAAGACCACAAGGCTTAAGTGCCTTTCGCACGTTTCGTATGTTCTGTTAAATTCGAACACCGATGAAGTGAGAGCAAAAAAAGCCAATTTGCGCAGCGCTGGCGGGAGATCTTTCATGGATAAAATAAGCGGAGCATGCTGGAAAGACAGGTTTTGGGCCTGGTTGATTGATGTCCTTCTCGTGAGCATCCTCTGGTCCAGCTTCATGACCATTTCGACCATAAACAGCTTCAGTCCAGATGGCCTGGGCTTGCTAGCGGCTCTTCTCTTCGTTTACTGGACGGTCCTGGAGGGCTATCGCGGTCAGTCCCTAGGAAAGATGGTCTTGAATCTGGTAGTAGTGGGCCCGGCGGGCGAGAAGATAGGATTTAGGGATTCGGCTCTGGAGAGCCTGGGAAAGGCCTTTTTGCTTCCGCTTGACTGTCTAATGGGGTGGGTGGTTTATAAAGGCCGAGGGCAAAGGGCCTTCAATAAGTACTCTAATACAATTGTCGCCTCTGCCAATGAAGTTAAGTGGTGCACTCAAATGTGATTTGCGTCTTAGCGCTTATAGTCTTAGCACCTGCATTGGATCGACCGAACCGATCTCTCAGGCAAGGGTCTTGGCAGTCTCAACATTTATTCAGCCCTCAAAGAGAGAAATGGCCCGATCTTGGTTTTTTTATGCGTGCGCCTGTATGCTCGCATGTGTCCTCATCTGCCGGCTTTGGCAGGGAGGCGGCGGTTGCAGAGCCACATTATTGGCCTGAGCTGATATGTAAACGATCAGAAGTTATAAATACATTTGATTGACTTAATTGAATCCGTTGAGAAGATATCGATCAAATTACTTAATTCTTGCATCGAATTTCTTATGACAAAGCCAAGGAAAGCAAATACTATCCGGAAATCAGTAATTAAAACAGGGATGAAATCTAATGTTTCGAGTGATTAGATGGTTTTATATGATTTTGCCATTAGTCATTCTTTTTGTCTTCATATCGTCTTGCGATGGGCGCATGGGTTACGATGTAACAGCAAGCGTAAATGGATCGGTTCTGGAGATCCACCGCTATACTCAGGCTCTGAATTTCGATGCAACAGGTGTAGTTAACGGTTTTGGAAATTTCTCTAAATATAGCTGCATAAAAGGATTTGCAGGAGTTAGGGCTGATGAACTTTCTTCGTCTACAAAACCCGGACGTTTAGGACTTTCTGATAAGATAATTCTTCGCAGCAAAGAGGGCCCGGTTGTAATTTCGGCAAAGCTTTGGAGCGGTATCAACTTTATCAGCAATGAAACATCTCAGAATGAGACACAAAACATTGCAGTATCGGAGCACGGTGATGTTAATGTGGATGAGAAATGGTGGACCTATTTCGCAAACCAAAAGAAGATAATTTATTCCGGTCCTGAAATTAGGTTTAGAGAGGCATATGAGAACAACGGAGATTTGATGGCCAACACCGTAGATTCCTGGGCATTATCCAGGGATAGTCTTTATAGGGCAAGCATCAATAGAACATTGATATCCGCTAATTTGACATCTCAAGGTAATTTTCTGCGAAAGCATTCTAATAAATCTAGTTCCTATCTATTGGATTTAAAAACCATAGGGAGCCTTGCCCACCTGGATGTTATTCAAATTGGTCCTTGCGGAGAATTGGCAAATAGAGTATCTCAGGATTTTGTAGGCCAGCAGAATATGAGCTTAAAAATTAATATGGGTGATTGGATTCACCCACCTTATGATGATTATGTTAGCTGGCTCAATTGCTGCCCAATTGGCAAGGCGCCCGTGGAATTGCAGTTGCAGGTCAATCAATCACAAGGAAAAACGGATCTTTGAAAATGCTGAAATCATGAATTTATTTTTAAAACCTTAACTTCCTTGCATAGGGAATATCTCTAATCCAAGTTTTGTCTCAATATCTTTTATTTTTTTTGGAACTTCCATAACTCGT
>JAFGNK010000061.1 GCA_016927055.1 Methanotrichaceae archaeon | reverse complement strand
GCATTGGGCTGACAGCACTAACCTCCTCTGCTGCGACCGTGACATTCTCGGGCATGGCGACATCTTGGGCCGGTGCAGTCTCATTTTCCGAAGAAACGGTCTCAATTGGGGCCGTCTCACTAGCAGTCTCAGCCGGCAAAATTAGAGCCTCAATCACGGTCTCATTTGATAGGGCGCTTACGGGTTCGCTTGCAGTGGCGTTAAAAGTCTCATTTAACGTAGCATTCAATGTTGTGTTATTCAATAACGTTGTGTTGTTCATGGTGACGTTATTCAAGGCCGCAGTGTCCTCCTGAGCGGAGACCGCGAGGATGGCAGCCATCATGAACAGGATGCTGGCAAAATACATAAATTGCTTACTCATATAATTCCTCTGCTATATGGCATAGCCAGGGAGCTTATCAATTTTACCTGTCGCAACATTGGATTCTCCTACCCCAAGACACTTGAAGCCAATCTATAATCTCTTGATCTTGCCGTCATCCTCTCCCAGTTCACAACTCTCAATAGTGACAAAACCACCATCCTTGCGCCTCATCTCACAGACGAGCTTGCCGTCCACAATGCGCAGGATGCGGTCCGTCTTCTCGGCTAATGTCATGTCATGAGTCACTAAAATGAAGGTCTGGTTTATCTTCCGGTTCAACTCTCGCAGCAGGTTATAGATGAGATCGGAGGTCTTTGTGTCCAGGTTGCCGGTCAGCTCATCGCCTATTACTATGGACGGCCCGTTGGCCAGAGCCCGGGCCACAGCCACTCGCTGGTTCTGGCCACCAGAGAGCTGATTGGGCCGGCTGTCCTGCCGATCGGCCAGGCCCACTGCAGACAGGAGTTCCAGGGCCCTCTCTTTGGCGGCTGCCCGGCTCTTTTTGGCGATGAGCATGGGCATCATGACGTTCTCCAGGGCTGAAAACTCCGGGATGAGGTGATGATACTGAAAGACGAAGCCCAATTCTTGATTGCGAAGCCTGGCCCGCTCTTCCGGGCTGGCCTGGCTGACATCTATTCCTTTGAGAAAGATCTGGCCAATGCTGGGCGTGTCCAGAAGGCCTATCATGTTGAGCAGCGTGCTTTTCCCGCTGCCGCTGGGGCCCACAATGGCCACAAACTCGCCCGCCTTGATCCTGACGCTGACGCCGTCTAAGGCCCGCACTTCTACACCGTTTCCATAGATCTTGCTCAGGTCTTTGAGCACAATTATGTCATCATTCACTTGCTATCGCCTCCACGGGATCGAGCCTCGCCGCCGCATAGGCGGGGTAGATCCCGGCCAATAGGCTAAGCAGCATGGCAAAGGCCACAGCATAAGCAAAGAACTCTGCTCGTAGGACTGCTGTCGTCGAGGATAATCCAGCCAATTGCGGGCCTTGAGGGCCGAAGGAATTGATCAACCTCGCTCCCAGGTAGCCGAGGAGACAGCCCAAAAGAGACGCCGATGGGCTCAGCATTATATTCTCCAAAAGGAAGATCCTGAGGATAGAACGCCTGCTGGCCCCCATGGCCATGAGCATGCCTATCTCCTTGGTCCTGCGGCTTACTGTCATGATGGCGGTGTTTGCTACGACGAAGCCGGAGATCACGAACATCAGCAGATAAAATATGAAATTGATCTTAGACAAAGTCTCCACAAACTCGGTGAGGTCCCTGGAGATGTCCTGCCAGCTCTTGGCATTATATTCGGTCGTCATCTTCAGATCGGATACTATGGCAGGCGCATCATATATATCTCCGACCCTTGCCCCTATCTCCGAGACGACATCGCCCTCGCCCATCAGATCCTGAGCGGCCTTCAGCCCGATATAGACCAGAGTCCAGTCGTCTCCGGTGCCCTTTTCTATGATACCGGCAACCCTTAACTTCATAGACTGATCACCGTATGTCAAATAAAAACTATCTTCCGCCTTTATCCCCAAATATTCCGCCAGCCTCTTGCCCAAGACTGCAGAGGATCTGCGAAACCTCAGTTCGGAGATGCTCCCATAAATCATCCTCTTTTGAACCTTCAAAGTGGCCTCTTCCGCATCCGGATCTATGCCGATGAACCTGACGCTCGCCACTTCCTCTTTATATCTTGCTGCTCCTTCTCCAATCAGCCTGGGCGAGACCGCCAGGACTTCAGGGTACTTTTGGATGGTGCCAGAGAGCGTCCGGTGGAGATGAATGTAATCCTCATCCTCCTTCGGCTCCACGATGATGTGGGGGCTGTTCTCAACTACAGTTGTGATTATATCGGCCTTGGATCCTTCATTGAGTGCGAGTGACATTATGATCACGCCTACGGCTATGGCCACGGAGAGCAGGGTGAGGATAGTATACCTTCGGTTGGCCAGGATATGCCTTTGGGCAATGAATATCTCGAACATATTCTCAGCCCTTGAGAGCCTCCACTGGATCGAGCCGGGATGCCCTCATCGCTGGATAAACGCATGCAACAATGGTTAATAGCAAGGCCAGGGCGGCGATGTTGGGAACATCCCAGGGGTGAATCAACAAGGAGATGTGGGTGACCAGCCGGGCAGCGGGGGCCTCGAATTCTATGCTTCCGATGGTTCTGACAGCTAAAAGCCCGATAATGCTGCCTAGGGCAGTGCCGGCCAGGCCGAGGATGCCGCTCTCGAAGAGAAAGATGTTTCTTATGTTCGACCGGCTTGCGCCCATGGCCATGAGCATGCCAATCAGCCGCGTCTTCTCCAGCACCAGCATGTTCATGATGTTGGCGATTCCGAAGGAGGAGATGGCCATGGCCAGCAGTATGATCAACCTCCTCCAGTAATCGACTAGCTCAATGGTCCTTTCGGCATCGGGCTCTACCTCTTGCCAGGGAGTCGCCCTGTACCCTAAGTTCGATATCTGCTTGGAGATGGATTCTGCTTTAAACGGATCAGCCAGGGCGATATCAATCTCGCTCACCACGTCTCCTTGCTGCAGAAACTCTTGTGCAGTCTCCCGCGATACATACGCAATGAATTCATCCCGGTCTGTCCCCATCTCGAATATGCCCACCATGGTCAGATGCAGCGTCCTTGCCTTGGGGGAGCTGACTAAAATTGTGTCTCCCATCTTGGCCTTGAGCTTTTGGGACAGTATGACTCCCAACACTATGTTCCTGCCGCTTGAGATGGCGGATAGATCCCCCTGGATCATGTATTCCTCAATCTTTGAGATCTCCGTCTCCTCCTCTGGAGACACGCCTCTCATGATGGCGTTCCTCACCTTGTCTTTGTGAGAGAGGGAAGATGAGGCAGATGTCCTGGTCGAGACCGATCTCACTCCCGGGATTTCCCAGATCTTCTCGATAGCGCTTCTGTAGAGGTGCAGGTAGTCCTCATTCTTCTCGGGTTGGACTATAATATGGGGGATGGTTTCGATCCATATGTCACGGATCAGCTGCTGCTGGCCGTTGGACAGGGACATGAAAACGATGGAAATGCTCACGGCCAGGGCGATGGCGGTTAGCGACAGAGCGGTCTGTTTTCTATGGGACGTGATGTGCCTGGCTGCTATGGAGAGCTCGAACAAAAGGATCATCTCCTCGATGGTTTGGACTATCCTCTATAGAATCATTAGAGTGCCAATCAGCAATAAAAATAACTCAATCATTTGCAATCGCTTCTACGGGATCGAGCCTCGCGGCCGCATAGGCCGGATAAATTCCGGAGATGAAATTCAGGGCCAGGGCAAAGATCATGGCGTAGACAAAGTACTCCGGACGGGCTACAATAAGCATCCCGCCGCCCCCTCCACCCGTGCTTGTCACATCCAGGGGGAGCAGGGATATCAGCCTGGCCAGGCCAAGGCCTAACAAGCAGCCCAGGGCCCCTCCCGGTATGCTGATGAGCATGTTCTCCAGCAAGAATATCTTGAGTATGGCCCGCCTTTTTGCCCCCATGGCCATGAAGATGCCTATCTCCTTTTTCCGCCTGCTGACCACCATGATCGTTGTATTGGCTATTACAAATGCCGATATTAATAGTATGAATATGTAGAAGAGCATGTTTGTCACATTTTGATTGCCCACGAATCTGGCTATTTCCTTGCTGAAGTCCTGCCAGCTGGTGGTTTTATAAGGGCTTTTCCCATTCATCTCCCGGGCCATGGCCGGGGCATTTGTGAAATCCGCCAGCTTCACCCCGATCTCGGAGACCACATCTCCCTGGCCGATAAGCTCTTGGGCCGTGTTCAGTGGGATGTAGACCAGTGTCTCATCCTTGACGGTTCCCTTTTCCAGCAGACCGATGACCTTCAGTCGCACGGAATTATTCTTAAAATAGAGATAGAAGTCGCCGCCCGGCCTGATCCTGAGGTTCTCGGCCAGCTTCACACCCAGGATAGCGCCCTTCTTGTTGAATATGAGATCGGTGAAATTGCCAGAGATCATAGTCCCTTGCACTGCCATGAGCTGATTCTCCTCTAAGGGGTGCACGCCCACAAACTCCACTCCATACACCCGATCCTGGAAACCTGCTGCTCCCTGGCCCACCAGCCGGGGCGATATAGCCAAAACACCCGGATATTTTGCCATCATGAGAGAGAGCGTCCGGTACATATTGATGTGGCTCTCTGTCTTCTTGGGATTGATTATGAGGTGCGGATTTTTCTCTATCGTGTTCTCCAGGATCTGCACCCTCACCCCTTCCGTAAGTCCAAGAGACATGATGATGATACCTACTGCGATGGCTACGGAGATCATAGTAAAGGCGGTGCCCCTCCGGTTGGTCGCCACGTGCCGCCAGGCAATAAAAAGCTCGAACATTCTTCGCCCTCAGCTAGCCCCGCAAGGCCATGACCGGATCGAGTCTTGACGCCTTTCTGGCCGGGTAGACAGCGGCCACTATGCTTAATGCTACTGCCCAAATGACGAGCAAGAGAATCTCCCCGGGGTTTATGATGAGAGGCAGAGTGGTAATCTCGCTGCCTCCGGCTGCGATCTCAAAGGGCACATTTCCAAGAAGCAGCACTCCCGCCAGGCCGAGAGCAGTGCCTGCTGCCGCTCCCATGAGGCCCAGGATGGCGCTCTCCACCAGAAAGATATCCCGAATATTGGATCTGCGGGCTCCCATGGCCATCAGCATGCCTATCTCTCTCGTCTTCTCCACTACCAGCAGGTTCATGATGCTGGCCACACCGAAAAAGGCCACCACCATAAAGAGTAGTACCGAAAATCTGGTCCAAAAGCCGCCTATATTTATAGCCCGCATGATCTCGGGATTGTTCTCCTGCCAGCTTTTCGCATTGTAGCCCCAGGAGGTGATAAGGGCGGCCATCTTTTCTGCCTGGGCAATGTCCTGCAGGCTGATCTCGACGGCGTCTATCACGTCTCCCTCATCTCTAAAATTGCGAGCTGTCTTTAAGGAGACAAAAGCTACTCCAACATCCAGAGGAGTACCGGTAAAAAAGATGCCCGTGACAGTTAGATCGGTTGCTCTGGCTCTGGGAAATGTGGCCGAAACCTTATCCCCCAATTTGACATCCAGATTCTCGGCCAGGGTGCGGCCGATGGCTGCCTTGCCCGTCTGCTGAATGCTGCCCAAATCGCCCTGCACCATTGATGAGCCGATCTTGTAGATCCTGTCCATTTCCAGGGGATTTGATCCCTTCAGCAGAGCGTTTTTGGTCCTGTCTTTGCGCGATAGTGTCGCCGTAGTGGAGAGAGATGGCGCATAGGATTTTACGCCGGGCAGAGTGCCGATCCTGTCCAGCAGGCTATTATAAAGGTGAATGAAGTCCTCGCCCGGCTGGGGCTTGACTACAACATGGGGGAGTTTTTCTTCCACGAGATCGGTGAGAATCTGCTGCTGGCCGGTGACAAGAGAGGTGAAGATAACCGAGATGCTCACAGCCAGGGCTACGGCTATGATAGAAAGGGCGGTCTGGCGCCTTCGGGCGATGATGTGCCTGACGGCAATTGTCACAGCCAGTGTGTCAAACTTCTTCCACATTTCGGATCCTGTTGTTCCATTCGATTTGGCTTAATTGGATTTCAATATCATTCGCCGATGGCCTCTACGGGATCCAGCCGGGATGCCTTATAAGCCGGATATAATCCTGCCAGGAAATTCACCGCCAAAGCAAAGCCCACTGCCAGAACGAAGGTTTGTGGTGTGAGGAGCACGGTCAGTCTGGATACCTGGTATATGTCGCTGGGCAGCGGAATAGGATAGGCTTCAATCAGCTTTGCCGTGCCGTAGGCCAGGGCACTGCCAAAAAGTGCCGCAGGCGGCCCAAGGATCAGGCTTTCCAGAAGGAAGATCTTTACAATGGACCCTCTGGTGGCGCCCATCGCCAATAGTATGCCTATCTCCTTGGTTCTTCGGGTTACCGTCATAATCATGGTATTGGCCACTCCAAATCCGGCTATGACAAAAATCAAACCATAAAATATGTAGAGGATCACCGTCTGAGTATCCAGTACCTGCAAGATATCCTTGTTTTGCTCCTGCCAGCTTTCTGCTTTATAAGCCAGGCGCGAATTCAAGTCGGATGCGATCGTGGGCGCGGCGTTGATATCTGAGAGGCGAACTCCTATCTCAGAAACAACATCCTGCTGCTGCAATAGCTCCTGGGCGGTATCAAGAGGAAGGTAGACCAGAGTCTCATCCAAGCCCGTTCCCGTCCTTATGAGGCCGACAACCTCCAGATTGAGTGTTTTATTCTGGCGGGAGAGGGTAAATTTCTGTCCGGGCACCAACTCCAGCTCTTCTGCTAGCTTTGTTCCCAATACCGCGCCCCTTTTTTTGAATATCAAGTCAGTGTAGCTGCCCCAGATCATGTCTTCCTGCACTCTTTGCAGACGATCCTCCTCTTGAGGATCGGCTCCGATAAAGCTTACGCCGCGCACTTTATCCTTGTGTTTGGCTCCTGCTTTGCCGAGCACGCGCGCTGAGACGGCATCCACCTGGGGGTAGCGCAGAATTATGGTAGAGAGACTTCGGTAAAGGGTGATGTAATCCTCGTCCTCTTTGGGGCTGACAATCAAATGAGGATTGTTCTCCACCAGGCTGGCGATCAGTTCGCTCCGGTATCCTTCACTGATGCCCATCATTACTACTATAACCATAATTGCTAAAGCCACTGCCAGGACGGTGAAGAGAACCATTTTGGGGTCAGAGGAGATATGTTTCTTGGCTATTTCCAGTTCGAACATGAGCTTATCCCTTCAGGGCAATAACCGGATCCAGCAAGGATGCTTTTCTGGCCGGATAGTAACCGGCGGCGATGCTCAGCAGGACGGCCAGGATGGTGAAGAGGACAAAATCCATGGGATTGAGGGCAATAGGCAACTCCATCATCTCGCCTGTAACATTTTGTATCTGCACACCACTTAGCAACAAGCAGGTCACTAAGCCCAGAATGCAGCCGGAAACGGCTCCTATGAGGCCCAGGATCCCGCTCTCCAGCAGGAAAAGCCGGCGTATGCTGGCAGGATTGGCGCCAAGGGCCATGAGCATGCCGATCTCGCGCGTCTTTTCCGCTACCAGCATATTCATGATGCTGGCGATGCCGAAGGTGGCAATGATCATCAAGAGAAGCATGGTTATGGCATTTTGCGTCCTTTCGAAGGCCAGAGTTCTGACGATGTCCGGGAAAAGCTCTTGCCAATCTTTAGCGTTATAGCCGTGTGATCTGAGCTGCGCCGCGGCCACCTGGGCCTGGAAGGGATCAGCCAATTTGATGTCAATGCTCGTCACGACATCACCCTCGTTTAAAAAGCGCCGGGCAGTCTCCTGAGAGACGTAGGCTGCGCCCTCATCCACCTCCTTGTAGCCGAAGCTGAAGATGCCGGAGACAACCAGGTTGACGGGAACGCTGTCCGGAAATTTTGCGGAAACGGTGTCTCCCATCTTTACCTTGAGTTTTTTGGCCAGGGGCTGGCCCATGACTATCCTCTTACCCCCCAGAATGGAAGTGATTTCTCCCTGCAGCATATTCTGGGTGATCTGGGTGATTCTCTCTGCCTGCACGGGGTCAATGCCCATCATGGCTACGTTTTCGGATTTATCTTTATAGGAGAGAGTAGCCGGGGCCGCCAGGCTGGGCGAGACGCCCACCACACCGGGAAGAGCCCAGCAGACATCCACAATGCTCCGGTAGAGGTGAAGGTAATCATCGCCCTCCGGAGGGCTGACGGTGATGTGGGGCAGGAAGCGAAAGACAATATCGAAGAGGAAATCGGAAAAGCCGTTCTGAATGGAGATGAAGATTATTGACATGGCCACGGCCAGCGCGACTGCTGCTACGGAGAGAAGGGTGCGCCATTTGTGAAAGGTTATGTGCCGGCGAACCACGGAAAGCTCAAAGCCGGGAAGAAGACCGTTTCTCAAGCCAAAACCTCTACAAAGATTTTGGTCGTCATGAGTTATCAAGCTACTGGCGACTTTTTCCCAGCAGCTCCGGCAGACTGTTCGCGGATAGGCTTTCACTGAAGGCAACCATGGCCGGCTGAAAGGCGGTCCAGATTGCAGCCAACACAATCAAAATTCCTGCCGAGACAAATAACAGGGTAAAATTCCAGGCACCGATTGCGCCAGATATGACTTGAGAGACGGGAACTAATCCGATACTTGACAACATGAGCAAACTCATAATTCTCCCCAGCATTGTTCTGGGGGCTCGGGTTTGTATCGAGGTGAATAAGATTATAGTGGCATAGCCGTTGCCAAGGCCGAGCAGTAGCAATAATCCGAAATCTATCCAGGTCAAATTGATAAATCCCATTATACCCATAGCTATTCCAAATGCAGCCAACAAAAAGATCAGAAAAAGGCGCATTGTCCTTCCGGTTGGCTTAGGCAGCGCCCCGGCCAAGAGAAAACCCCCTAAATTACCACCTGCAAAGCCAGACATCAGCAACCCGAATGCTACCGCTCCTTCGGCTAACCGTTGATTGGCTAATACTGGAATACCTACCAGAATTGGCCCGACAAACAAAAAGTTGACCGCAGCGATGATCAGAAAAATCAAACGTAACGTTTCGTCTTTCCATACATATCTGAGACCGGTCATAATCGCAGCCCATACACTCTGTTTGTCAGGGGCATCAGTTGAAGAATGCAGATTTCCGCCAAGACGCATCTGCCACAGCATCAGGGCTGATATCGCAAAGGTGACTGAGTCAATGCCAAAAGCCAGTCCAATTCCAAAAAAAGAATCTGAGTATTTTCCAATTAAGATTCCCGCCATAACAGGCCCGACAAATCCGGCCAATTGACTAACGCCCATCACTAATGAATTGCCAGCCAGCAAGTCTTTTTCTTTTACCAGCATGGGTACAATGCTGTTCCCGGCAGGTATGGCAAAACCGGCTACCAATCCAAATCCCAGGCCAAAGGCGTATAGCATCCACATTTGGACAATGCCCGTAATAACAGCTACCGTCATCAGGGTTGCCAACACAAAGCGTGCAATGTCAGAGGCCAGCATGAGAATTCGTGGAGAAAGGCGGTCGGTAATTGCGCCCCCAAAAAGCATGAACAAAGCTCTGGGGATACCTTCCAGTGCCAGCACAATTCCCAATGCTAATGGGTCGCCGGTTAGTTGCAATACTAACCAGGGGGTTGCAATCAGGGCAAATTGATCGCCCAATAATGAGGTGGAAACTGCTGTAAACAATAACCGGAAATCACGAATGGATAAAACATTGAGCATGGAATTCATTTTCCTCTTCAGGTTGGATATTTATCGTCATTCGTTGAGCTTCCATTGTTTGCTGGATCGATTATATCTATACTCATTTTGTTCCCAAAAAAGAAACTTTTATTTCTGATTATGATTACCACAGCCACTATTGTTAATACAAGTGTAAATATACATTTACTAATCTGGTTGGCTTCAAAAAGCTCAGATGAATAATTAGCGAGAACATGAAACAGAGCAATCAGAGATATGCTGCGCAGATTCTTATAGAATAAGTAATTCATGATGATAACTAAGGGAAAAAAACCGACAAAGAAGTTAATAGCAAATAAAGGATGCTGCATCCATAATGAACTTTGGTATGAACCATCGATAAAGAAAACCGGCAAGTGCCAAATGCCCCACAAAGCAGCAAAGATTATGCTTGTTTTGAATAGATTAAATTTGCTGGCTATACTATCAACGCCATAACCTCGCCATCCCAGTTCTTCCAGTACTGGGACCAAGACCAAAATTATCATGCTTAAAATGACTTCTCCTTCGAAGATTTTAAACTCTTCAGCAAAGCGCAATTGTTCTACTGGTTGCCCAAGAGCTATTGATATAAGAATAGAGATTACCATCGCTAGCGGTAAGAAAAATAAAACAAAAGGTAAGTAATTTTTGTTTATCAGTCTTAGATCATAGATTCTTTTTCTAAAATCGGCTCTGAAAGTCTTATCGGCAAACACGTACATCATAATGAGTGCCGCAATGAATGGCCCCATGTACGCTAATAGTAAATTGATGATATTTTTATCGCTGCCTTGATGGCTTTGCACCGCTAAAATGAATCCATTTATCCATGTAATTATAAATGCTAATGCAAAGAAAATCGCTGGCCTATATTGATGTGTTTTATTCATTTATTTCCTTGGCACCTCTTCCATTTTGACATGCAAGCTCATCGACGGCGTTGGAGCGGAGTAGAAATGCTGTCCATGAGCTTTTTGATGGAATGTTTGAATATCACCAAAATGGTGGCTCAATAGCGAATATTCCATTTCGGTTTTCATGCCAAATTCTCCCTTTTGACGCTCTGACAGCTTTTTTGCGTAAATACTTATCGCTCTTTAATGCCTTTAATGCACCTTTGGTTTGGTACACAGGTAGAGAGCGAAGAATCCATGGCCAAGCTTCGCCCATTCTATCTCAAATCCCGCCCTCTCGATCATACCCTGCATGACCCAGTCCATGGTGGAGTACTCGTTCTTCACGTGATCAGAGATGCTGCGGGCAAACTGGGGGCCTGCCCTCTCCGCTGCTTTCGATATAAATTCGTCCAGGAATTTCTCATGGCCCCGGGGATCAAAGGAGTAGACCACGTCCCGCAGGCAGAGCTTTCCGCCCTCCCCGAGCATGCCGGCCATGCGCTGCAGGGCGATCTGCTTCCAAAAGTCAGGCAAATGATGCAGAGCGATCTGGCTCACAACGGCGTCCAGCGGCTCGCCCTGGTGGCGGTAGGTGAGAAAGCCGCCCGGCAGAAACTCGACGTTGGCAATGCCGCGCGCCTGGGCCTTCTTTTCGGCATAGCGCAGCATGCCCTCTGCCAGGTCCACGGCGTAGACTTTACGGCAACGGCGAGCAGCGGCCAGGGCGAACTCGCCCGTACCCGTGCCCATCTCCAGGATGGATTGATCGGGCTGCAGGTCAAGGAAGTCCAGGATCTCTTCAATCTCACCCTGAATGTTTCGAAACTTTTGCATATTACGGTCGTAGGACTCGGCCAGGGCGTCGAAGTCGGCGCCGGGATGGGCAGGCTCGTTGTATTGCCAGGCGGGGATGGTAGGAGGCATTTTTCTTCATCTCAATTGCATTTTTAAAGGGACTTTTTTGGATGGCATCAGGTCAATTGATTCTTGAATTTCCGCACTCCACTGGTTTAAATCATTTTGGACAATCATCGCTCTGATCCGCTCTCCAGTCTCCATCACCCTGGCAAAGCACATCGCCTGCATCACCATCACCGCCCGGTGCAGATCCGGGGCCGAGCAAGCTTTGGATTTTGACGATGCATATCAATACGTTGCGGCGAGAAATAACGATCTAATCCCTGTAAGTGGTGAGATATTAGCTCCTTTCTTCCGTCATCGCCCTTTCCATCTCCCTGGCCACGCTCGCCCCCGCCATCCTCTTTTGCACCGTGGTCGCCAGGCTCGTCGCCGCCCTGCGGCGGGAGTACTCATCCACCTGCCAGTCCAACCCTTCGTAGCCCACGTCCATTAGCATGAGCCCCTCCGCCGGGGCAGTGGGCGCACCGTGGTTGAGCTCAGGGCGCAGCAGGTCGGAAAACCAGCTCAGGTCCTTCTGGTCCGATCCCACCTTCTCCAGAGCCCCCACGATCTTTCGCACCATGTTCCAGAGAAAGCCATTGGCCCGAATGTCGAGGACAAAGAGCCCGTTCTCCTCGGAAATCTCCAATTTTTGCACCGTCTTCACCGTATCCACCTTGGCCGAGGAGAAATTCCGAAAGTCGTGTTCGCCTAAAAGCTGCTCGGCTGCCGAACGCATCTTCTCCATATCCAGGCCCGGATGCCAGAGAAGATAGCGGTACTCGCGCCACTGGGCATTCCAGCGGGCGCTAAAGCCTATAGGCGCCAGGGCCCAGGCCCAGGTCCAGATATCGCGGGGCAGCCGGCCATTTACACACCGCGGTCGGGTCAACTTGGCCTTGTCCTCATCGATCCAAAAGTCGATGACCTGGCCCAGGGCGGATACGCCCCGGTCCGTCCGGCCCGCATAGCAGAAATCGCCGTGAATGACGCCAATTTGTACCAGGGCTTTGCGAACCTCGGAGTCGACGGTGACCAGGTCTGGCTGACGCTGAAAGCCGTAGTAGTTGTCGCCCAGGTAGGCGAGCTTGAGTGCAACCTTCATCCTTATCTAATCCCAAAAAAACTCAAATTGACCATCTTTGTGAGTTCTTTGTGCTCTTTTCAGAGTTTATGCTCTGGCAATTCTTTCTCAGATCTCCCTGGGATCGGTGATGTACCCGGTGATGGCGCTCGCTCCCGCCGTAGCAGGCGAGCAGAGGTAGACGAAAGCCTGGGGGCTTCCCTGCCGGCCTACGAAGTTGCGATTCGAGGTGGAGAGACAGCGCTCACCTGCGCCCAGGAGGCCGAAGCTTCCCCCCATGCACGGCCCGCAGCAGGCCGACTCAAACATGGCCCCTGCCTCCATGAACTTCTCGATGAGGCCGGCGTGCAAGCATTTCATGTACTCCTCCCGGCTGGCAGGAACTACGATCATGCGAACGCCCTTGGCCACGGGCTCTCCCTTCATCATCTGCGAGGCAAGAAGCAGATCCTCGAACCGGCCATTGGTGCACGAGCCCAGGAACACCTGATCGAGCTTGGTCTCAGGCACCTCGCTTATCGGCTTGACATTATCCACGTTGTGGGGCAGGGCGATCTGCGGCTCGAGGTTGTCCACATTCCAGCTCTTCTTAGAGACGACAGCATCCTCGTCGGTTCGCACGATTCCCTCTCTAATGGCCGCGCTGTCTTTCACCCGGCCCTCCAGGTACTTTATAGTGGTCTCATCCGTCTCGAAGATACCGGCCTTGGCCCCCATCTCAATGGCCATGTTGGATACGGTCATCCTCTCCGGCATGCTCATCCGCCTCGCCGCTTCACCCAAGAATTCGCAGGCCAGGTAGTTGGCTCCGTCCGCCCCGATATCGCCAATGATCCTCAGCACGGCGTCCTTGGAGGTGACGCGTGACGGCAGCCTTCCTTCGATCATGAGCTGCAGGGTTTTAGGCACCATGAACCAGAGCTGGCCTGTGGCAAAGACGGATGCCATGTCCGTAGATCCAACGCCTGTGGCAAAGGCCCCCAAGGCTCCGTAGGTGCAGGTATGCGAGTCAGTGCCCAGGATGATATTTCCAGGAAGCACATGCCCCTTCTCCGGCATGACCTGATGGCATACGCCACAGAATATGTCATAATTTAAGATGCCCTGCTCCTGCGCGAATTTGCGCAGCATAATGTGATTCTCCGCCGCCTTCAGGCTGTCTGCGGGAACCTGATGATCAAAGAGCAGGACGATTCTTGCAGGATCCCAGACCTTGGCATCCCTGCCCGCGATCTCATAAAATCCCTTGACCGCCAGCGGGCCGGTGATGTCATGGATCATGGCACCGTCTATGTCGGCCATGACAAACTCGCCAGAACGTACCTCTTTTTGGGAGGCTCTTGAAAATATCTTCTCAGACAGGGTTTGGCCACTCATGGCTAAGGCCATCTCATCCATGATAAATAAATCTTAACCTCGGACCCCAAGAAATAAGGCAAAATAAGGCAAAATCCCTGCAAAGATAAGGTAAAAAGATCCGACAAGAATGTCAGACAAGGATGTCAGGCAAAAAGTCTTCAGACCTTTTCAAAGCCTTTAAATAAATCCGATAATATCAACGTTGTACACAAGATTACATCGTAGTCTAAATATGGAGTGTCCCAGATGAAGATCAAATATTTGCTCGACGAGGAAGAGATCCCCAAGAAGTGGTACAACGTAGCCGCCGATATGCCCACGCCCCTGGACCCGCCTCTGCATCCCGGGACGCTCAAGCCCCTGAGCGCCTCGGACATGGAGATGATCTTTCCTAAGGCTCTCATCCAGCAGGAGATGAGCACACAACGCTGGATAGACATCCCCGAAGAGGTACGCGACATTTACCGGCTCTGGAGGCCCACGCCTCTTTACCGGGCCGCCGGCCTGGAAAAGGCTCTGCAGACCCCAGCCAAAATCTACTACAAATACGAGGGCGTAAGCCCGGCCGGTAGCCATAAGCCCAATACTGCCGTCCCCCAGGCTTACTACAATATGAAAGAAGGCATAGAGCGGCTGGCAACAGAAACCGGTGCTGGCCAATGGGGCTCTGCCCTCTCTTTGGCCACCTGCCTCTTCGGCCTGCAGTGCACCGTCTACATGGTCCGATCGAGCTTTGACAGCAAGCCCTACCGCAAGAGCGCCATGCGCGTCTGGGGGGCAGATTGCTTCGCCAGCCCCTCCGATAAAACCAATTTCGGCAGAAAAATCCTGGCCGAGACGCCTGATACACCGGGCTCTTTGGGCATCGCCATCTCCGAGGCAGTAGAAGATGCCGCCAGCCACGATAATACCAATTATGCCCTGGGCTCCGTGCTCAACCACGTCCTGATACATCAGTCCATAGAGGGGCTGGAGCTGAAAAAGCAGTTCGATCTGGCCGATGATTATCCTGACGTCATGTTCGGCTGCTGCGGAGGAGGAAGCAACTTCCCGGGTATGGTCTTCCCCTTCATTCCCGACAAGATGAAGGACAAGAAGGATCTGCGCATGGTGGCCTGCGAGCCGTCTGCCTGCCCCACACTCACCAAGGGACCTTTCGCCTACGACTTCGGCGATACGGCAGGCATGGCACCGGTGATCAAGATGTACACCCTGGGGCACGACTTCATCCCGCCCGGCATTCATGCCGGTGGCCTGCGTTACCACGGAGATGCTCCGCTGCTCTGCAACCTGGTTCATGACGGCCTGATAGAAGCGACCGCTCTGCAGCAGACCGAGGCCTTTGAAGCCGGCACGCTCTTCGCCCGCACTGAAGGTATAATTCCCGCCCCAGAGGCATCTCATGCCATCAAGCCCGCTATTGACGAGGCACGCAGGTGCAAGCAGACGGGCGAGGCCAAGACCATCTTCATCTCTCTGTCCGGCCACGGCCACTTCGATCTGGCAGCCTACGATGCCTACAACGACGGCAAACTGGTGGACTACGAGTATCCCGCAGATCTGGTCAAGCAGTCTCTTGCCAAGCTGCCCAAGGTTTAATGACGCAAAGAGTCGGAAAGATCGGATTTCTGATCAACCCCATAGCCGGTATGGGTGGGGCGGTAGGCCTGAAAGGAACGGACGGGCTAGCCGGGCAGGCATTGGCCAGAGGCGCAAAGCCTCAGGCCCCGGAACGCGCCATGGCCTGCCTGCATCTGCTTTCCCGAGAGGCAGACGGCCTCCTCTTTTTGGCCGCCAGCGGAGAGATGGGCGGAAGGGCACTATCGGAATGCGACCTGCATTACCAGGTAGTCTACGATGTCCCGCAAGACTCCAGTTCCCAGGACACTAAGGCCGCATGCCACGCTTTTCTGGAAAAAGGTGTTGACCTGATCTTATTTTGCGGAGGCGATGGAACGGCCCGGGATGTAGCCGGCAGTGTCGGCAAGCTACCCATCCTGGGCATTCCCGCAGGAGTGAAGATGCATTCCGGCGTCTTTGCCATAAGCCCCCAGGCCGCAGCACAGCTGGCTCTTGGCTTTATGCGGGGCGAACTTAAGGCCAGAGAGACGGAGATCGTGGATGTGGACGAGGAGCTCTACCGGGCCGGAGAGCTGCAGACCCGGCTTTATGCCGTGGCCTGCACGCCTTACCAGCCGGTTTTAGTGCAGGAGCGAAAGAGAATCTACGTTTCCGGCAATGAAGAGGAGTTCAAGGATCAGATCGCACTCTTTGCCTCAGAATTCATGAGGGACGGTTCTGCCTACATTTTAGGAGCAGGAACTACCACCGCCAGGATAGCCGAGCTGCTACAGGTGGAAAAGACCCTGCTCGGCGTGGATGTTGTGCAAAACGGGAAGCTTATCCAAAAGGATGCCTCAGAGAAGGATCTCCTGGCCTTGCTGGATAGAGAAAAAAGCGTTAAGATCATTGTCAGCCCCATCGGCGCCCAGGGCTTCATACTGGGACGGGGCAGCCAGCAGATCAGCGCCGCCGTCCTGAGAAACGTGGGAGAGGAGAATCTGATAATAGTATCCACGCCCCATAAGCTGGCGGAGCTGCGGCAACTATTGGTCGACACAGGCGATGAGCTGATGGACAAAATTTTGGCAAAAAAAAGACTGGTCGTCACCGGATACCGCATAGCTCAGCGAAAAGAGACAGTCGCGGCATCAGCGCTACATGATATTTAATCGATTTGATCCTCAAATCAGCTATGCATATATAATCCTGGACGCTTTATTGCCCCCACGTTGAGACTATTATCTGCCCGTCCAAAAAATGCTGGAATTTATGGAAAAGCCCATAGCCAAAATGATAAGGAAGAGATGCATGTGGAAGGAAGAAATATCCTGGCCTTCATCATCCTGCTGGGCATTTTTATGTTCGTCATCGACGGCTCAGTGGTCTCCATTGCACTTCCTACCATTACCCGCTATTTTCAGTCCGATGTAGCCCTGTCTCAATGGGTGATAACCTCCTACCTGATCACTGTGACCAGCCTGCTTATGATCTTTGGCAAGATCGCGGAGCGAACCGGAAAGGTCAGGCTCTTTTTGGCAGGATTTGTCATATTCACTATTGCATCAGTCGCCTGCGGTCTTTCTACGAGCCTTTACATGCTCATATTCTTCCGGGTGATTCAGGCCGCCGGAGCGGCCATGTCCTTTTCCATCAGCACGGCCATAATCTTCCAGATTTATCATCATGGGGAGCAGGGCAGAGCCATGGGTTATATCGGCACCACCGTCTCATTGGCCAGCATCGCCGGACCTATGCTGGGCGGCTATTTGGTGGACTTTATGGGCTGGAAATATATCTTTCTCATAAATCTGCCCATCGGCGTTATGCTCTTAGCTTTGGCCGCCAAGTACATGAAAATAGATGAGACTAGATCGAGCAAACTGGACCTGGACTGGCTGGGAGCTGCCCTGCTTATTATCTTCATAGTATCTCTGATGCTATTTCTGGGCGATCTGAGCGGCAGCAATGGTTTTTCAATTGCAGATAGCCAATTCCTCCTGCTGGCACTGTTATCACTGCCGGCATTTGTCTGGATCGAATCTCATCAAAAGTCACCTCTTTTAGACCTTTCCATATTCCAGGTAAAAAAGTTCGTCCTGCCCATAATCGCCATAATCTTATTCATCATATCCAGCTTCTCTGTGTTCATTCTGGGTCCCTTTTACTTTCAGGGCGTCATGGGCTACTCACCTTCACAAGTGGGCAGCGTATTTCTCATTGTGCCGGCCATAATGGCCCTAGGCTCACCGCTTGGCGGCTGGATATATGATCGATATCACTTCCGCTACAACTCTGCCCTGGGCATCATGATCGTGGCAGTATCTCTTATTTTTATGGGGAGCGGCATTGGCAGAGATGATCTGTCAACGATTCACCTCTCGTTTGTGATCATGGGGCTGGGAAGTATGCTATTTCAAAGCCCAATCAACACCGAGATCATGAATGCACTGCCAAAAGAAATGCTTGGCACTGCCTCCAGCCTATCCTCAGCGGTGAGAAATATGGGTATGTCCCTGGGAGTCTCGATTTCTACCCTTCTCTTATCGCTGCAATTAAATATTGCCGGCTATCATGGCGCAGTCTTGGATGCGAAGCCGGAGCTTCTTAGCCCCGCCATAAGCAATGTGATGATCATTTCTGCAGCATTATGCCTCTTGGGAGCAGTAGCCGCCCTTCTTCGCAACAGGAATAGTGACTGAACCAATAACCGATCATCGAATCTCATCGAATAGATTTATATTGTCAGCATTCCATAGCAACTCTTTATGAATGCGCTTGCACTTATTCCAATCATTTTGCTGCTCCAGGCATCATACTTTGATATGCAGGGCACAGTAGTAAATGTGATTTCACCTTCCAGCCTTCTTATCGGAAATAACACAGTAAACCTGGTAGATGTGGATGCTTCCGGGCTCAATCAGAGGCAATACGCTTATCTTATGGATGATATTGAGAGCAGACTGCTGGGCAAGGACGTCTTCGTTAAAGGTGGCTATGTCTATTTTGATTTAAAAGGTAGCTATAATTCATATAGCATCAACGAGATGATTCAGAAGGAGATCTCGGATTTAAAGGAGATGCATGGGTCCTTTTGTGATGGATTCTGCAATTACCCATATGGTGGTTTAGAAAAAAGTAGCTACTCGTAGCTTAAAAATGTCTTTTTATATTGATATTGCGCGTTTCATAATAGCCAAAACAGGCTACCAGCATATTATTGAGTATAATATTCCCATGCTCGTATAATATATTTACCGTAGAGTATCCAGATGAGCACAAATATTCCAAAAATAATATAAAGGTTGGTGACGTACACCAACCACTGAAGAAGACGCATCTTCTTCTCGGGCGTCCCAAACCAGTCTTCTGCTTTTCGCTCAAACCAGTTTGCCATTGCTTAGAGTTACGCAGTAGCTTTGGCAGCGGCCACTTTCTCCGCTTCCTTCTTTGCTTCTTCTGCTGCGGCTTTCCTCTCGGACTTGCCCTTGAGCATCTTCATCTTGACCAGGTTGTCCCTTTCCATCTCCTCCAAGGCCATGCTGATGAACTTGATGGTGTCCTTGAGATCAGGAACCACCTTGAACTCCAGAGCATTAACGCGCCTCTTGGTGCTGTCGATATCCTCGACGAGCCTTATCATGGCGGTCTCTACCTCTGCAGCTAAGATGATCTTATCCAGCAACTTCTCATAGGCATCAGCTGCCTCATCAATGGCTGCACTGGTCCCGATGATGCCGTAGCCTCGCTCGAACATCTTCTTTTGCACGGCTTCTGCCGCGATCTTGGGAACCACTACACCCATGATGTTTCTGGATTCAAGCTGGATGATTGGCTCTTTTTGCAGGGAATAGGCCACACTGTTGATGGCGACCGTTCCCTCAATAGCCATAGCCATTTGAAGCCTCTGCTCAGCTACGAGCAGAGCTTCAACCAGCTCTTTCCTGACCGTCTTGGCCTTGTTTAACACCTCGAAGAACTCAATCATGAGGCCATCGCGCTTCATTTTGAGGAGCGAGTGACCAGTTATTGCGATCTTCATCCTCTTCTTAAGGGCGATCAGCACTGCCCTGGTCGGTTTTGTTCCTCGAATTACGGGCATGGTCTCACTTCTTCGCTGCGCTTGCGTACTTGGGGTGGTATTGCTTGATGAATTTGTCGTCAATTCTGGTGAGCATTGCTTCAGGCAGGTCTGCCAGGAGATCCCATCCGATTTGGAGGGTATCGAAGATAGACCTATCCTCGTCTCTGCCCTGATTGACGAATCTCTTCTCGAACTTATCGGCGAACTCCAGCACCAATTTATCGCGCTCAGAGAGAGCCTCCTTGCCGACAATGGCCGCGAGACCACGCAGATCGTTGCCCTCTGCATAATAA
Organism: Methanotrichaceae archaeon; assembly: GCA_016927055.1. Lineage (GTDB taxonomy): Archaea > Halobacteriota > Methanosarcinia > Methanotrichales > Methanotrichaceae > Methanothrix. The sequence continues at coordinate 10,432 of JAFGNK010000061.1, read as the reverse complement.
GCATAGAGCTGATCCGATACTGCCCTGTGATCCTCGCGAGTGTGACCCTTACCGATACCGGAGTTCATAAGCCGGGAAAGCGAGGGGCGAATGTCGACAGGCGGATAGATGCCCTTTCTGTGCAGCTCTCGAGAGATGAGGATCTGGCCCTCGGTGATGTACCCGGACAGATCCGGGATGGGGTGAGTGATGTCGTCGCCGGGCATGGTCAGGATGGGGAACTGGGTGATGGAACCCTTTCTGCCCTTGATGATTCCAGCTCTCTCGTACTGAATGGCCAGGTCTGTATACATGTATCCTGGATAGCCGCGTCGTCCGGGCACCTCTTCACGAGCAGCGCCCATCTGTCTGAGCGACTCGCAGTAGTTGGTCATGTCCGTGTAGATGATGAGCACGTGCATGTCCAGATCGAAGGCAAGATACTCAGCGGTGGTCAGGCCCAGCCTGGGTGTCAGAATCCTCTCTACAGCTGGATCGTCGGCCAGGTTGAGGAACACCACTGCCCTCTCTAAGGCACCCGTCCTCTCGAAGTCGGCCAGGAAGTGCTGAGCCTCTTCGTTGGTGATGCCCATAGCGCAGAAAATAACTGCGAATGACTCAGCTTCACCGAGCGCCTTGGCTTGCCTTGCGATCTGCAGAGCAAGGTCGTTGTGGGGCAGACCTGCTCCAGAGAAGATGGGCAGCTTCTGGCCACGCACCAGAGTGTTAGTTCCGTCAATTGTGGATATGCCGGTCTGGATGAAAGCGCGCGGCTTCTCACGGGAAGCCGGATTGATGGCAGCTCCGGCGATATCTCTCAATACCTCGGGAACAATTTCGGGCCCGCCGTCTCTGGGCTTTCCGGATCCAGATAGAACGCGTCCCACGATGTTCGGAGACAGCGGCATCTTGATGACGTCTCCGGTGAAACTGATTGCGCTTTCCTTGGACAGACCGCCGGTTCCCTCGAATACCTGAATAACCACGATCTCATCCGAGGAATCCAGTACCTGTCCTCTCTTCAGATCTCCGCCAGTTCTGATCTCGACGAGCTCCATGTAGCCCACAGGCTCGGTCTTCTCCACGAAGACGAGTGGTCCGGAGATCTCAGTAATAGTCTTGTATTCCTTGGTCATTTTGAAACCCCCCTCACTTCAGCGCCTTGAACTCGGCGTCCATCTGAGCCAAAACCTTTGCCAGGATGGGCTCATACTCGGCTTCCAGCCTCACCTTGGCCAGAGCATCCTTGGATGGAACGGATGTAATCTGCGCCACAGATATGCCCTTCTGGACTGCATCGAAGGCATAATCTCTGTACTTCAAGATGGCCTCCAATAGGTCGAACTGCTTCTTGTAGGGACAGAAGGTATCAACGGGGTGGAATGCGCTCTGGGCCAGCCAGAAGTTGATGATCATCCTGGCCACTTCCAGCGTGATCTGCTGATCCTCAGGCAGGGCATCGGAACCGACGAGCATCACAATCTCTTCCAGTTCTGCGTTCTCCTGCAAGATATTCATGGCACGCCTCTTGTTCTTATTCCAGTCCGGGCTGACGTTCTCAACGAACCAGGGTTCAAGGATCTGGTCGTATAGAGAATAGGAATCCAGCCAGTTGATGGACGGGAAATGCCTGCGCTGTGTCAGCTTGGAATCAAGTGCCCAGAATACCTTGACCATTCTCAAGGTGTTCTGAGTGACGGGCTCGGTAAAGTCTCCACCAGCCGGGGACACAGCACCTACTATGCTGACTGAACCCTGGCCGCCGTTGAGAACCTCGGCACGTCCGGCACGCTCGTAGAAGTCGGCAAGTCTGGCACCCAGGTATGCTGGATAGCCTTCCTCACCAGGCATCTCTTCTAGACGCGAGCCCATCTCTCTCATGGCCTCTGCCCACCTGGAAGTGGAGTCAGCAGTCATCAGGCAATCATAGCCCATATCTCTGTAGTACTCTGCCGTGGTCATTCCAGTGTAAATGGATGCCTCACGAGCAGCTACTGGCATGTTGGAGGTATTGGCGTATACGATGGACCTCTCCATGAGGGGCCTGCCGGTCCTGGGATCCTGCAACTCGGGGAACTCATGCAGCAGATCGGCCATCTCATTGCCGCGCTCGCCGCAACCCACGTAAATCACAATATCAACATCTGCCCACTTGGACAGGGTCTGCTGCATAACCGTCTTTCCAGTACCAAATCCGCCGGGGATGGCTGCAGTTCCGCCCTTGGCCAGGGAGAAGAACCCGTCCACTACCCTCTGTCCTGTTCTCAAGGGGATGGTAGGTGCCAGCTTTTCAGTCACGGGCCTGGCCTGTCTTACCGGCCACTTGTGCATCATGGTGAGCTTTGTCCCATCCTCTAAGACAGCGACGGTCTCATCAACGGTGAAGTTTCCACCATAGATCTCTTTTATGGCGCCGCCCTTGGTCCTGGGTGGAACCATGATCTTATGGTTGATGAGAAGCTGCTCTTGAACCTCACCAATGGATTGCCCGGGCTTTACAACATCGCCCTTTTTCACTACAGGCTTGAATTCCCACTTCTTCTTATGGTCAATGCCGTCAACGAATAAGCCTCGGCTGATGAAGTCTCCCGACATCTCTGCCAGCTTGGGCAGTGGCCTTTGGATACCGTCGTAAATCTGGGTCAGAATGCCTGGACCCAGTTGTGCCACGAGTGGAGCTCCTGTCTCCTTGACAGGCTCGCCGGGCCGCACGCCGCCCGTATCCTCGTATACCTGAATGATATGTTTATTGCCGGAAATGCCGATGACTTCGCTCATCAGGCCTTCCTCGCCGACCAAGACCAGGTCGTACATGGAAGCCTTCAGGCCCACGGCCTGAACTAGTGGTCCGGCGACTCGCTTTACTTTCCCTACTTCCATAAATCAACACCTATTGCCCTCTTAATCTTCTCTCTCATCTCTGTGCTCTGCTCGGTTCCGATGGTAATAATGGTAGGCTTGATAGACTCGGAGAGCTGCTCTTGAAGCCTCTTGGGCAGCATATTATAATCCGATTGCCTCAAGACCAGAATTCCTACATTGGAATCAGCCATGACATCGCCAATCTTTGAGACCAACTCATCTTCGGTGTCGGCCGCATAAGATTTCTTTATTCCTGCCAGATTGAACCCGAGGACGCTCTCGCTACCTCCTACAAAAGCAATCTCCATTTTAGGCCACCACCACTTGCTCCTCTATGAGTTCGGCAGGAAGTCCGGCTTCTTTTCCTCTCACAATCTTCCTGATGTTGGATACTTCAGTTTCTTTGCTTACCATATACCCGAGCACCGGCAAGATGGATAACGGATGATAGTTTGAAAGAGCCCATGCATACCGGATGAGATACGCCCTCAGCCTAGCCTCGATTCTGCTGACTGCATCCAGATCTACAGATGCTATGTCCGAAATGGAGGACCAGAAGGGATACCCCTCGAGCCCACGCAGGAACTCGCCGAAAGGCTGACCGGCCATGCGGCTCAGCTCTTCATGCAACTTGCCTCCGGGGATGAGGTTCTCTTGTATCACGGCCGCATCGACGCCTGCTTTGTTCATCCTGAAGAGGGTGATCAGATTTCTGATATCGATCTCTCTTCTGACGTACTTGAGCAGCAGGCCTCCGCCCACGGACAGTGTGCCGCCCACGGCACGCTCCATTCTGAAGTAATAGAGCTTGTCCAGAGCATTCTCCAACGATGCCAAGTTCTTGCCGTCGTATTGCGCCAGTGCGCTGGAATAGTCGGTTCCATCAAAGGCCGAAATGATATCGGTAATGGAATCCTTCTTGGCGAGCTCTTCTAGGAATTCAGGGGATAATTCGCCCGCGGGCACGAGATACTTTGTGATCTCTGTGTCCGCGGCCCCGTAGAACTTGCCGCGCAGGAGGGTCTTGATGTTCCATACATCCCAACGCCTCAGGTACTCCAGGATCAGGAATGAGGGCTCGTCTATTGAGACCCGTTCTAGCTTCCTGAAGGTCTTTGCCAGATTGGCAAAGGTGGCATGCTCAATAAGCTCCACACCGGAGTAATCCTTGGAGAGCGCGTCGATCTCATCCTTATACTGGGTCTCTTCCAGGTATCGGGCGATTTCGGACATATCCATGCCCATCATCCTGGCGTACATCTCTGCCGGGACAAGCTTGGTTTTCATCGCCCGGACTCTGCCCGTGATGTAAGCGTACTTCACCGGATAACCGAACTTCGGCAAACGTAGTACAGGCATCGTCCTCACCCGAATAAGATCCTGGAAACCTCTTTCATGCGGCTATTAAAGACCTCACGCGCAAGAGTTTCGTAGGTTAAATCGTAACGCAGAGCCCCATCACTGCTCTCTACCACAGCGCCGCCTATAATGTCCAGGTTCCCGCCGTAATTTGAGGCGAGAGAGGTTATGAAGGCCTCATCTCTCTTATTGGAGAAGACCTTCATATCCTTGAGATCGTAAGGTTCGAGCAGCTTCTTGAGCATGGCTTCGTTGTCCTTTTTGGGGAAATTCTGCAGCTTTTCAAGCAGTTTCGCCCTAGCCTGCTCCAGGAGATCCTTGTGAACATTCAGCTCCGCTCTCTTGACCTCGAGATTGGCGCTGGAGATCTCCCTGCGCTCGATAGCCTCAACCGTGTGTCCAACCTCCGCTTCCTTCCTGGACTTTATCTCTGCGGCACGTTCCCTAGCTTCATTGAGTATCCTTGCAACCTCTTGGTCGGCTTCACCGGTTATCTGAGCGACCTTGTCCTTGCTGGTTGCCAGAATTGACTCAACCACTGCATCTAGTGCCATTGCCTCTCACCCTTGGAAATGGCCAGCTTAGGGTGTCACGATGGCAGCAAAGGGTGTCCAGGCGAACATCAGAATCAACGATACGGCGAGACCGAAGATGATCAGCGTCTCGGGCAGAAGCATAAGGAACAGACCCTTACCCAGGAATCCGGGCTCCTCAGCCACGACGCCCACCACAGCGGCTCCGATACCCTGTTCACCAACACCGGCACCAATGCCAGCCAATCCAGTAGCTAGGCCTGCGCCTACAGCCAACAATCCGTACAATACTCCTGCATCTGCTACAACTGCCATTTTCCTCAATCCTCCTTTATATGAATATCACAATTTGCGTTCAATATATCAATTCGAACTATCGAATTCATGCCTTCAGGAACCTCCGGACATGTCCGAAGGGACTGTACTCCACTCCACCGCCATGCGCGCTGTAGAACTTCGTGAACATCTCCACATAATGCAACCTGAGAGGATGCATGAAGGGGGACAAGATTCCCAGCAGGAAGTTGATGAAGTGCACTGCTAGCAGTACCATGATACCAACGATGATAGCAGGTATCGTGAACTCAGCACTGTTGGTCGCTCCGCCGCTTAGCATGGGCATTATGACATAGAATGCCAATTGGTTAGCAGCATAAGCCAGACCCACCGAAGCCAGGCCAATGGCCAGAAGCCTCAGATAGGATATCAGATTGCTCACATAGGATGGTACGTGAGCCAGACCCATGGGGCCTTCCGGACCTATTACCATCATCACTACAGAAACAACAACTACGAGAATGCCCAGATATGTCAGCAATGACTGTCCCATAACGAGTCCAAGCAGAGCTATGGAAAAGAATACCTGGAAAAGCATCACAGGAAGGCGCTCGAAATAGGCATGCTTCTTCTCGCCGTAGTTCAGCTCCGTCTTGATGCCCAAGATAGAACCGACGCTGCAGTGAATGACGCCAATAAAGATACTGGTTCCGATCAACAGCAAAACCGCATTAGTCGCCAGCCGATCCATTGGGAAGATATCTATTCCCCAAAACCCGATTCTTCCCAGCGAGCCAAAGACACCCTCGCCGAAATAAAGACCTGCCTGATTTGCCAGCTCCATTTCATGCTCGGATATATGTCCCATGATCCTGCCCCACAGACCTAAGGGGCCGAATATCTCGCCAAAGAATATCCCAAATATGATGGTCCAAACGGACGCAATCATAACGATGTTGATCAACTGCTGCCAGCCAGGGGTTCTGAATTTCTTCTTGAGCATTATCAGAACCAAAAGCGACATGACGCCATAGCCGATGTCACCCAAAATCATGCCGAACATGATTGGGAAGAATACGAATATCAGCAATGACGGATCGAACTCCTTGTACTCGGGAATGGCAAATAGCCTTGTAACCAATTCGTAAGGCTTGACCAGGCTGGGATTATCCATCTGGGTCGGTATGTCTTCGCCTTTCTCGACAAGTTCGTCTGCCTCTTTATCTGCGATCAACGAAACTTCAAGCCTGCCGCCGGCAGCGCTCTCCAGCTCGCTCTTGAGCCTGCTGAACTGATCCACGGGAACATACCCATCTATGACAAAGGCATTTTCCGTCTCAGCAAACCTGAGAGGTGCCTCTGTCTTGCGGGTCTGCATGGACAGATACTCGTCCGTAGCCAGCATCAGATCTTCATGCTGCTTCTTCATGTCGGCAAGCTTCTTTTGGAGAGGCGCTTTTTCGCCTTCCAAGCTTTTGATGCTGCCTTCAAGAGTAGCCATAGCCGAGTCCACATTGCCTTCCAGCCTGGGAACAGATGTCTCGGAAAACCCATGCTCGGAAAGGACTGCAGATACCTCACTGGCCTTTTCAACAGGCACAAATACCGCTACAAAAGTTGCATTCTTGGCGCTTCCGGAATATATCTCATTTACCGGAGAGACCCTCGCTACATCGGCATCAACCGGTGTTGCTGCTGTGCCGACGAAGGTCGCCAGAGAATCATAACCATAGTAAGCTTCCAAAGGCAGCGGCAAAACAGCCAAAGGAGTCAGAGCCTTGATCTGATCCTGTTTGGACTTAACTTCTGCGTCGATGACAGTGATACGCTCGTACGTAGCAATAACATCTGCACCGACGTTATTGAGAAGATTATCCATCTCCGATAGAATCTGGCTCTCAGGATAAGTCTTATCAGGAGCCTTGTTTTTTAGATCAAGGTACCTGGTGACAGATCTGAGCTTAATGAGATCCTCGGAGTATTCTTTGGCTTTGCCAATGGGCTTGCCCATCTCAAACTGAGGTTCGCTGCCATTATAGTTAACAATATGAAGCAAGCGCAACTCATGCAGCTTTTCTACGACTGGAGCTATTACGTCCTTTGACCCGGCGACTACTACACGACTCATCTTTACGGGCCTAAGCATGCAACAACCCCATAAACTCCTTCACCAAATATTCAACTGCTTTGTCCAGCTTTGCGCTGGCGCTGCCGCTCATTGAGGATACGTTCTTCTCACCACTGCTAACGATAGATGCTTTTTTGGATTTCACATCGCTATCAGCTTTGGCAACGCTCTTGTCATAGTAGTCCTGTGCATCAGTCTCGGCGGATTTGACGAGGTTTGCAGCTTCAGTAGTGGCAGCGGCTATCTTTTTTTCCTTCTCTTCCAAGGCCCGCTGGACTGCAGCCTTGGTTTCAGCCTCTGCCGATTTGATTTTCGATAAGATATCGTCTCTAGCCATCTGATCCCTCTACATCTTCCCTCACTACACCTCTTCTGTTTTTCAAACAGCGCTACATCACTGTTGGCTCGTGATAAACGCTCAGATCCATCCTCATCTACCAATATAAACTCTTCGGTTTTGATTTGAGGAGAAGGCTTGGTATGATCTTTCCTCTTACGATCCCCAAAATTTCAAAGCAGTTTCCAGCTCTTTGTGGTCTTTTGCATAATCTTTGAGAGGAATTTGCTTTTGCCAGGCCTCTGTTGCCTGCACCATGGCTCTAGCCCCGGCTGTTGTTCCGTCCGGATGTCCATGCACTCCGCCGCCGGCCTGGATGATGCAATCAATGCCGTAGCCGTCCAAATTTCCGTAGACCTTGGCCGGATAAACCCCACCCGACGCAACCGGAAAGACTCTCTTGTAACCGTGCCAGTCCCCTCGCAGGGCATCGCGGCAGAGATCGTTTTCTATAGTTTCACCTGCCATCTTGCCCATGTAGCTTCCAGTATGCAGATTAGTGCCACCTGTCATGCGCACCAGCTTGGATATTACCAGCATGGAAATGCCGTGTCCCTTGTCTCTGGTGAAGGCTCCGTGCATGGTCCTGTGCACATGTATGGGCACCTTGAGATTCAAGGAGAGCTCCTCGAGCGCGGAGAAGCCCGCCGTCAGGACATCGATCATGACCATGTTGGCTCCATGATCCACAGCCTCCTCGGCACGCTCCAGGATCTTATCGGCACTGGCGGTGACGTTCACCGCATAGAAGGCTTTCTTGCCCGTCTCCTTCTCCACCTTGTCCAGGGCACCCATGACGGCCTCCAGACGGGGAATGAGGGGACAGAAGCTCTGACTGGTTAGAGTCTCATCATCTTTTACCAGGTCCAATCCACCGAGAACGGCGGCTGCAGCCACCGCCGCTGTGCCGGCCGGGTCCAGTCCCACCTTGGGCTTGACAATCGTGCCTACAAAAGGCCTGTCGAATACACCCAGGATTTTCCGCGCATCTTCAATGCCGAAGCGAGGACCCTTGTGTGCCGAGAGCAGGCCCTCCGGAAAGATGACGTCCTGCAGGCGAACCTTCTTTAGATCGCCCAGGCCGAAGAGATTCCCAGCCACCACAGAGAGGTACTGGGGGATGTTCCCCGGCTCAAAGAGCTCCTCGGGAAAGCCTATCTCGACGTTGCTACCCTCCGCAGAGATGACCCTCGCTGCGAGGGGATTGTCCTGGCCTTGCACCGCAGTCCAGGTTCCGGTGGACTGCTCTGCGGCAATTGCCTCTGCCGCCTTCTGGATGGGAAGGTCAGTTTCTACATAATATTTTGCGATAAGTTCCATAATACAGCTCCTGATGTCTATCCTCAGCCAGCGGGACCCTTCCGCCATCGGGATAATTCCTTCTCAGAATGACATCGAGTCTTCATTGGCCAATTGCGAGCATAAATGAGTCTCTGGCAGATATAAGAACTTCTGCCGGAGAAACTTAGAGGTTTCCCAACTGAATTGCGGGCAAAAATCGGGGAAAATTCTGGCAAACAGCAATTATAGGATTGAAACATTGAAACAGATTTTCTTCGGTACGGGGGCAACATATTTATTATTAGAGAAAAACCTGCATACTGCCAAAAAGGTATCAGGAGAATCTATGGGCGAAGGCATAAATGATCACACTCGATGCATCGTTGATCTGAGGCGCCACATGTGGATGGGTGGCATCGAGGTGGAATTGCGGCGGCTGATCTGGCAGATTGCAGTGGTCGGCAAATATATCTCTGCAAAAATCCACGAATCCAACCGCAAGCTGGCCGGCTTCAAGAATGTTTACGGCGAGGATCAGTTGGCGCTGGACCGCATTTCCGACGACATATTGAAAAATATGCTCAGCAACTCCGGATTTGTTCGCGAGTATGCCTCCGAAGAGCTCAAAGATATCGTCACCATCGGTCGCGGGGAGGAAAAATATATTGTTACCGCCGATCCGGTGGACGGCTCTTCCCTGGTAGATACTAATCTGGCCATCGGGACTATCATCGGCATCCACAAAAATTCAATATTCGACAGCGGCCGGAATTCGATGGTCGCTGCTCTCTATATTACTTACGGCCCGCTCATCACTATGATCTATTCGGCCGGAAAGGGCGTGCATGAGTTTGTATTGGACCGCGAAGGAGAGTATGTCCTGTCCGAGGAAAATATCCGGCTCAAGGAGAAGGGATCGATCTTTTCACCTGGCGGTCTGCGCAAGGACTGGACGGACAACCATCTGAAGTATATCGATAAGCTGGAGGCAGACGGCTACAAGCTGCGCTACAGCGGTGGGTTTGTTCCCGACATCAACCAGCTGATCATCAAGAGGGGAGGCGTATTCACGTATCCTGCACTGAGGAAATCGCCCCAGGGGAAGTTGCGGTTGCTTTTTGAACTTCAGCCTATGGCCTTCATCGTGGAGCAGGCCGGCGGCAGGGCTACGGACGGGAAAGAAGATATTCTTTCCCTCAAAGTGACGTCTGTTAATCAACGGTCACCCATCTACATCGGCTCGTCTGCTGAAGTGACTATGGCAGGGGAATTCCTGTCGCAATAAATATGTCGCAATAAAATACATTCAAAGGGAAAGGAGCAGCAATGATTTACGAGAATATGGATCAGCTAAAAAGGGGATGCGAATCCATACTCGCCTGCTACGACGGCGATGTTCGTGTCTTGGATGAAGCCAGCTTTCAGGAAAAGCTAATTGATGATTTAATCTATACGGTCGTTTTCAGTCCCGACCCTGCAACTTCGCAGGCCGCAGGGTTTTTGATTCGCCGGGGAGCGGCGAAGCTTGGAATCCTGTCTGCGTCGATCCAATCCCTTTACGAAGCCATGGGCCGCAAGGAACTTTGCGGGTTTACCGTTCCGGCAATCAATATCCGCGGCATTACCTACGATGTGGCGCAGGCAGTATTCCGCGGCGCGATCAAAGGGAATGTAGGG
>JAFGNK010000060.1 GCA_016927055.1 Methanotrichaceae archaeon | reverse complement strand
GCAGGAAGTGGCACAACCAGCCGAGAGCGAGGCTGCGGCTACAGAAACGGAGCTGCCTCCTGCCCTGCCGGAAGTAGCTGCCGTGGGCGGAAACTGGTATTTCACCCTCAATGACAGCGTGGTAAGGGACCTGGCCATGGCCATCTTCCAGAAGGGAAATGATGTCTATGGTGCAGGCAAGATCAGAGAAGGCAACAGCACTATGGATGTGGCAGTCTCAGGCGTGATTGCAGATTCAACCTTGGAGCTGAATCTGATCTCCACGAATCCCATCGTCCAGTATAAGCTCAATCTAAATTTGAGCCAGGACTGGGCCACAGGAGATTACCAGGCATCTTCTGCCAGCGGCGACTCCTGGGCAGGAACCGCTGAGGGCGAGAAGACGGCTTAAATAAGACGCAAATCAAATGCCGGGAGACTGGCATTTGTAATATTATTATTTTTTATATTACTCTTATATTTGCATTTGATGGGTGAGTTTTTCACGGCAACATCTATTGTCATAATCATAATTCAAAGATACTTAAAATCGAATGCGAAAAATGTGACTTTAGCTTTGCCCAAGAGTGCACCGAAAGCGATATGATAAGAGAAGCCCGAGCATAAGATGATTATGTCCAAGCTCTCTCCCCTCATGGAGCAGTATTACCGGGAAAAGAAACTGTATCCAGATGCATTGCTGCTATTTCGGGTGGGCGATTTTTACGAGACCTTTGCCGAGGATGCGGTCGTCGTCGCCCGCGACCTGAACATCACTCTAACCTCCCGGCAAAAGGACGACGAGGGCAACAAGATCCCTCTGGCCGGCGTGCCCTACCATGCTCTGGAGGTCTACCTGGCCAAGCTCATCCGGGCCGGGCACAAGGTGGCCATCTGTGATCAGGTGGAGGACCCAAGGCTTGCCAAAGGGCTGGTAAAAAGGGAGATCACTCGCGTGGTGACCCCGGGCACGATCATTGAGCTTGACATGCTCGATGAGGCCAGCAACAATTTTCTCGCCTCAGTTGTCGCAGAGGAAGGCCGGATGGGGCTGGCCTTTGTGGACGTCTCCACGGGAGAGTTTTTGACCACCGAGATTGCCGCGGAGCGGCTGACCTGTGAACTGGCCAAGTTCCGTCCGGCTGAGTGCATTGCGCCCTTTCCCCTTAGCTGGGATGCTGCCCGCCTGCAGATCCTGGATGAGGCCAGCTTTTCAGAGGAGGCCGCATCCACTGTCCTGGAGGGCCGCTTTGGCCCGGGCTGGGCGGAAAGGCTGCGCCTCGCTGACAGGCCCCTCTCCGCCCGCGCCTGTGGAGCCATTCTCACCTATCTGCATGCCGCCCATTTCGATGCGCTGGGACACCTGCATGACATCAGCTTCTACTCGGGCTCGGAGTTCATGGTTTTAGATGAGGTCACCCTGCGCAATTTGGAGATTTTAAAAAACATCCGCGACCGAACCCGACGGGGAACGCTGCTCGAGTTTTTAAGCAGGACAAAGACGCCCATGGGCGCTCGCACCCTGGCTCGCTGGATCCAGATGCCGCTCCTCTCTTTAGAGGCGATTACCAGGAGGCACTGTGCCATAGAAGAGCTGAGCAACAATTCCGTGCTGCGGGAGAGCCTGGTCGAGGAGCTGAAGGGCGCCTGCGATCTGGAGAGGCTGATGAGCCGGGTCTCCTGTGGTTCTGCCAGTCCCAAAGAGCTGGTAGTGCTGAAAAGTACCTTGCAGAGGCTGCCCAGGCTGCAAGAGATTCTGGAAAATGCAGCCTCTTCCTACCTGGTTGAGCTACGAGGTCGGCTTGGCCCCTGCCAGGATATCGTCTCTCTCCTGGAAGGATCGATAGTTGACGATCCGCCCACTCATCTGCGAGACGGGGGCGTGATCAAAGACGGCTTTGACGCACAGATCGATCAGCTTCGCTGCCTCTTGAAGGACGGCCGGGGCTGGATAGCCCGCCTGGAAGGCTCGGAGAGAGAGAAGACCGGCATCAAGTCTCTTAAGATCGCCTACAACAACGTCTTCGGCTATTTTCTGGAGGTCACCCGGGCAAACCTGCATCTGGTTCCGCAGGACTACATCCGCAAACAGACGCTGGCCAACGCCGAGCGCTTCATCACCCCGGAGCTGAAAGAGATGGAATCCAAGGTTCTATCCGCCCAGGAGAGGTCCGTATCCCTGGAGCAGGAAATCTTTGCCGGCGTGCGTGGTAATGTAGCTGTTCAGGCTCGCGCCGTGCAGGAGAGGGCCATGGCTTTAGCGGAAACGGATGTGCTGGTCGCCCTGGCAGTAGCCGCTGCGGAAAGCGGACTGGTGAGGCCCCAGTTCAATGGTGAGGGCAAGCTATTCCTTCGTGCCGGCAAGCACCCCGTGCTGGACAAGGCCATGAGAGGCGGATTTGTGCCCAATGATGTGCTCCTGGATAATGATCATAATCGGCTGCTCATTCTCACCGGCCCCAATATGGCCGGAAAATCCACCTTCATGCGGCAAATTGCCCTCTGTGTTATCATGGCTCAGGCCGGCTCCTTTGTGCCGGCGGCCTTCGCCTCGCTCTCTTTGGTGGACCGCATCTTCACCCGCGTGGGAGCTTATGATGATCTGTCCGCCGGCCAGAGTACCTTCATGGTGGAGATGACGGAACTGGCCACCATCCTGGGCGCGGCCAGTAAAGACAGCCTGGTGCTGTTGGACGAGGTGGGTCGCGGCACCAGCACCTTCGACGGCCTCTCCTTAGCCTGGGCCATATCGGAATTCTTGCACAGCAGCATCAAATGCAAGTGTGTCTTTGCCACCCACTATCATCAACTGACGCAGCTAGAAGGCATCTTGCCGGGAGTGAGGAACTACAGCATCGCTGTAAAAGAAGAGAAGGGAACCATCACTTTTCTGCGAACCGTGGTGCCGGGAGCCACAGACAAGAGCTACGGTGTGCATGTGGCCCGTCTGGCCGGCGTTCCCGAGGCAGTGACAAGGCGGGCTGACCAGATTTTGAAAGAGATAGAGAAAGAGGCGGTCGTAGAGCCCCTTTCTGGCAATAAAAAGCCCAGGAAATCCTCCCGGTACACCCAGCTCATATTCTTCGATGCGCCCTCTCAAGAAGGAAAGGAAGCGGAAAAGATACTTCGGCCCCAGCAGGACGATTCGATTCTGCAAGATATCCGGGCCCTGGATATAGATTCCTTGACCCCCCTCCAGGCGCTGAGCTGTCTTGCAGAGTACCAGAAGAAGCTGGAAGAAAGATGGGATGAATGCAATGACCAGGATTAAACTTCTCGATGATGATACCATAAACAAGAT
>JAFGNK010000059.1 GCA_016927055.1 Methanotrichaceae archaeon | reverse complement strand
CGGGGGAGATGATGGACCTGATCGTGTTGCCGCCCCATCTTGCCTCCAGTCCCTATTTGCAGGAGATTTATGGATCGAAAGAATGGAACATCGTCCACATCTTCCGCTATTACCGCGGCTACTACACCGGCGAAGTAAGGGATCTGTTTCCACAGACTACCCTGAGTGAGGCAGAGATGTCGGCCTTCCTCGCTGAAGGCGACGGTGATCTGGCAAGTAAAGCCCAGGAGGCTCTGGATATCAACCTGGAATGGGCATTGAGACTTGCCGACGATGCGCTCTTGCTGGACCCGGATAACCCTGTGGCGTTCGAGACCAAGAAGGCGGCCATGCTGGCCCTGGCAGAAAACACGATGAATTCGCAGGCGCGCAACATGCTTCTGTCCGACTACTTGTTGTTGACTGACCAGGCCCATAGGGACTTCGGCTTCGGGGATCCAAAGCTTGCTTTCTCGAGCATCCAAGATAACTTTGTTGAGTTGATGCCCATGGCTATTCTGCATCGCATCCTGGCCGTCAGTCTCAATGCATCGAAATCGATGGACAAGGACATCGTCGTTAGCCTTCAGCTGACCGACATCAAGACGAATGACCCCAAGGTGCAAGATCACTACACGTTGAACGTTCGTAAGGGCATCCTCGAGGTGGATCCCCCGTCCGCGAGCAAGGGCCAGTTCGAGATCGTGACCGACTCGCTGACCTGGAAGCAACTGGTTCTGTCGAAGCTCGATCCTGAAGACGCCGTCGCAAATGGAAAGTTGGTTATTTCCGGAGGAACTCCAGAAAGCTTCTATTCTTTCATGGAGCTTTTTGAATAAAGAAAGACACGGAAGCGGCTCATATAGACATGAGCTTACGAGACGTGGTGAATAAGTCACCACGTCACCCCATTCACCATGTGGCGATAGCACTACAGTAAAGGAGACACGGAGACGCGGGTAACCCGTCTCTGTGTCTCTCTGTCGCCGTCACTCCACTTCACCACCTTTCCAGACTTCTAAGGAGATTAAAACGATGAACATCAGGAACATTGCTCTAATTTGGATTGTTTGTTGGGATGTTAGCGGCGTGTGCATCACCAATCCAGCCGGATGTCGGCGCAACCTGCTGCAAGCAGACGGGCATCCAAGGCGCGACAATTGTGACAGTTGTTGTTCCCGATGAGTGCCAGTCGAATCCAAGAACGCAGGAGAAGGCTTGAAACCAATAGGGATCGGATACACGGCGGAGGAACTCATCTTGGCCGTGCTCATTTACCAACGCCTCCACTATCACGCCTGCTAAGAGACGCATGCGTTTGAATAGCCAAGGCAGGGCCGAGCTACCATGCAAGGGGGGATTAGCAGTTCCAGTCTTCATTCAGATGCCTTTTTCCTTTACTATCGCAAGAATAGCCTATCTATTATAGATGCTGAAATATGTTACTCCGCTTTGATCGCCTCATAAGTTGGGATAGAGTGATTGGGAAGGAAGACTTCAAATGGCGTAACTCCGTAACCAAGGTGTAACTCTAAAATCAATAGCAATAGACATAGAGTTACGTAGTTACATATGTTACGTATATATTATATAATTTATTCCTTTTTATGTAAGGTTACTTTATCTTAGAATTTTACTCTCAATATAAAACCACGTAACTGCCGCAATCCCGTAACCATGCAGCTATAAATATCGTTTTTCAAAAAAATAAGACGTAACCAGCAGCGTAACTTTAAGCGTAACTTGCCGAGTTCTGCAACCATCCTATTTGAAAAAGGAAAGTTTTATGAGAGGTCTATTTCAATTGAATTTTTTTACGCATAACTCCCTCAATCTGAGGTAGTTCGTACTATTACTATCATTGCACATCCTACTGATTACTAGTAAAAGTGTGCGAGTATCCCTTTCCCCGCACTCCATTTGATCATTTCTCAGCGATGGCTTTGCTTTTGAGGATTCCTTTGAAGGTCTTGAAGCTGCTCTTGATAAAAAAATTTTGAAGTCGTGTCTACTCCAAAAAGACTGATGGAGATTTCAAAAGCCCATTTGGTTGCATTGAGTTGCGGCAAGCCACCGAAGGACAAAGGAAGGCCAAACGATGCGATTTCTAATATCGGAACCGTGCCATTTCGCCTGAATCACAGTGACGAGGCAATCGGGCAGTATGCCTTTGACCATTGCACCTGGTGTGAGTTCCTCTACTAGCGCCATATTTAGTGTCACTTGAGAGTTGATGTTTATAAGTTTTCTTTATCAAAAAACAAAGGAATAGGTGTTGCTCACACCCCGTATCTCTTCAAATACCCCTCAATATACTTCCCGATCTTCTCGCCCCGGTAAATCCCGGCATGCCCTTCGCAGAGCACATCCGCCCTCAGATCGAGCAGCTTATGCATTGACGCCCGCCACTGCGCCAGGTCCGAGCCCCAGGCATCCGAGAAAGGCCCGTGAATGTCCTGGCCGAATAAAACCCGTCCGTCCTTGGTATCAATGTAAACGGAGATGCTGCCGGGCGTGTGCCCGGGCGTGTGCAGGAAATTGAACTCTAAATCACCAAGGATCAGCTTTTCCGCCCCGCCCTTGAGAATAGTGTCCACCTTGACCGGTTTGTAGTCTACACCGTACATGCTGGCCGCAGTAAGCTTGTTATTCTCTCCCTCAATTCCCGCCCGGTCAAGCTCGTGGGCAATAATCTTGGAGCCGTAGCGCTCCTTCCAGTCGAAAAGGCCCCCGATGTGATCGATATGGCAGTGGGTGGCAATTATGTGCCAGACCTGGGCAGGCTGCCAGCCCAGCGACCGAATATTGTCCTCGATTCTGCCAGCCCCATAACCGACTCCGGCATCGATCAGCACCAGTTCGGATCCTGCATCCACCAGATAAACGAATGCGTCTTCTGGCGCAGAGAGGCCCGATCCTCCTACGACATAAACGCGATCACAAACAGCCTTTGCCTTGCTCATTGCACCCTCTCCTGATCATGGCTTTAAATTTATTAAAAATAGAAAGACTGCCGCCCTTCGCTCATCTTTCAAAAGGGCTGCAAAACCGCTTTTTTTGGGCAGCTATCTCCCTTCTGCCGATTGACCTGTCCCCTTGATCTCGGCATCAATAGCAGCCATCGCCTGAACGAATTCCTCTTTCAGCCTTTGCGCCTTCTCTTTGGCCCCCTCCAATGAGTTGGACCGTCCCATCAGCTCCAGCTCCTTAGCCAAGGCAGAAAGACGCATCGCACCTATGTAAGCGCTGCTGGACTTCAGGCTGTGGGCAGCTATCTGCAGCCCCTTGGCGTCCCCGCGTTCCGCTGACTGCATAATGGCATTTACCTTCTCAGGCGAGTGCTTGATAAAAAGACCGCCCACCTCGGCGATGATATCAGGATCACCCTCCTCTTGCAGTTCACGAAGGCTTGCCAGCGCCGACCTATCTATCACATCGCAGGAAAACTCTCCACCTTCCTTCATCTCCAACCCTCCTCGCCCACAGCCATGAGTTTAGAAAAGCTGCTGGACAGGTCTCTTACTTGTTTAGTACTATTTATTCTTAACTTGCTTCCATTTTTTCCAGCCGAGTTTTGTCAAATAACATCAGAACCACCTGAATCAGTATCAAAATTAAGATATTATCAGTTTTAAATTCAATAATTGCTAGCTAAGATATATTTTGCACATTATTAATTTATGTCCAGAATGAGACTAATAAATAAGTTCCAATTCTACTTGGCCTTACTTTTACAAACACACCTCATTATCGCTCTGCCGAAGGGAGCACCTTCCCAGAGCGCTGGCAAGCTCTTCCAGACGCACAGGCTTGCTGATGTAGTCATCCATTCCGGCCTCGATGCATCTCTTCCGATCTCCCTCCAGAGCATGCGCAGTGACAGCGATTATACGAATACGAGGTAATCCATCCCGCCAGCGTTCGCGAATAGCCTTTGCCGCCTCAAAGCCGTCCATCTCCGGCATTTGCACGTCCATAAGGACCACGTCATAGTCCTGGCGCTGCAAAGCCTGCAAGACCTCCCTGCCGTTGTCTACTACATCTGCTCTTACCCCCAGCTTCCTGAGCATGAGCAGGGCAACTTTCTGATTTACCAGATTATCCTCTGCCAACAATAGCTTCAATCGGCCAGGAATTCTATGCGGCAAATCGACTACATGAGGCTTCTTTTTCATCCCTTCACATTGCTCTGGCGTCGCTGTATCAGCCAGAATTGTGAAGCAAAATGTGCTTCCTTTGCCAATTTCGCTTTGCGCCCAAATGGTGCCACCCATAAGCTGCACCAGCTTCTTGCTAATAGCAAGGCCTAAACCCGTTCCGCCGTATTTGCGAGTCGTAGACATATCCACCTGGCTAAAAGACTGAAAGAGGCTGCTTATGCGATCTTGAGGAATGCCAATCCCCGTATCTTTGACCGAGAAGAACAGCTTGATCTTTCCATTCTCCTGGCAACTGCCCCTGACGTGTAGCGATACCTCTCCACTGTCCGTAAATTTGACCGCGTTGCCAAGAAGGTTAATTAAGACCTGAGAAATGGCAACCGAATCTCCCAGCATACTCTTTGGAAGAGAAGCGTCAATATGATAATAATAGGTGAGATACTTCTCCGCTGCAATGGGCATCAAGAGGTCCATGGCCTCTCCAATGCATTTGCGCAGTTCAAAGGGCTGCTTTTCTATCTCTCTTTTGCCTCCTTCGATCTTGGAAAAGTCCAGGATGTTGTTGATTACCGATATGAGGACATCGCCGCTGCGGCTCACAGTCTCCAGGCAGTCCCTTTGATCCGGTTGGAGGGGGGTATCAAGAAGTATTCCCGTCATGCCTATGATAGCGTTAAGTGGGGTTCTGATCTCATGGCTCATATTAGCCAAAAATTCAGATTTGGCGCGAGCAGCGGCTTCTGCATCATCTTTGGCCTTGCGAAGAGCCTCCTGTGCCTTTTTGCTATCGGTAATATCCCTTATTAACACCAAAAAAGCGTCTTCTCCGCTGCAGTTGATGCGCGCCTCAAAGGAGGACATCTTGCCTTTTATGGAGAGCTCATACTCGAAAATCTGCATCATTCCGGTTTTTTTTGCCCGATGGATGTGATGAAAAGCCTGCGCAACCATATCCTCCGGCATAAGGTCCTGCATCCTCTTGCCCAGGAATGATTGCGGCGGCATATAGAGAGATGAAGTCTCCGGCGCACTATAGTCCAAAAAGATGCCATCCTCGGCGATCAGGAACATCATATCAGGAATTGCATCCAGAAGAGACCTATTCTTAGCCTCGCTTTTTTTCAGCTCTATTTGGGCCCTCATGTTCTCCGTGATATTGCGCACAGATTCAATGGCACCGGTGACATTGCCTTCTGAATCATAAAGTGCGGTCGCGCTTCCTTGCAAAAAGACCTCGCCCCCTTTCATGTTGGGAATAAAGGCCTCTCCATAGAGACTGCCGTCCTCCTGTCTCACCAGGTTGTCGTAAAGCTCATCGATCGTCCAATCTTTTCGGCCCCACTCGTCACACTCATCCGGTGATTGCTTATTATTTTCAAGCACGAGATCGGCAAGCATAGGCCTGTGTTTGCCATAAAAGGGAAGAGCATAAACATAGTTGCCTTTTCCCAGCATCTCTTTGGCTTTAATGCCGGTCATACCCTCCATTGCCCGATTCCAGGCAATGACCGTGCCCAGCCTGTCGATGACGAAGGTGGCGTCTGGCAGGAAATCAATGATATCCGCCAGGCGACGTTCAGAGTCTCTTAGCGCATCATCAGCTTCTCTTCTCTCAGTTATGTCTCGTATGGATTCGATAGCCCCAATTAGTTCACCCTCGTCATCCCGAAGAGGGGATGCGGTAGACCAGACGTAGGTTCTCTGGCCGGCCAATAAAAAAGGTGCCGCCGATTCGGCATAGAGCGTATCTCCTTTCTTTTCCACATAACGATATTGAGACGGGATATCTGGACTGTCGCCGTATATCTGATCGATCAGAATCGGTCTCGGCACCCCATAGAAGGGAACTCCGTATGCGTAGTCGCCCTTGCCGATAATATCCTGTTTTTTAATGGCCGTCATTTCCTCTATGGCCCGGTTCCAGGCAATCACTTTCCGGTTTTTGTCTATGACGAAGGTGGCATCAGGCAAAAAGTCAATTATATCTATTAGCTGGCGGCGGGTGAGATTTTGCACCTCACCACAGCCAAAGCTATCTTTTATCTCTTCACAAACGAGCTGATTTGCCCCGTTTTCCTGCTGAACGGCTGCAAATCTTATGGTCCTTTCCGTTCCATCCTTGCTCGTGACAGCAAAAGTGCGGCATCTCTTGGCGCCAGCTCCAATCTCTTCTTTGTCATTGATCCAGGCTGCTATGGCCGCGCTTCGATAATTGGGGTCTGGAAAGGCTCTCTTAAACCATTCTCTTCCGCAGGAAATCTCCTCCAGATCATAACCGAACAGCTCTACGAATTTAGGATTTATACTGCTGAAGGTCCCATCCTTTTCAATAATTGCAATAGCTAAAGGAGCGTTCTCGATGATGCTGGTGATGTTTCTACTTCTATCCTCCAGCTCTTCCAGCATGATTTTGAGCCGCTCTATGGTCTCTGAAACGGCCTGGCAAGTCGGGCAGGTTGCGGCGATTTTACTGCTTAGATCCTCTAATGTGAAGCAGATCTCATTTATCTTATCGCTAAAGTAGCTGCCCATAGCCAAGACACCAGGTTAGAATTGAGCATAAGCATTCTCATTAATATTCATTTCGATGTTCACAATATTAGCAAAAGAATTTATGCAAATGTTCCCTTTCCATATAGTAAGTCGATCTTCCGACATCAATTGGCAGCAGATGCAGGAAAAAGATTTGCTGTTCGTGCCTATTGCAACACCCTAAAAAAGTTATTATATTATAATAAGAATAATACAACTATTGAATTATCCACGCCCGTTGCTTCCATGGCGATGCATGGCTATAGCTCTCGCATACCCGAATAATCTTACATGAATTGGAGGACTATAGTCTATTGTGTGCAATCTAGTGTGCTGCTATTTCTATTGCAGGATTCCCAGTTTAGACTCGATAGAGACATCCTTATCCAGACGATAATCGATTTGAACCGAGGTTATTATCCTCTGCACACCCATCTCAGCCAGCTTTTTATTCGCCTTCTCGATCACCTCAAAGAGCTGCTCAAAGCTGCTCGCCTCAATGGCCGTGGACATGGGTCCTGCAGCGTATTTGATCCCGGACTGCCTCAATAGCTCATGAACGGCCTTCACATAATGAGAGGCGCTGGTCCCCGAGCCCAGGGGAATAGTGGCAAAATCTGCTACAATCATAATAGTATATTTAATTACAAAGTATAGAAAAGTTTTGAAAAGATACCCGCGGCCTAAAACCGGCCAGACCTACTCATGCTATCGGATCAAGCTAGCAGACAAGAGAAAGATACTTTTTTGCAGCAGCTGCCGGATCCTCTGCCTCGTAGATCGACCTTCCCACAATCAAATAATCAGCACCTGCCTGTAGAGCAGCACCGGCGGAGCCTCCCTGGGCACCGACCCCAGGCGAGATGATGAGCCGCTCTCCAATGATGGATCGAATCAGCTTAATTCTCATAGGCCGCGTGGCCGGAGCCACTACCCCCGTCGCGCCCGCCTCCACCGCCAGCCGGGCCATTCTCTCTGCCAGGGGCGCCATGAAAAGCTCTGCCCCAGGGTGGCTCATCTCTGTGACCACAAAGAGATCCGCCCCATGCTCGGCAGCGCTCTTTGCGCAGGCTTGCAGAGAGTCCTTTCCGGGAAAAGCCTGGGCGATGATGCCGCCCGCTCCCGCACCCAGGACAGCATCACAGATGAGCCGGTTGGTGTTGGGAATGTCGGCCACTTTCAAGTCGGCGATGACGGGGGCAAAGGCGCTGATCTCCTTTACTATTCCCAGGCCCACGGTGAGAATAAGGGGATAGCCGATCTTGA
This sequence comes from Methanotrichaceae archaeon, assembly GCA_016927055.1. Taxonomy (GTDB): domain Archaea; phylum Halobacteriota; class Methanosarcinia; order Methanotrichales; family Methanotrichaceae; genus Methanothrix. The sequence goes on along the minus strand of JAFGNK010000059.1, from coordinate 1,523 downwards.
TGGCATCGAAATAGTCGCATAACTCTGCGGCCAGGGAAAGAGCCCGCTCCCGTGATATGACATCCAGTGCCAGGATCAGCTTTGTCTCTCTCTTCATATCAAGTCAACTCCTAATTTACCGTGGTTTTAATCCCCTGTGTCTCTGTGCCTCTATGCCCCATGGTTTCGGTTCAGATGTTAGCGATAATTGAACCGAGGATTTGCGAGCTACATGCAGCCGTCGATCAGCTCAATAGCTTCTCGCAGGTCGCCCACCACCTCGCGACCGGTGCGCTCTCCCTTGCGATCCAAGAAGAGAGCATCCAGGCCCGCCTGCAGGGGTGACTCATAGTCATAATCGTAGTGGTCTCCGATGTGCAGAACCTCAAAGGGCTTAGCATCCAGGTGAGCACAAACAGCGCCGTAGATGAGAGGCGATTTCTTGACCTCCCGGAAATCTGAGGTGGCTGAGAAGGTCTCCCGGAAGTAGTCGGAAAGGCCTTCCAGCTCAATGTCTATGAACTCGCGGGCAGCGTTGGATGTGACCACCAGCTCGTAGCTTTCTGCGAGAATGTCGAGTACCTCCTGTACCTCGGGATAGGTCTCAATCTCATCCTCATACATCTGCAAGAGCTCGTCCTTGCCGACCTTAAGACCAAACCTCCCGATCCAGTAGAGCAGGTCGTACCATTCCAGATGGTCGCTGCCAATCTTCATGTACTCGCCTACGACGTAACTCTTGGCAGCGGGAAAGTCCAGGCCGGTCTTTTCGGCGTACAGCATAGGCATGCCTTCCATCCAGACTTTGTCTACGAACCTGGATTTGACCAGGGTGCCGTCCATGTCCAGGGATATGACGCGAATCATTTTATTCTCCGGTTAAAGGACAACAAGTCTCCCTCTGGGTTATTATCCTTTCCGAAGCGTAAGACCCTTGTATCCCCTGTCCTTTTTTAAGCTATGCGCAACTTCATCATCGTGGGCCATAAGGCCACCACCACTCCCAATTTCTCTTTGGAAGACATTCCCGGCACCTCCGGCCGCCTGGACATTCTCTGCCGCTCCGTCACTGCCGCCTTCGTCCTCTCCCACGGCATTCGAAAGGATGTTTGCGTCTACCTGGTGCTGCTGGGCGGAGAGGTTCCCAAGACCATTCGGCTTGTGGGCGAGACCCTGCGCCATTTGAACCCGGACGAGCGCACCACCGCCGCTCTGCTCAAAAAAGCCCTGGCCGTGCCGGCTGCACCAGAATGGGCCATGTCCACCTCCGGCATCTTCGTTCGCACCGGCGGCCTGGCCGAAGTGCTGGCCGATCTGAAAGATGCGAGATTGATCTACCTGCGAGAGGACAGCGCCGAAATGCACAGCCTTGATGCGCAGGGCAAGGCAGGCGGCCTTTCCGGTGAGGCGGCCTTCATCCTGGGAGACCACACCGGAATGACACCAGAAGAGGAGAGCCTGATCGAGCAGGCCGGGGCCAGGGTTGTCTCTCTGGGACCGACCAGCCTGCACGCCGATCACTGCATAGTGCTCATAAACTGGTT
>JAFGNK010000058.1 GCA_016927055.1 Methanotrichaceae archaeon | reverse complement strand
TCTCCCTTGAATACAATGCGCCCACCATCAATGGTGTACCGGGGAATTCCAGCGATAACATTCAATAGTGTTGTTTTGCCCGTTCCATTGGGCCCAAATAAGGCATGGGTCTCGCCGCGACTAATTCTAAGGTTGAAGCCTTTTAAAACCTGCTTACTGCCGATACTAACCGACAGATCTTCTATCTCCAGCAGCCACATCACCTCCAAGTCATTCAATCAATCTGCTTATGGAATATAATATCTTTTGCAGCCTCTAAATTTCTAAAAATGCCCGCACGCGAACGACCCCGATCAAAGGCAGGAAGACAACAAATGGTAGCGATACCTATGGCTTTTGTGCATTGTCCAGTCCATCTGATATGAAGGATCTGTGGTTTGCAGTTGCCAGTGACCATAAGTTTGCCTCAATAATGCCACTCAGGGGAGAGACTTTCCAGCGTGCTCCGCCAACATATCAATCGCCCGCACGAGCCTTGCATAGTTTATTACAATCTTGCCTGCCGCCGTCTCCTGGCAGCCCAGCATCTGGCACAGCTCCCGATCGTAATCCTCCAGATCAATGCCCCTCTTTTTCAGGTACTCATGCCCCCAGGGTCCGGCCACCAGATACTTGTTAAGCGGATCGGAGCTACTCAGAAAGTGCTCTCGCATGGCCTGGACAGGATTGTCCAGCCGGTCGAAGGTCTTCTGCAAGGCTGTCGCCTTCTTCAACTCCTGGGTTTTAGTGGAATTCTTGGGCCGCCAGACCAGGGCCTCCAGGGCCTGCACCAGGACAGCGTCCAGGTTGAGACGGGCGAAGCGAATGAAGTTATTCCGCGATTTTGCGTCCCGCGCTTTGGCCGAGGACTGCACGTAGATAGAGATCTTGCCGATCTTCTCGGAAAACTCGCCCTGCTGCAAAGGCATAAGCTGGCTTTGCACCTCTATTACGGCATCAGTCAGCGAGCCCTCTTGCCCGGCTACAGGCCCGCCTTCCGGTCCACTCTCCCCCTCACCTGCCATTCTTAAGCCCCCTACCACATGAGCCGGGGCAGGATCCTCTGCCCGGCCAAAAGGACGCTTGCATCCTCAGCCCTGCGGGTCACCTCGGCCTTATCTCCGGTGACCAGCACCTCAGCAGGGCGGGGCTGGCCGTTATACTGGGAGGCCATGGAGAAGCCATAGGCACCGGCATCCAGGAAGGCCAGCACATCTCCCCGCTCGAGGGCAGGCAGTGCCCGGTCTTTAGCCAGCACATCCCCGGTCTCGCAGATGGGGCCCACCACGGTGTAAGTCTCCTGGGCGGGCGCACCGGCGCGGTTGGCCACCACCACGTGATGATAAGAGTCATAGAGCATGGGCCGGGCCAAGACATTGAAACCAGCATCTGCATCCACGAAATTGACATGGGCCCTCTTGACTGCGTTCACGCTGGTGAGCATGACCGTTGTATCGGCCACAATGCTCCGGCCCGGCTCCAAGATGAGCTTGGGAGTGATGCCCAGATCCCGGCAACGGCTCTGAAAAATAGGCAGCACTGCTGCCGCCAGGTCGGCGGGCGCGGGCGCGGGCAGGTCGGGATGGTACTGAATGCCCAGGCCCCCGCCCAGGTCGATCCTCTCCACCTTTCCGCCCGCGGCCACCACAGGGGCCGCAATGTCCATCATCTTGCCTGCCGCCTCGGCGAAGGGCGCCGTGTCTAAAATCTGCGAGCCGATGTGGCAGTGCAACCCCACCGGCCTGACCCCCTCCAGGCCCATGGCCCTCTGGTAGGTCTCAGCCACCTGCTCTGCGGGAATTCCGAACTTGGAGGAGCGAAGGCCCGTGGCGATCTTGGGATGGGTTTTGGGGGAGACATCGGGATTGACCCGGAAGAGGATCTCCGCCTCGCGTCCCAGCGCCTGGGCGGTCCTGGCGAGATGCTCCAGCTCCTCGCGAGAGTCCACGGACATTCTCACGCCTGCTTGCATCGCCATCTCGTGATCCTTTTCGCTCTTGGAGTTGCCGTTGTAGAGGATCATATCCCTGGGAATGCCGGCCATGCGCACCACGGAAAGCTCCCCTGCGGAGAAGATGTCTGCACCCATGCCCTCCTGGGCGGCAATGCGCAGCAGGGTGAGGTTTCCATTGGCCTTTACGGCGAAATATTTGTCCGCATCGGGAAAAACGCTGTGATAAGCACGAATGTTCTCGCGCAATCTCTTTTCGGAGGTGACATAAAGAGGCGTGCCCTGCTCGCGGGCCAGAGCTACGCAGTCCACATCCTCGATAAAGAGATGATTGCTGCGAGAGGTGAGATGGGATTTAGGTCCGAACATGGTTTTAACTGATCTCTCACGGATTACTAAATCGTTTCTATGCAAAAGAGAAAAACTTGATGCCAACAAAATTAGCACTCGTCGAATCCGGCACCTATTCTTGGCTTGCAATTCCTCAGCTATGCCTCAGCTATGACCCTACCTTCAGCCCCAATCAGCTGGTCGTGGTCGAGACATCAAATGCTAAATATAACATGAATTATTTTATTAATCCGTACAGCCCTTAAGGCCCACCTCATATTAAAACCAAATTATGTGAACTAACTTAATGAACTATGCAGAAAAGTCTATAAGTGGAAGTAACTTAAGTTATTGCGGAGGTTTTGAAAATATGAGCGATTTGGTTGTATTGGCCTTCGACAACGAGGCTGGTGCCGGGCAGATGAGAGGTGACCTGCTTAAGCTTCAAAAGGAGCATCTGATAGGATTGGAAGATGCTGCGGTTGTTGTTAGAAACAAAGAAGGAAAGGTTAAGGTGAATCAAGAAGCCGACCTGGTGGGAGCAGGAGCTCTCGGCGGAGCCTTCTGGGGACTTCTCATAGGGCTCATCTTCCTTGTACCTATATTCGGATTGGTTATCGGCGCAGCAGCCGGAGCCATTGCCGGGAAGTATACAAATGTGGGTATGGACGAACAATTCATCAAAGAGGTCGGAAATACCATTCAGCCAGGAAACTCAGCATTGTTCATGCTGGTTAGAGAATCCACTCCGGATAAAGTAATGGACGAGCTGAAGAAGTACAAGAACGTTAAGGTATTGAAGACATCTCTCTCCAAGGAGCAGGAAGAGCATCTCAAGGAGGCCTTTGCCGGCCAGGATGTAAAAGTTACGCTTTAAGATCAGTCAAACCGGCGCACCCCCGCAGATTTGCTGCGGGGTAAAAGTGCCTTTTAATGATTTTATTGTGGAATTCTGCGATGGTTGAACATGAACCAGGGATCGATTTTTAGTGCCATCCGAGAGCAAAATGGCAGCGCTGCACTCCAATATGCGAGATTGCGAAGTACACAAATAGAAAAACGGAATCCTCGTCCCTAAGGGCTCGCTGCAAAATAACCTAGGTGAATATTGCAGGCAGAGAATACTCGTAGCATAGATGCCGAGATAATTCTGCCCAAAATATTCGTTGTTGCCTGTGACTTGAAATGACAGTTACGCCTTTTCCTTCACCCTTACAACCTCAATTCCCGCCTGCTTGAGGAAATCCAGCGCTGTCCCATCCGGATAGCTCTGCTGATAGACGACCTTGGCCACCCGGGCATTGATCATCATCTTGGCGCAGAGGATGCAGGGCTGGTGGGTGCAGTAGAGCGTTGCCCCCTCAATGCTGATGCCGTGCAATGCCGCCTGAATGATGGCATTCTGCTCGGCGTGCACTGCCCGGCACAGCTCGTGGCGCGTTCCCGAGGCTACACCATCCCGGGCGCAGCCCACGACGTCGCAGTGCTCCAGGCCGGAGGGCGCGCCATTGTAGCCGGTGGTGAGAATGCGCTTGTTTTTCACGAAGAGAGCCCCTACCTGGTTTCGCAGGCAGGTGGAGCGTTTGGCCACTACCGTGGCAATCTCCATGAAGTAATCGTCGGAAGAAGGGCGCTCTGGGGATTTCATTCTAAATTCCCAAGCGGCCTTTAACTTAAAAACCTCTCGCAGATCAGGGGAAGATTAATATTCTTTTCCCTACGGGATTGATGCCCATGTCTATCCATTGGGCTGACGTCATCGCCGAGAAGCTCGAGAAGAGCGGCCCTCACACCATCGCTACGGGCATAACCCCATCAGGTCCCGTGCACATCGGAAATATGCGCGAGGTCATGACGGCGGAGGCCGTCTACCGCGCCCTGCAAGACCGGGGTGTAGAGGCACGGCTCATCTACATCGCCGATACCTACGACCGCCTACGCAGGCTCTACCCCTTCCTGCCGGAGAGCTTCACAGAGCATGTCGGAAAGCCGCTCTCGGAAATACCCTGCCCTACGGGATGCTGCGGCAGCTACGCCGACCACTTCTTAAATCCCTTTTTGAAGAGCATGGAGAGACTGGGCATCAAGCCGGAGGTCTACCGGGCTGATGTGCTCTATAAGGAGGGAAAGTTTGTGGAGGCCATCAAGACGGCCCTCTCCCGCAAGGACGACATCGCCCGCATACTCAAAGAGGTCTCAGGCCGGGAAGTTCCGGCGAGCTGGAGCCCCTTTGATGCCATCTGCCCCACATGCGGCAAGACCAACACCACCCACGTCACGGGCTTTGATCTGGAGGGCGAGACGGTGGACTACGAGTGCTCCTGCGGTTCGCGGGGCACCGTCTCCATGCGCGGCGGGGGAAAGCTGGTCTGGCGGGTGGACTGGCCGGCCCGCTGGCCCATACTAAAGGTTACAGTGGAGCCCTTCGGCAAGGACCACGCCACCGCCGGCGGGTCCTATGACACTGGCAAGCGCATCAGTGAAGAGATCTACCATTATCCTGCCCCCTTCCCCATGGTCTACGAGTGGATCCACCTCAAGGGCGTGGGAGCCATGCACAGCTCCACGGGAATTGTGGTCACCATCCAGGAGATGCTGGACGTCGTGCCTCCCGAGGTTCTGCGCTACCTGATCATCCGCAACAAGCCGGAAAAGCACATCGAGTTTGATCCGGCACTGCCTCTGCTCTCCCTGGTGGACGAGTACGACCAGAGAAAGGGCGATGAAAGAGCCATTGAGCTGTCCAATGTCAATAAGAGCGGGCCCTTCGAGATTCCCTTCCGCCACATGGTCACCGCGGTGCAGATCGCGCGGGGCGACGAGGACGGTCTCTTCGTGGCCCTGAAAAGATCCGGCTACGACGTCATCACAAGGCGCGAGGAGATCTTGGGCCGGGCCAGAAACGTGCAAACGTGGCTGGACAAGTATGCTCCTGCCTATGTCAAGTTCCAGGTGCAAGAGGAGCTTCCGGCCGCAGTCAAGAACCTCACACCTGAGGAAAGACAGGGGCTGGGCATCTTAGCCGAGCAGGTGGATGAGAAGACGGCAGCCGAGATTCACGACCTGGTCTATACCGTGGCCAAAGAGCAGGGCCTCAACTCCAAGAAGTTCTTCCAGGCCATCTATCTGGCATTTCTCGGCGATCGGCAGGGCCCCAAGGTGGGCTGGTTTTTGGCCAGCCTGGAGAGAGACTTTGTTAAAGCCAGGCTGATGCAAGCAGCAGCCGCTTAGAGACCGGGAACCATGGAGATGCTGGGGCAACAGGGCAACGACAAAAGAACACAGCAAGATTAGCGAAGCCAAGATTACGGAGGAATTATGGGGCACAAGATCTACCTCTCCGGCCCGCTCTTCTCCCGAGGCGAGATTGCCTGGGGAGAGAAAGTCAAGTCTTTCTTAGAAGATCGGCTGGAAAATATCGAGATCATCTGGCCCCATGAGATCATCCCCTGCTCTGCACAGCCGCTCCAGATCTTCCAGGCTAACTTGCAGGCCCTTAGCGAATGCGACACCATGGTCGCCATGCTGGACGGTCCCCAGGTGGACGACGGCACCGCCTGGGAGGTGGGCTATTTCTTCATGCAGGGCAAGAAGATCCTGGGGATAAGAACCGATTTTCGCCGGGCGGGCGAGATGGATAACTCTCGCGTCAACCTCATGATAGAGTGCTCCTGCCAGGCCATAGCCTCAAGCCTGGAGGAGCTTGCATCGGATCTGAAAGAGGCTTTTAATTGATCTCGCCCGTCTTTGACGCGCCACTTCTCCTGGTGGAAGGAGACGAGCGCGTCCTGGTGGCCGCTGATCTTCACCTGGGCCTGGAGTATGAAATGTGGCTGGGAGGCGTCTCTATTCCCAGCCAGACCGATAAGATCCTGGCCGCTCTGCAGGGCTTTTTGGCGAAGATTAAACCGGATCGACTTCTGCTCCTGGGGGACATCAAACACAACGTACCCAGGACGAGCTGGCAGGAGAAGAAAGAGATTCCCGAATTCTTGCGCAGTCTCTGCTCCCGGGTTAAAGTGGAGATCGTACCAGGAAACCACGACAGCAATCTGGCTGATATGGCACCCCTGGGTGTCCGGGTGCGCCCATCCTCCGGCTTTGTGCTGGACGGTGTGGGCTATTTCCACGGCCACACCTGGCCGGATGAAAAGGTTATGCGCGCAGACAGCCTGGTAGCGGGGCATCTTCACCCGGCGGTAAGGCTCCCGGACCCTTTAGGCCACTCTTCTTCCCGCCCCGTTTGGGCTAGAACGCGACTGATCTGTGAGGCAGTGCAAGAGCGTTACGGTTTTGCGAGCAACAGTGAGATCATCATCGCCCCCGCCTTCAACATTCTTTGCGGCGGACTGCCCCTCAATGAACCGGTCGAGGATCTGCGCGGGCCGCTCTTAGCCATGGCCGACTGGGAGGGAGCGCGCCTCTATCTGCTGGACGGAACCGACTTAGGCACCCTGGCAGAGATAAAAGCGACCCACAGAAAGCAGGCAGAGCAGTAAGAGTTATTACCATCCCCAGGAGGCTATTCTTACAAGAGAGGGCGATAAAGAAGTGAATGATAAAGAGAGGCTTTTGGAGTTGCTCAAGGAAAAGTCCCTTGAGGTGAGGCCGGTCACCCTGTCCTCAGGCAAAATCAGCGATTATTACATGGACTGCAAGCGCGTTACCTTAAGCTCGGAAGGGGCTTATCTCACAGGTAAGCTGATGCTCGAGATGATCTGGCCGGAGGTCTCGGCCGTGGCCGGACTCACCCTGGGGGCCGATCCCATTGTATCATCCATATCGGTTCTAAGCTACCTGCAGAAGAGAGAGCTAGCAGGCCTGATTGTGCGAAAAGAGCCCAAGAAGCACGGCACCATGAGCTATGTGGAGGGGCCGGCTCTGCAGAAGGGCGCAATGGTCGCGGTGGTGGAAGACGTGGTCACCTCGGGAGCGTCCCTTCTCAGGGCCATCGATCGCATAGAAGCTGCGGGCTATCTGCCTGTGCAGGCTCTTACCATATTGGACCGCCAGGAAGGCGGAAGAGAGGTCATCAAAGAACGGGGTTTTGTGCTGCAAGCGCTGTTTACTCGCGATGATTTGGATATTATTTAAAAATTTTCGCTTAGCAGTGTCTATTGCACCCCATGAGGCCGTTCTCCCTGGTCAGGCTCAGGGTTAAAACCATCTTCCTGAGGCACATCTTCAGGAGGTTCGCCGCCTGGCGCGCCGCCATTGTCAGGCTGCGTAGGTTGCGAATTATTTGGCGAGACTCCGCCAGGCAGGACGCCACCAGGTAGGGCGCCGCCAGGTAGGGCGCCACCAGGTGGCATCGGGAAGGGATCCGTCCCCATCGGATTTGAGCCGTCCGGCTCTACGTGGGGTGTTGTCTCTCCCGGTGTTGGCTGCGGCTGGGGCACGACAGGGGCGATAGCAGTAAATGGCGCTTCCAGTCGAAGATTGCGCCAGGCCCCATATTCCGCGTAAGAGATCTCAGAAACGATCCAATAAGTCCCGCTCTGCTGCGCTGCGAGGGGGTAGCTGACCTGCTGCGTGACCCCAGGGTACAGCTCTATGCTCTGACCTCCCGCGTTCGCGACTACTCCGGGGGGAGGACTGGGCGTGACCACAGCCTGTATGGAATTCTGTCCATTGTAGGTCAGCGATACGGTTACAGTTACCATCTGCCCAACCTCTGCCGATGGCATCAGATTCTGGTAAGCCGTAAGCTCTGCAGCCGCTGGTCCCAATAATAATAACCCCACCCCAAGGAGCAGAATAAACTGCACCAATCCCAAATGCTTCATTGGATCACTATTGTTTTGCCTGCGAGATTTAAAGATACCTGTCATACGAGATTGATATGAGATCTATTCGATGCCTTGATCCCCATTACCCTCATTTTGCTGCACCCCTGCAATTATCCATACATAAAATACTTATTTGGTTTGGAGATATGATCCTCTGATGGATGTCTCTTTCTCTGCCTGGCGGCATTCGCGAGAAGCGAGCTTGCAGCTCAAAGGAGATAGTTTCTCCTTTCTCTTCGATAGGCGCTACACCAATCGGCTCAACCGAATGAGCCGAGTTTTCTTCGAAGCCTATGTCGTGGCCACTAAAGAACTGGCCGCGCAGGAGGACCGCTTTCCCAGCCTTAGCGAGATAGATGCCAAGATGGAAAGCGGGGCCGTTTACGCCTTTAAGGATCGTTTGATGAAGAATACAGAGTTCTTCGAAGAGGTCAAGATCTCCGGCGTCTCCTACCTGGTCCCTCGCGCACTCAAGTTCGTGGACGTTACCGGCACGTATACCGATCTGATCTTGAACTTCGATGAGGGCACCGTGGTGCTGCCCACACGAAGGAAGACCCCCTCTCTTCCGGGCAACCAGATGCAGCCAGCAGAAGAAGAGGAGCTAATGACTCCGCAAGCAGAAGAGATCGAAAATAAAAAGCCCACCATTGCCGAAGATACACAAAGGCAAGAAGCAGAAGCAAAACCGCCATCGTATCCCCTGCAAACCCCAGAGGCCTTCGAGGAGATCTCCCCGGCAACTGAGACCGCAGCGGCAGCAGCTCCCATCAAGCCTGAGGAAAAGGTAGTAGTAGCTGCCTCGCCCCCTGCAAGAGAGACGAACAAGCCCCCGCTGCCCAATAAAGAGATAGCAACGCCGCTGAAAGCTGTCGCCCTGCTGGGCGCGGCCATTTTGCTGGTTATTGCCGCCGCTATATTTCTCCCAGGCCCAACACCAGAACCCGTACCGGTCCTGGTTGAGTATTCCGCTTTGGTTGGGTATTCCGTATACCTCTCCAATTCCAGCAACGATAGTTATCTGGGCCTGAACATCACTAACCCCCAGGGAATGGCCAATGATATGGAGATGGCTCTGCCTCGAGATATCGACCAGAGCATCAGTGCCAGAGGAGGAATTGTGACCATCTCCCATGGAGAGAATACACTGGTGCGAATGAACTCCAGCAGCGATGCCAGTGTTAAGATCTATCTGCAGGGCAACTGGACAACAATTCCTATCGGTCTCAGCTTCTATTCGCCAGAAGGCTACGACACCAGCCTGCAGGTTCACGGCAAGGATTACTTCGTGACGCGCAAGAACGAGACCTCTGTCTTGATGTTCAACCTGACTGGGGAAGAGGTAAGCTTTGAGCAGAGCTATACCCAAAAAAAATAGACTGGCGGTAAGAGCAGAGAAAAAAGACGCAAATGCGGCTCTAAAAAAGGTAGTCTCTCTGGGTGTCTTTGATAGGAGCCGCAAGGTAATAAAGAGACAGAGCCATGTAGAAATCCCTGTTCTCAAGTCAGTCTTCGGCTATGAACTCGTCATGCAAGAGGAGCCAGCCTTCTACAGGAGAGTGCCGGACCTCTCCCATGCCCTGCAAGGAAAGATTCCCATGATTTGCATCCCTCTTCTTCCTCGCGGCTGGTTCATACTGGGAGAAGTAATAGTAGTCAAGATTCATCCCGACCTGACGCCATATGAGCACCATATCGGCCAGGCTCTTTTAGACTTTTATCCTCGCTGCTGCACGGTCTTAGCAGACGAAGGCATCTTTGGCCCATTTCGAGAACCTATGCGCAGAGCCATCGCCGGCAGCAGGACCCGGACTGTGCATAAAGAGAATAAAGTGATCTTCAATTTAGATGCAAGTCTGGTGATGTTCTCGCCGGGTAACCTCAAGGAGCGCATCAGGATGAGCCGCATTGGCGAGGGGGAGCACGTGGTGGATATGTTTGCCGGGATAGGTTACTTCACACTCCCCATGGCCGTTCATTCCCGGCCAAGAAAGATCACGGCAATTGAGCTGAATCCCAATGCCTACCATTATCTATGCCAAAATATCCGGCAAAACCGTGTGGAAGAGATAGTAGAGCCGGTACTGGGAAACTGTGCAACGGTAATTCAAGAAGGCGTGGCCGATAGAGTGGTGATGGGCATGGTCCAGGTAACCGATCGATATCTGCAAAAAGGCATTTCCGCACTGAAGCCAGGTGGCATACTGCACTACCACCAGACAGTTCCCTCATGGAGATATCCTGAGGCAGCCATCAGTGATGTAACAAAAGCGGCGGCAGCGTTAGGCTGCAGGGCCGAGGTCCTCAATTGTGTGCGGGTCAAGAAGTACTCTCCCGGAGTGGTTCATGCCGTTATCGATGCTCGAATCGATAGAGATTTTTTAGCAGAAGATTTTATTTGAATTTATGATTGTCACCTGGCTGGGACAATCCTGCTTTCTCTTGGATTTGGGGCATATTTTGAGCACGTTTAACGCCCCAAAAAAGCTGCAAATGGCCAGAGAGGATTTGTATGGCGAGGATGAGGTGGTACTCCTCACCTGTTCCGAGGCAGAAGGAGCTGCCGATCGATAGATTAATAACTACCTGCTGCAAGGTTAGTGGCGAAGCCCGGTAGTGTAGCGGTCAATCACAGGAGGCTCTGGACCTCCTTACCTAGGTTCGAATCCTGGCCGGGCTATTTTCCCGTCTTTTCCGTTTTCCCCTTTTAGGGACGTCTTAGCTCTTTAGAGCCAGCACCGCTTTGCAGAGGAAAAAATGCTTTGTAGAGCCGTATTTCGCCCACAGAGCAATCAATTCGAAATTGCCTTTCAGGGTTCGAGGCGATCCCTCTTCAGCTCTTCCATTGCATCAGGCGTGAGACGAATTTCTGCCAATCGAATAGCGCCCATTGAAGAGATCATCCTGGTCATCATATCCGAGATGGATCGTCCGAGGTTCTCATCTTTACTGGATAGAGCCATGGATAGGGCGCACCCCAGGTTATAGGCGGTCCAGCTGGCATAGGTGAAATGGACCATAAGGTCCTCAATTCCGCCTTCAATCCATGGACCCTCCGAGTCAGGCCAGATCACCCTCGATCGGATATTTATAAGGCTGCCGATTTCCGCCTCAAACTGAACTAGGCCATCTCTCATAAAAACACATCCTGGCAGCTTAAAGACGCGCACAATTTCTCCATTGCGCGGCTCCAGCTTTAGTTGCCCCTGACTACTATGATTATTCTCTAGCATCCTCTTTCCTATTTAAGATTACCATGCATACATCTAATCAATCTGATCAATACAATCACCTGGTCAGCTGCCTTCACCCCCAACTGGCCCGAAAACTAGATATATCCATAACGAATAAAAGAGTATTTTACCGCGTAATGGCCCGAAAGAACGAGGTCTATGGGCCGATTAAATCTATCCGGCCAGTCATCCTGGCGTTGGATGATCGATTTCATCCTCCATCTCAGCTCGGATCGATCAATAATTCGAGGTCGGAAGGCGCCGCGCAAATTCCGCGCAGGCCTTCGGTAGTGGCGAAAAAATGCCTTTTCAGGCATAATGCCAAGATCGCCATAGACCACATTAAAGGGAAAACCGCGGTGCAGGGATGCGTGAAGGGAAAGCCAAGAGCAGGCCCCTCATCTACTGGTGATTGGGTCCCCTTAAAACGGGCGCTGTGCTAAAATTCCAGTGCTGCCTGGCCAAAAACTCACGCATTAGCTTTGGGCGAGATGAGACGACCGCAATTTGGCGGCTTTTGTCCCTCTGAGGAGGGCGCTGTGGATCGGCGTTTATCTCGCCTCCTTCTCGCCTGCAATTTCTGTTTTCAAGCATCCACTGACATTAGCCCTGGTGGTAAGCCCAGGCGTAGCCTCTTGTCGCGAAAAGCCATACAGACCCACTCATAAATAAGAACGAACGGCGCATTTTACCAGAATTCTACACGCATTTGAACAAAAAATTTATATCCTATCACTACCCTGAGGTTACTATACAGAAGTAATCATGAGGTGAGATAGAATGTGGGATAAAAGATATCCGTCAATATTCGATATATTCGAGAGCTTTACCAAAGGTTTCCCCTTTGAGAAAAAGGAAAAGTTCGAAGAGGAATGGTTCAAAGAGCCCTTTGAGGACATGATCAAGAGGTTTGAAGAAAGCATGCCCTCAGAGTTTAAAGACTTTGTTCGCGAAGAGGAGACCCCATGGGGTGTCTCTCGGCGATACGGTCCCTTCGTCTACGGCTTCAGCTATACAGCAGAGCCGGGAAAGGAGCCAGTCTTCCAGGAGTTCGGCAACATCAAGCCATCCTACCGGGGCATCGAGCCCAGCCAGGGCAGAGAGCCCCTCGTGGATGTCATGAGTGAGAAGGAGAAGTACAGGATCTTCGTAGAGCTGCCCGGCGTGGACAAGGATAAGGTGAAATTGGATGTGGCCGAGGACAGTGTGGAGATCAAGACTGATGATGATAAGAAGTTCTACAAGATGATCAATCTTGACTCAACCATCGACACGGACAGCGCCAAAGCCTCCTACAAGAACGGCGTCTTGACACTGGAGCTGGACAAGAAAGAGAAGAGGAAGGGAAAAGAGATCAAGATTGAGTGAGGATCGACAGGCGAGAGCAATGGGCCAGGATAGGAAAATGCCGGCCTATTGACCAATCCGTTCCCATCCATTCACATTATTTTCTGAATTCTTTTAAAGCTGGTTTTTGCAGCGAGATCCGTGTTTCTATATGCATCGACGGAGGGCACATTATTCATAATCCCTTGCCTTAAGCCATGGCCCCAAAAATATGAATGATTGGGAAATATTTTCCCAAAAAATACCTATACAAGAACTATATGGCATTCATATGATCTAAAAAAGTGGCTTAAGCCCTCATAAAACGCCAATGTGAAAAATAGCTACTTAAATGCAGACGACCCACGTATGCTACATGCAAAGAGTGGGTGGAGTTTGGGGGAAGAACATGGGGAAGAGCAGGGAGAATGAGCATGAAGACATTAATTGCATACTATCCGGCCTGAAAGGATTGATGCACAACAAATACAGCGATATAATTCTTCTTTTCAGTGTGACGGTGGCCTTCGGGATGCTGCTGGCCGTCTCTGCTACCGGATGAGGCTGTGCGGTCAGGCAAATATGCCTGTTAATGTGCCTCTTCGAGACCTATTTTTCCGTATTAATTTTAGAAATAACCTTTGCCAAGATAACAAAGATTAAATCACACCCGGTGCTCTAAATTCATAACGAGGATTGGCATGGACAAGAACGAGAAGGTTAACGAACTCGCCAGGAGGCGCGGCTTTCTCTGGCCCGCCTTTGAGCTATACGGCGGAGCTGCTGGATTTTACGATTACGGACCACTGGGCGCGCCCCTCAAGAGGCGTATTGAAGACATCTGGCGGCAGTACTTCGTCATCTCGGAGGGCTTTGCAGAGATCGAGGCACCTACCATCGGCGTGGAGGGGATCTACCAGGCCTCCGGCCACTTGAGCGGCTTTTCCGATCCGCTTACCAGCTGCAATGAATGCAAAGAGGTCTACCGGGCAGATCACCTCATCAAGCATATTATCGAGGTGCCCGATGCCCTGAGCAACGAGGAGATCTACAAATGCATCCAGGACAATGAGATCGGCTGCCCGGAGTGTGGAGGAGAGCTGTCCCAGGTATACGAGTTCAATCTCATGTTCAAGACCATGATCGGCCCGGGAAACAAGATGACTGGGTACCTGCGGCCGGAGACGGCACAGGGCATGTTCATCAACTTCCCCAGGTTGCTGCGCTACTTCCGCGACTCTCTGCCCTTTGCAGCAGTGCAAATCGGCAAGTCGTTCCGAAACGAGATCTCGCCCCGCCAGGGCGTGATCAGGCTGCGGGAGTTCACTCAGGCCGAGGCGGAGATCTTCATCGATCCCCGGGACAAAAACCACCCTCGCTTCGCCGAGGTCGCGGACATCAAGATGAAGTTCTACTCCCAGGCAGCGCAGGAGAGGGGCGAGGAGGAGGAGATGACCTTTGGCGAGGCGATGGAGAGGGGCATTGTGGCCCACCAGGCCCTGGCTTACTATGTGGCCCGCACCTACCAATTCCTCCTGGCAGTGGGCGTGGCCCCGGACAAGCTGCGCTTTCGCCAGCATAAATCAGACGAAATGGCTCACTATGCCGCAGACTGCTGGGACGCAGAGGTCTTTTTGGACCGCCTGGGCTGGATTGAGATCGTAGGCGTGGCGGACAGGACGGACTATGACCTTTTGGCCCACACGTCTGTGAGCAAGGTCAACCTGAACGTCTTCGTGCACTACGATCAACCTGTAAAGCGGCAGAAGACTATTGTCAAGCCTGACTTCAAGGCCCTGGGACCCAGGTTCAAGGCCAAGGCCAAGGCGGTGGGCGAGGCTCTCAAGGCCTTATCAAAGGAGGAGCTTGAGGCTAGTAATACCGTTCAGGTAACCGTTGATGGTGAAACCATTGAGATTGATTCCTCCCTATTTTCCTTTGAGAGCGTTGAGGAGGAGATCCGGGGAGAAGAGATCGTGCCCCATGTCATTGAGCCCTCCTTTGGCATTGACAGGATAATTTACACCGTCCTGGACCATTCCTTCTATGAGGACGCCGTGGATGAGGAACCACGCGCCGTGCTCAGGTTCAATCCGACTGTGGCCCCCATTGAGGTGGCAGTCCTGCCTTTGATGGACCGAAAGGAGCTGGCTGATCCGGCTAAGGTCATTTTGCAGGAGCTGCGGGGGCGCGGCATGCGCGTGGACTACGATACATCCGGATCAATCGGCCGCAGATACCGGCGCAACGATGAGATAGGCACTCCCTACGAGGTTACCGTAGACTACGATACGCTCGAACAGGGCACGGTTACCATTCGGGACCGCGACACCATGCAGCAGGTCAAGGTCCCCCGGTGGCAGCTGGCAGACAAGCTTGCTGCACTCCTCTGCGGCAGCCTGGAGTTTCAGGATGCCGGAGATGCGGTTGCTCCTGGGAAAAAGGAGTGAGCAGCCCTAAAAGTGAGGAGAAAGCGCAAAAGAGAAACAATTTAGCAATTGAAGCCAGGGGAGACGAAAATGGTGCCTGAACTGGCCAAAGAGTGGCGCACCATGCTGGTCAAAGAGATGCGCAGAAAGGCCATTCACCTCTCTGGCCTGTCTGTTCCCATTGGCCTCATCTTCTTAGGCAGTACGGTTACGGCAGAAGCCATCGCTCTGGCTTTGGCCGTTTCTTTGCTACTTGAGAAGCAAAGGCTGAATGGCAAGATTCGGCTTCCTGAGGTGCGTGATCACGAGCAGACCAGGGTTGCCGGCTACATTTATTATATAGCGGGCAGCCTTCTTTGTGTGCTGCTCTTCTCGCCCATGATCGCCGTGACCGCCATGCTCTTTCTCTCCCTGGGAGATACGGTTAGCGGCCTTGCCGGCTCCATTTTGAAAAACTGCGATGTGCGAGGCATGCAAGCCCCTGCAGGGAGAAGGCGCATAAAGCCCCTGCCCGTGCTCACCACCATGTTCTCGGCCTGTCTTTTTATCGGCTATCTCGCCTCCAGCTTCTTTGGGCTTGCTGGCCTGGTCGGGCTTGCAGGACTTTCCTTTCCGGTTTATCTGGCAGGAGCTGCAGCAGCCACCTTCGCCGACGGCGTGGCTATTATCATTAGAAACAGAAGCCTGGACGACAACTTTTCCATACCAGTATTCTCAGGCGCTCTCATGTGCCTTGTCGCCCTAATTAGTTAAGGGCGGTTCTTGTCATAACCATATTATTTTCTACCTTTGCCGATCGATCATGGTTGCAGGCTTCGCGCGAGATCCGGGTATCACGCGAAGGCGCGAAGACGCGAAGTGCCGATAAGAGAAAGACAATTCTTGCCCTATACTTGCTCATGGAAAAGGTTTTTTAAAGTATGGCACCCCTTTCACGCTCAAAAGCGGCAATTGCTGCTCTGACAAGGGAATTAGGAGGAAATGGAATGGATATTATTTTGATCGGTCCACCGGGATCCGGTAAGGGCACACAGGCCAAGATGATTGTAGACAAATACAATGTTAAGCACGTCTCCACCGGAGACATTCTGCGAGAGAACGTTCGCAATGGAACCCCCCTAGGCGTTGAGGCCAAGAAGTTCATGGAAGCTGGCAAGCTGGTTCCTGACACTCTTCTCATTGATATCATCAAGGATCGCCTGGCCAAGGACGACGTCAAGGGCGGCTGGATGCTGGACGGCTTCCCCCGGACCATGCCCCAGGCAGAGGCACTGGATAAGATCCTTCCTGCTCTCGGCCAGAAGATCGATGTGGTTTTGAACATTGATGTTCCCGATGCGGAGCTGGTAAAGCGCGTCACAGGCAGAAGGATGTGCAAGTGCGGAGCCACTTACCACGTCATGTTCAACAAGCCCAAGGTGGAAGGAAAGTGCGACGCCTGCGGCGGCGACCTGTACCAGAGGGCAGACGACACTGAAGAGACAGTCAAGGAGAGACTGCAAGCTTACCATGCTCAGACCCAGCCACTCATCGACTACTACAACAAGAGAGGGCTCGTGGCCACCGTCCTCGGTGTAGGCGATATCAAGGCTATCTTCGGCAAGGTCGTCGAGGCTCTGGACAAGATTTAAATCAAAAATTTTTTAATTTTTTTATAAAATTTAGTGAATTTGCAGCTCGGATTACTATTACAGTATTATGTAACGCAGAAATCGAGCCGTTTTTATGTAATATTTACTTTTTTGTGCCGCAAGAGGTATATAATATTTAAACATATTCGACGGAAATAGAGCAAGACTGTGCAACAGGGATGATTATGATTGCGGATATGTTTAAAAAATATGATAATCATGCACGTATTATACTTAACGAAAAGAAAGGAGAAGATAGCATCTATTTACCGGAAATAGCAAAGGCGTTAAGTGATTCCTATGAACGCATATATCACGCAGTTGCATTAGATATAGACGGTACCATTAAGAAAAGCAGAGACGACAACATTCCAACGAATGTTTTAGAGACAATTGCGAAAGTAATTAAATCAGGCGCTTACGTCTTATTTGTAACAGGAAGCGGCAAAAGTACCGTAGAAAAGACGCTTAACCAAGTTAAAAATGCCCTTCCAAAATCACAATATCTATATAGGAAAGTTTATGCCATCGATGGAAATGGATGTCGCCTCTTTTTTATTGATAAATCAGGAAATATCAAATGTCGCTCTATTCTAGAACCACTTAAAAGAATTATAGGAAAGGAATATGAAGACTTGCTTAATAATATCAAGGATAACTTGGGGGGATATTTTGAGATACAAGAGAAAGAATGTGGCATACGCTTGATATCCAATTCCTCTGCAAGCGAAAGAGATCTAAGTAAAATTATCTCTTCATGGTACAAAAAAATAGATCAAAAATATAGGCAACACGGGATTAAAGTAGTTTCTAGCCGATGGGGAAATAAGATTACATATGATATATCTAATGCAGATAAAGATCATGCATTATCTTGGTTTTATACAGAATTTGACTTTATTGATGTTCCAATATTAAGGATTGGCGATCAAGGCAAAGAGAATGGAAATGATTTTACCTTTTTAGATTCTCCTTATGGCTTCTCCGTAGGAACTCTAAGCAGTAAATTGACAAAATGTTTCCCAATTTATGATTCAAAAAGTGACAAGATTTATAAAGATACGGATGGAACACGTTTCCTTTTAAGTAGCTTAAAATGGGGCCCAAGATTGACAATCCCCTCTTCCTTGGTACTTGAATTCTCTGAAGAATACTGCCACACATGTGACAAGCTAAGGACTAAAACGGAACATAATAGCTTAGAGATGCTCAGATTGTGGTTAAAAGGGGCAAGACCATTTTTTCCAAACGATATTAGAAGAGCATGCAAAGAGACAGAATTCAACAACCTTTTTGACCATAAATCAGGTTCCATAAGACTCTCAGATAGCGAATGGCAGTCGCTTGATCACATCCCTGATGAAGCAGCTGTTCTAGCAGAGTTCTTCACAGAAAAAGATGACAATATTTCTAAAGATGGAAAATATCCGGGTCTGATTAGAAGCCTATTTACGGATACAGGCATCATTTTAAGGGGCCCCAGATATTATATTGGCTTGAGCGAAAAACCATCAAGAGAACAGATGGAGATTATATTGGATGACTACTGCAATATGCTGAATAAAATTGCCAAAATGGATTTGGTCCAGACCAGCTTAGAATTGCCAAATAAAACCAAAAGATTCACAGCTTGGAAGATTAATTTAGCGCTCTTGGATAATTTTAGGAATAGCTCTCTGCTTCTTTATAATATGCTTTTTCAGGCAGCATCACTTAACACTAGTTCTCGCCCATATTGGAAGAGGATATTAAAAGATTTTGAGCAATATGTTGCATTATGCATAGATATATATTATTCAATTTTTATGCTGGATGTAAGAAAATATCATGACTCAATTAAAAGCTTAAATAGCTCAATGACCTCTTTTTATGATTTAAAATACAACATAAATCTATTGTATAATTTTTTAGAGAGTAATGGAATACCTACAGATAAGATTATTCGCAAATGGAGAGAAGTGGATCATCCTGGCCAAATTTTTTCTGCAATCAATTCGATCAAAAATGAATCTACGAAATTATTAAGAGAGGAATCTAACATATGCGCACTTGGCCTAATGTATGGAGGAATTGAATTACCTTTTGCGTTTAGATCGTTTTTCGGAAAAGAATACTATAACCATATTAAAATTGCAGGAGTTATGGGGATTTCATTTTATGGACAAAATAAAGGTTCCATTATTACAAGGCAATATTCTAGGGATATTTTAGAATCATCTATCCCCAGCGCAGAGAGATTAGAAGATTTGATAGCTCCTGGAGAAACAGCTATAATTTTTGATGATAATATCATGACAGGACGAACCATTGAACTTGCGCGCGATCGCCTTCAGACATATGGTGTAAAAGTGCCATTCGCCTTATGTGTTCGATTTCCACATGAGAATAGAATTTGTCAAATGAAAATGAAGCACCATGGTGGAGTTGACCCCTCCGCAATGGGAAAAGATATTAAAGGCTTGGTTGCGCAATCGCCTTATTCTAGAATATTTACTAGCACTGAAGGTTACAAGGATGTAACAGGTGTATTTGATTTATCTAGGCAGAGAATTGTAAAATATCTAAAAAAGAACGGTTTGACAATCGAGGAGGATACATAATGATTGATGTCCCGTTAGTTGCCTTGGGTCATCTCATAAGAGATATAATATATCAAAAAAATGATAATGATGGACAAATATACTTAGTTGGTCACCGAGGAGGCGGTTCCATATGGAATGTTTTAGCAAATGCGGCAGCGAATGGCTCTAACGCAATAGCCTTTTGTGTAGGAGGAGAAGACAATATTGCAGAGTTATGCCTCGAAGAACTTAGATATTTGGGCGTAACAATCGCAGGAAAAAAATTACTAAATAGAAAAGCCACTCGAACGATTCATGAAACCCTAACATATAAAGGATTTCGGCCAATACATAAATGCAGCTCGGTTTGCCCTGTTTGTTCATCCAAAACATACAATACTGGAACTGCAAAGCTATCTCCTTCAATAATTGATTATTTTACACCTAAATTGAAAAAGTTATTTTCCCAAAAACTTATTATCCATATTGATAACTTTAATAAAACCAGACTTAATGTAGTATCTTCGCTTAGAAATTCAAATACATTGATTACGGTTGATTTAGGGCGCCTGATAAGTTTTTTTAGAATGGATGAAAGAGAGCTTTTAGAGAACTTAAAAGACATTGATATACTTTTTATTAACTCAATACTCATTCCTAAATTATTACATAAATTAGGCCTAGCATCAGAAGTAGATCTTCTTAAATGTACAAGTATTCGAGTATTAATATCTTTACGAGGAGAATATGGCATTCGAGCATGGATTAATTCAGACAATGGGATTAAAGATATCAGCCAAAATGCCGCGAAAGCAAAGCACTTAACCGATACCTCGGGTGCAGGAGATGCTTTTATTGGATTTTTCCTTTCAAGAATTGCATTAAGATCTATAAATGATATAAAGCAGGGTCGTCTATGCGAGAGCGATATCAAAGACGACTTGTGGAAAGCACAAGAATGGGCGGCAAGAAAATGTGAATTTGTGGGAGCACGAGGCCACTTAAAAGATTTTAAATGGGACCTAGAGAATACAAGTGGAAGATCTAAGTGCAAGAAAGAGTTAAATGAGCTAAGGCTACAAAATGAAGGTCTATCTAAATGCTGTGTATGTGGATCGCTCTTTGATGATAGATCCCCAATAGATCGATCTAGAGTGTCAATAAATGTTTTAAGGTTTCATGGAAATGTTCTTTCACTTCCGAAGAGTATCGAACGATCTTGGTCCCGCAGAAATAATACTGCTTGGCCAGAAATGATGGAATTAAATGGCCCAGGATACATTATTGGCACAGGAGGATCATTTGTTGCAGCTTCATTTATTGCCCAATTAATTTCGTCGAAAAATAAATGTTTTGCAATGCCCATAAAGCCTTTTGATTTCATCCGGACCGGATTTCAAGCACCATTTGCGATTTTTATTTCAAATAGCGGAAAGACACCGGATATACTCAGTGCAATAAAATATGCACAAAATATTGATATCCCTAAGCTAATATTAATAAGTGGAAATAAAAAAATGCAAGATTCAGGTATTTTAAGAGATAAAAAAGATGTTTTTTTGTATACTGGTGCAAATGAAGACCGCGGATTCTTAAGCGTTCTTGGTGTATTTTCTCCCTGCTTCCTATCTTGGGCTGCATTGAATGAAATTTGGTCCAACGACCTTGGATACCGTTATTTCAATGATATGTATTCAAAAGCAGAAATTAAAGTTAACAACAATTTTTATAGATATAAGAGGAAAATAGATTTTAATATATCTGGCAGAAAGTCTATTATTTTAGGAGGAGGTTTTTCATGGCCTTCAATGCTAAATATCGAATCAAAAATGGTCGAGAGCAATTTTGGAAGGCCACAAATATCCGAAATAAAAGACTATAGCCATGGTAGATTTGTATCCAGCATGGACCAAAATGTCCTGGCGATAATATGTGGAATGCCAGATGATAAAGAATACAGGAATTTTTTAATAGAGCGTTTAAGAAATAAAAATGATGTAATTGAACTTGAATCAGAGGAATGTGGTCCTTTGGGTTCATTGGAGCTTCTTCTTCAGGCAGAACATCTCATGAAATGTTTTGCAGAAAAAGAAGATGTCGATATATCAAAGCCGAAAGTACCAAGAAGCGGATTGGAATTATATAGGTATAAAAACCTACTTAAATAATTTTAAAAAAATTTTTGGAAATCATTTAATAAAGATGAGTGAAACGGCGGCGGCGCACCCACGCAGCAAGCAGCGGGGTATTACGTTTAAAAATAAACCAAAAATGGTGCGTTATGCTATCTACGTAATTATAGATAGGCCTATTGCAGAAGTTCAACCAAAAATGATGTGCTGATGCGACCAAAACATCATAAACGGACAACCTTTTTATCCCCTCACACTGCTAGCCCATTCCCATGATATTCGTCTATTCTTTAGGCGGCTCCATCCTGGCAGGCCGCGATGCTGTGAGCCTGGCTGAGTACGCCCAGGCCCTCAAGGAACTGGCTGCAGAGCACCAGATCTTCGTCGTCGTGGGCGGCGGCAGGATCGCCCGCGAGTACATCGAGAAGGCCCGGGCGCTAGGCGCCAACGAGACGTTCTGCGACATGATAGGCATCGGCGCCACCAAGCTCAACTCGGCCCTGCTCGTGGCCGCCCTGGGCGACGCTGCGCCCCAGGAGATTCCCGATTCCTACGCTCAGGCAGCGCGCCTGGCCCAGCCCGGCAAGATCGTGATCATGGGCGGCCTGGCCCCCGGCCAGACTACAGACGCCGTCTCAGCCCTGCTGGCGGAGTACGTGCACGCCGACAAGATCATCGTGGCCACATCGGTGGACGGGGTTTACACCGCCGATCCGGAGAAGGACCCTGCCGCCAAAAAGCTGGAGCGTATGACGCCCCAGGGCCTGGCCCATCTGGCCATGCAAACGGAGATGAAGGCTGGCTCGCGCTCACCCGTCGATCCCCTGGCTGCCAAGATCATCGAGCGAAGCTGCATTCCCACAGCCATCGTGCTGGGCAGCAAGATAGAAAATTTAAAAAAGGGTGCCCTGGGAGGGCACACGGGAACTGAAATCAGGCCGGAGTAAACGTCTTGACCAGGTCAGCGGCTGTGACGATGCCCAGGAGGGCTCCATTCTCTGAGACGACCAGCTGGCTGACGCCTGTACGGCCCAGCATCTTGATGGCCTCATAAATGAGCTCCTCGGAGTCAATGGTCAAAAAGCCCCGGGTCATGATCTCCCTGGCTTCCTGATTTGTCCTGCCGTCCGCCACAGCACGGGTGATGTCAGCCAGGTTTACCAACCCCGGTGAGCTATCGTCTACCAGGCCCTCGGAGACGCCATTATGCACCAGTATGCGCGATACCTCCTGTAAAGAGGCATTAGCCGGTATGCGTACAGCGCGGCGGGCGATCGCTTTAACGGCCAACTTGGGCACAGATATCATCTCCTCGATATGAAAGATGAGGCGGCTCATGGTGTCGTCCCGGCCCGTCACGCTACCCCGGATGTAGAGCTTGTTTACGGGCGTGGGACCGACCTCAATGCTGTCCCCCACATTGAAGGCCCTGATGTTGCCGATGATGCGCACCACGCCTTCGCATTGCTGCGAGTGCATGACCTTGTTAAAGATTATCTCGCTGGCGGTAGTGCCCTCCATCATCACACCATTCCGGATTACGGGGACGGTTACCACGTCTCCAGTGGCCTCAATATTGAGCGCCTCGTAAGCTGCACCCGTGGATCTGTACCCACCCTTGGGGCCTGGCACGCCTTCCACCAAGTTCAGGGCTTTGAGGGATTGCATCTGATTTCGGATGGTGCCGGGGTTCCTATCAATCAGCTCGGCAATCTCCTCGCCCTTCACAGCTCGTCCTTCAACACGGTGAATGTTGATCAATGCCGTTAGTATATCTCTTTGAACAGGTGTCAAATCCATAATTCGATCGAAAATGTTCATGATTAATGCCCTATATAGATCTATTGATTGAAACATAGCCAAAAAAATTTAATTCAACTCTAATGGACGTTTAAGCCCCACATTGCAGAGCAATCTTGCTTAAAATGAGAATTAAAACGCCTTATTTTCGCATAGGACATACTTTGCTCTTTTTGTAGGGGAAAGCCCTCATGCGTCCCCAGATTTTTTTTATGGGCTCGCTCAAGATACTGCCCCATGACTCGGGATAGCAGGAACAGGGATAAACCTCCCCGGCAGGCGTTATATGCAGCCAGCTGGTGGCAGCAAAGCAGCCGAAGCGCTTGTAGGCCTCGGGAACGGAAAATATACGGGGTGCGCCTGCGCTCAGGACAAATTCCGCCAGACGGGCGTGATCCGCCGGCAAAAGAGCGATGTTCTGACGCTCCGACCAGCGGCCCGTACAGACCACCTCAAAGAAGGTCAGCTCGTGCACGCCCATGCGGCGAGCAAGTTCATGAAAACTCTCAAGATGGGGCATGTTCTCCCGGCGCAAGACCACATAGAGGTCAACCAGCAGGCCGGCGGCCAGGGCATTTTCGATGGCCTGCATGGCCTCGGAAAAGACGCCCTCCCGTCCGCGCATGGCATCATGCTCCGTCTCAACAGGGCTGTCCAGGCTGACGTTAACGGCATAAAGGCC
This sequence comes from Methanotrichaceae archaeon, assembly GCA_016927055.1. Lineage (GTDB taxonomy): Archaea > Halobacteriota > Methanosarcinia > Methanotrichales > Methanotrichaceae > Methanothrix. Next base: position 2,638 of record JAFGNK010000058.1, on the reverse strand, counting down.
CGCCTGCTTCAGCCGGCGCGCGAGTGCTGCCGTAAAGCCCGCCCCCGAGGTAAAGAGGGTGGAGATGGCCCGATCGTCCACTGCTGCCACCAGCTCGGGCAGTTCCCGGTAGAGCGCCGGCTCACCGCCATCGAATATGACCAGCGTGGTTCCCATGTCTAGAATCTGGCCGATGATGCCTTTGACTGTTTCCGGAGTGAGATGCAGCTTGTTTCCGGAATTGGGAAGAGCGCAGTGGGCGCAGCGGTTGGGGCACTCCTCGGTGATGGAGATGGTGACCTGGTCAGGGGTGCGCCTGCCCAAAACGGCCCATAGCCGGCTGTCGGCCAACCGGGAAAAAGCCCGGCTGGGGATAGGCGGAATCCAGGTAGACAGGCAGAGCTTTTCAGAATCTGCATGCACAGAAAGCTGTCCGTCAAACATCTGCAGGGCGGACTTGACGAGGGGCAGGCGAGACAACGGGCCGGAGGCATCAACCTTCACCCGACCATCCAGTACTCCGCCCCCCTGCGCCCGACCTCGCTGCACCCTGGCCCCGGCCCTGAGCAGGACGCTGCTGTAAAGCGGATAGGATTTGGGGACGGACTCTGCTACTCCTTCTCCGTCTCCAACTCCCACCCTCACTCCCGCCGCCCCCTTATCCTCAGCCATCAATAGACGTCCTTGGGATCAAAGACCTTCTCGCCCACCACCTTGCCGTCAATGGTGCGATAGAAGCATGACCGGTAGCCGGTATGGCACGCCCCGCCCTCCTGCTCAATCAGCAACAAAACCGCATCCTCATCGCAGTCGATCCTGATCTCTTTGACCACTTGAAAGTGCCCGGAGGACTCGCCCTTCAGCCAGAGCTTCTTTCGCGAGCGGGACCAGTAGTGGGCCTTTCCGGTCTCTTTGGTCTTGGCCAATGCCTCGTCGTTCATGTAGGCCAGCATGAGCACCTCACCGGTTTTGGCATCTTGAGCGATAGCCGGGATCAACCTGTCTGTCATCGAGAAGATAATAGTGATATATCCTATAAGGGCCTTGCTGCATAGAGATTAAGGATCGAATAAGGATGAAATGCATCACCTGCAAAGGCCGGGGGCTATGCGGCCGGCCCGTATGCCCCATATTGCGCCGGCTGGAGGAGACGGCGGCCCTGCCAAAGATAGGGCGGAGCCTGGAGGGCATGTCCCCACCCGAGGTCTTCGTGGGCAGGCATGGTTACCCACTCGTTCGAGCCGGGCCCATGGTGCCGGTCGGCAGCAGCCCCCGGCTGCCCATGCTGTCGCCCTCTCTGGGCATGGACATCGGCGAGATCATAGCCGCGCGCTCGGCCCTGGTTCGCTCCGAGAGCAAGATAGTAATAAAAGAGGCAGAGGCACCGGGAAGGCTGCTGGAAGCCATGCAGCAGATCGCCCTGTCTTCCGCCCCGGTAGGCACCGAGGTCTCATTTTATAAGCCGCCCCAGGGCAGGCTGCAGTTTGACGGAGTGCTCTCTCCCTCCGGGCCGTCCGGTGAGCTGAAGGGGATGCAAATCACCACCAACCCGCTCATTCCCCGGAAGGTGGACCAGATGATGGAGGACAGGGACGCCGCTGCTGCTGTAGCCGTGGGCGAGCTTTACACATCCGGCATCGGCACGGATCACATCTCCCGCATGCTCTCCTTAGGCCTCTTGGGCAAGAAGAGAAAGCTGGTTCCCACCCGCTGGTCGATCACCGCCTCGGACGACATGATCGGCAAGCTTCTCAAGGACTCCGTTCTGGACCTGCCCCAGGTAAACGATTACTATCTATTCTCCGGCGAAGGCCTGGGAAACCACTTCGAGATCCTTCTCTTGCCCCGCCCCTTCAGCTTCGAGCTGGTGGAGATCTGGATGGCCCGCTCTGTCTGGGCGGAGGAGGGATTCATCGGCGGGGACAGAGAGGATGCAAGGCCCAAGAAACAATACAGCTCCCTGGCAGGCGGCTACTACGCGGCGCGCCTGGCCGTCCTGGAACACCTGGAAGGCAAAGGCCGCCAGGCAGGCGTCCTGGCGGTGCGGGAGATCGCGGAGAGCTATTGGGCCCCTCTGGGGGTGTGGGTGGTGCGGGAAGTTGCCAGAAAGACCATGCAGGCCGCACCACAGCGATTTGGCAGCCTGGGAGAGGCATTGGCGGAGATGGAAAAGAAGATCAGGACACCAGCAGGGCAGTGGCGCAGGGAGGCTCAGCTCCTGGCGGCACCGGTGCAAAGGAGCCTGATGGAGTTTTAATGATATATTTGTGAGATGTGTTGCAGAATCCAAAGGCGTTTGATCAAATAAGTCTGAAACCTGAATTAAAAGAAAACGATATCTTAGAGCCTGTTCTTGGCTTTTATCAGAGATATATCTGCCTCCATCCGAGTCAATCTTTCTTTTAAACCATCTCTCAAATCAGAACGAAGCTTTTTGACTTCATTTCCGATTTCATCTTTTGCATCATCTATCTTCTCGCTCAGCATTTCGCCGATATTATTAACTTCTTGGCAGACATCTTGCACGGCTTCGTTTACGCCTTTGATGTCATCACGGGCACCCTTAACCTCATCCCGGACGCCTTTGATGTCATCACGAGCACCCTTAACCTCGTCCCGGACGCCTTTGATGTCATCACGAGCACCCTTAACCTCGTCC
>JAFGNK010000057.1 GCA_016927055.1 Methanotrichaceae archaeon | reverse complement strand
TACCAGATCTCCCGGCTGGATATCGTGCGCATCTCCGGATACTTCGATTTGGCCGGCGAAGAAGATGGCCTGGATGAGGAACCGGCTGCTATGGAGTGAAAGTGAATGCAGCCCCAGGCAAAAAGAAGAGATAAAAGAGAGATTAAGTGAAGGAAGAGGAAAGAGGAAAATAAATGATGAGAATTGAGAGGTGAAAAAATAATAGTAGTCGCGCCCAAATGAGGTTTTGCTTAATATAACTCCAATAGAGTTTACTTGGATTAACCTTTTATGCCAGCATGCATTTCTTTGCAGCCATGAAGCTTCCGGGCACGGCGACGCAAGAGGAGAACATCTCCATCGCCATGGGAAAGCTGAACATCCAGCCAGGTCAGGTATTCCTGGACATAGGCTGCGGCTCTGGGGCCGTATCCCTGGCCGCCTCTCGCTACACAGATCGGATCTACGGCATCGACCGGCGAGAGGATGCAGTGCAGATGTGCAGAGCGACTGTTTCCCAGGGGCAATTTTTCTCAGGCGAGGCCACCTCTGTTTTGCCCGGCCTTCCCAGGGTGGACAGATGCTTTATCGGCGGCACGCGCGGCATCGATGAGTTCTTTCCTCTGCTTTTAGAGAAGGCAACGCCCGGCTGCGTAATTGTGGCCGACCTGGCCAGGATAGGCATCGCCGCCCGCGTGGCCGCGATGATGAAAGAGGCAGTGATCTTTCAGGAGCTTATCCAGATTCATATCGCAAGGGGCTACACTCTAGGGGGAGATATAGCCCTTAAACCGGTAAACCCCATCTTCATGGTGATTGGTAAATGTTGATCGGCATCAGCCTTGGCCCGGGCGACCCGGAGCTTATGACAATCAAAGCAGTTGCAACCTTAAAAAGATGCACAAAGGTCTTTGCACCGGGAGATATGGCCTCAGAGTTAGCGCGGCCCTACTGCCAGCCCGAAATCCTGCAGTTTCCCATGATCGAGAACAAAGAGGAGCTGGAGAAGATCTGGAATAAGAATGCCGATACCGTGGCACAGGCGGCTGCTTTCGGCCTGGCCGGCTTTGCCTGCATCGGGGACGTCAACTGCTTCTCCACCTTCAGCCACCTGGAGAGAGTGATCCGGCAGAATCATCCCCAAATTGAGATCCAGACCATTCCCGGCGTGGGCGTGGTACCCACCCTGGCCTCGCGCTTTGCTGCCCCCCTGGAAGGGTCCTTTGAAGTCTCGGACGGCTCACCCGTGGATACGGTCATCAGGTTAAAGGCCACCCGGCCGGAGAAGCTGGCAAAAGAGCTCCGTGGCAGAGGCTTTGAGGAGTTCGTGCTGGGAACAATGCTCTGCACTCCCCAGGAAAAGATCATCCGAGATGAGATGCCGGAGAGAAGTGACTATTTTTCCGTTCTCTTGGCCCGGAGGCGAAGATGAAGCTTTATTTTGTGGGAGCAGGGCCGGGAGATCCGGATCTTATCACCGTCAAGGGCAAGAGGCTCATCTCAGAGGCGGATCTGGTGGTTTATGCCGGTTCTCTGGTCAATCCCGCCCTCCTGGAAGGCCTGAAAGCGGAGAAGATGGACAGCAACGGCGTCTCTCTGGAAAAGACCACTGCCAGGATCATCGATGCCTTGAGGGCCGGCAAAAAGGTGGTGCGGTTGCACAGCGGCGATCCCGCGCTTTATGGCGCCATACTGGAGCAGATGAAGCCGCTGGAGGAAGCGGGAGTAGAGGTAGAGGTCGTGCCTGGCGTCTCCTCCCTCTTTGCCTCCGCCGCCGCCCTCAAGACCCAGCTCACACTGAAAGGGGTCTCAGAGTCCTTGATTGTGACCAGGCCTGCCGGCACCACCCTGGAGAAGGACGAACTGGCCTCTTTGAGCCGCCACAATACGACTATGGCCATCTTCCTGGGCATAGATAAGATCCGGGATATTGTCGTCAACCTGGACCGGCCTGGCGACACTCCCGTGGCCGTGGTCTACCATGCCTCCTGGCCGGATGAGATCGTGCTGCAGGGAACGCTGGCGGATATCGCTGATAAGGTAGAAGCGGCAGGCATAAGCAAGAGCGCTCTCATCCTGGTGGGCGGCGTGGTAACAAGAACCGGATTTCGGAGGTCTCACCTATACAGAGATCGGTAGCACAGAAATCAGTAGCTGTTCTGGTCTTTCCCAGAGACCAAGAGAAGGCGGAGAAGATAGCTCAAGCTCTTCAGGAGCGCTATTCTCCTACCATCATTCTTTATGAGAAGAACGAGAAAGATAAAATTGAGATGATGCTGGAGAGATATGAGCTGGTCCTAGCGGTCATGGCGGTGGGAATCATAGTGCGAATGCTTTGCCACCGCCTTATGGATAAATGGACGGACCGGCCTGTGGTGGCTGTAAATTCCGCTCTCTCCTGCGCCGTGCCCGTTGTAGGAGGCCATCACGGAGCCAATGAGCTGGCCCGTTTCCTGGCATCTCGCCTCGGCCTATATGCCGCCGTCACCACCGCCACCGACGCCTGCGGCCGGCCCTGCCTGGAAGAGGTAGCAATGCAGCTGGGCGCAACACTGGTCAATAAAGAGGCCTCTAAAGCCATCAACCTGGCCTTTCTGAGCGAGGACGTGCCTGTCTTGAGGCTGAAGGGGCCCAAGATAATAGTAGTGGATGAGGATGTGGCCGTCTTGAAAGAAAGGGGCCTGATTATAGGCATTGGCGCCAGAAAGGGCGTGAGCGCCCCGGAGGTGCTGCAGGCCATTGATGAAGCATTAAGTGAGACGGGCAGAAGGCGGGAGGAGATCGGCATTCTGGCCACGGCCTGGCTGAAGAAAGAGGAAGAGGGCATGCTGCAGGCAGCCGACATCCTGGGAAAGGAGATGATTTGCCTCTCCAGGGAAGCTCTCAATTCTCAAGCTCCGAGCACAGCCTCCCGGGCCCGTGACCTGGGCCTTAACGGTGTGGCCGAACCGGCCGTCCTGGCCCTGGCAACAAGACTCATTTTTCCTAAGAAAGCCTATGGGAGGGTAACAGTTGCCATCGGAGAGTAGGCCAATAGAAAGCAGGCCTTCCAATGAAGGCCAGCCCGAGCATAAACTCTCTATCGTGGGCATCGGCCCCGGATCGCCGGGACTGCGCACCGCCGCCGCCACAAACGCCATACGCTCGGCTGACTTCGTGGTCGGCTACAGGCCCTATCTGGATCTGATCAGCGATCTCTTGCCGGGAAAGCAGGCCTTATCCAGCAGCATGGGGAAAGAGGTGGATCGAGTCGCAGCAGCGGTCGATCTCCTGGAGCGAGGATCCGTGGCATTGGTGAGCAGCGGGGACCCCAATGTCTACGGCATGGCGGGCCTGGGCCTGGAGCTGGCCAAGCAGCCTTGTGCAGTGGAGATTGTGCCCGGGGTCACCTCTTTTACCGCTGCCTCCTGCCGCGCCGGCCTTACCTTCCGCGAGTGTGTGGCGGTAATCAGCCTCAGCGATCTGCTCACGCCCTGGCAGCAAATTGAGGAGCGACTGCGCCTGGCCGCGGAGACACAGATGCCCGTGGCTCTCTACAATCCGAAAAGCAAGAGGCGCGACTGGCAGCTCCTCCGCGCTCTGAACATTTGCGGGGCCAGAGATGTCCTGGTAGCAAAAGACATCGGTCGCGAGGGAGAAGAGATATTCTTTACCAGCTCGGAAAAGCTGATCGAGGAGGAGAGTCTGCGAGAGAGGATCAACATGACGACTCTGGTGATAATCCTTGGCCGGGGCACATTCCACGGAAAAGCAAGCCATACTGCAGCAGTAAACCTGGTGGGCATCGGCCCGGGCGATCCCGGCAATCTAACCCAGGAAGCGCAGAGCATCTTAAGATCCTCAGAAAAAATCTACGGAGCGGAAAGATACCTGAAATTGATTGGTTGTGTCACTTCTGCCCAGAAGGTCATTCACTGCGGCCCCTGCCCGGAAAGGATGGCGGCCCGCTTAAGGGATGCAGTTCAAGTTGCCAGGGTCGGCGGCAAGGCATCTATCCTCACGGGCGGCGACCCGAGCATCTTCAGCTCCGGCTGGAGAATCCTGGACCCTGCAGAGGGGGCTTGCCCCGTGCACGTCTCTCCCGGCGTCAGCGCCTTTTCCTGCGTGGCCGCCAGAGCGGGCGCGCCCCTGGTTAACGACTTTTCCCTTCTCTCCTCGGCCCATGATCCCGCGCGCCTCGCTTCATTGGCAGGAGCCGGCTTTGCGGTAGTGGCCTACAATGTTAAAGGACAGGAAATAGCCCCTCTGCTGGAAGAGGTCGACCCCATGCGCCCGGTCGCTTTAGCCCAGGATGTAACTCGAGAGGGAGAAAATATTATGATTCTCACTGCAGAGGATCTATTGGCCGCAAAGCCGGCAGGTTTCCGCTTCACCCTGCTTGTCGCCGCCGCTAATTCTCACATAAAAGAGGGAAGGATAATCACCAAAAGAGGATATGAGAGCAAATACTGCTACTAGAGCTATTCGAGCTGATTTCCCATGATAGAAGATTATACGGATATTGGGGCTGTCACCCCCGAGGCCCTGGAGATAAGCAGGAAGAGCCGACGGCTCATCTCGGAGATGATTGGAGATGACACCTTCGAGGATAGGATCAAGCAGAGATGTGTCATTGCCACCGGCGATCCGAGCATTGCCAAGATCTTAAGATTTCATGGCCGGCCCGGCGAGGCAGGCCTGCAAGCCCTGCAAAAAGGTGCACCCATCTTTGTGGACATAAAAATGGTACAGGCGGGAATCTTGAAGAAAGGGCATAATAGCCCCATTGAAAGCTTCATCGGCCAGGGCGATGCTCTGGCTAAAGAGCTGGGAATAACCCGTACCTCGGCCGGAGTTATGGCCCTGCAAGGCAGGCTCTCCGGCTCCATAATAGTGATAGGAAATGCGCCTTCGGCTCTGCTAACCTTATGCGAGCTCATGGAGGCTGGAAAGGTCGTTCCCCGGCTGGTCATAGGAGCCGCTGTGGGCTTTGTCAATGCGGCAGAGAGCAAAGAGCGGCTGAGGGAGATAGATGTGCCGTCCATATCCACGGCAGGCACGCGCGGAGGTACACCTATTGCCGTGGCGGCCATAAACGAGATCATAAATGCCTATGCCCGAGCCCAACACTGATCCCGTCATCGATCCCGTCACAGGCTTTGCCATCCCCCCCTCCTGGATCCGGCTCTGCCCCGATCCTCAGGCTCTGCAAAAGATCCAAAGCGGCAGATGGGTCATTCTCTCCGGTGGCCATCTCTGCAGACGTGGCCTGACCACAGGAACTACTGCAGCAGCTGCTTGCAAGGGAGCCGTCCTCTCCCTGAAGAGATCGGTCCATAACCTGGAGATAACAACACCGATCGGCATCCCCGTGTCCTTGCCTGTCGTGGCCAAGGAAGGCTTTTGCTTAGCCGTCAAGGATGGTGGCGACCATCAATTCGATGTCACTGCCGGCCTGGAGATTGGGGCCCAGGCCTGGCCGTCAGAGGAAACGACTCTTATTGCAGGAAAGGGAATAGGCAGGATTGTAGCCAGAGGACTGTGCGATGAGGTGGGAAGGCCCGCCATTAGCCCGTCCGCCCGAGAGCAGATCATGAAAGCCATAACCCAGGCGCTACAGGATACTGGTCTTGCTGGCGTCAGGGTGGAGCTGTCCATACCCAGGGGCGAAGAGCTGGCTAACGAGACCCTCAATCCCCGCCTGGGCATAATGAAAGGTATCTCTATCCTGGGCTCGACGGGCTTTGTGGAACCCTGGAATGACCATTTCATTGGCGATAGAGCCCTGGAGCTAAAAGAGGCCAAGAAGGTGCTCGTCACCACGGGCAGAAAGGGCCTTAAGTTCAGCCGCGTTCTCTTTCCCGATTATAAAGCAGTGCTTATGGGAAGCCAGCTCGACCGGCTGGCATTTGAGAAAGGCCAGGAGAGCATCCTCTGCGGACTGCCTGCCCTGATCCTCAAATGGGCCTGGCCCCAGATCCTGGATGAAACAGATTATGGCACTGTAGCCGAGATGGTCGAAATAGAGCCGCAGCACAGGAACATCGCCAAAGCTTTGCAGATGGCCAAAGAGAAGCTGCCTGATACTCGCATCGTTCTGCTGCATAAAGATGGATGCATCCTGGCTGATATGCCGTAAAGGTGAATTAGATTTATGCAGATTAAATGAGGCAGGCAAAATCATGATCATAGTAGGAGTGGGCGCCGGCCCGCAGATGCTGACAGCACAGGCCGCACAGGCCGTAGCCCAGGCTAGGCTCATCTACGGATCAGAGAGATCCATCGATCTGGTCAAAAGGCACATCGATCCGGGCTGCGTAGTCAGAGTCATTGAGGACTACAAGAAACTGCACGATCTTCCGGAAGACGCGGTGGTCTTAAGCACGGGCGACCCCATGCTCTCCGGCCTAGGATATCTCAAGGGCAGAGTAATTCCCGGAATCTCCAGCCTGCAGGTGGCCTGTGCCCGCTTGAAAATCAGCCAGCTCAAAGTGGTTCCCATTACGGTGCACGGCCGGAGCCTAGACCCCGATGCCATAGCCTTTGAACTGCGCCGTGGAAAATGTGTCTTCCTGCTTACGGATGACAGCACCGATCTGCAGAGCCTCTGCCAATATCTGGAATCCCAGGGCTTGCATAGAGAGGTGGCCACACTCACCGACCTCGGCTATCCAGAGGAAAGGATCGACCGATCCAATACGACCTGCCCGCCCCGGGCTCCCGGCCTTTCCTGCGTTCTCATTGGAGAATTCTAAGGATTGCAGATCTTGCAAGGAACATAGCCCTGACTCCTGGCATCCTCCACGCTCTGGAAGTAGATGCAGTTATCCGGTTTTATCTTGAGAGCATAGCGACAGTCCAGAAGATGGTACTTTTTCGAGGTAATGCTGCCCACGAACTTGGCTTTGGCCTCATTCGAAGACATCTGCAAAGAGGCCCCCACACTGGTGGATCCTCTCTCCTCGCTGGTCATTGCAGCAGGATCCTCTTTTTCAGTCGCACTCTCCCGGGAGAGGGCACGTGGCCCATCCTGCGTAGCCTCATCCTGCGTAGCCTCATCCTGCATAGACTCATCCTGCATAGACTCATCAGCTACAGCTTCTTTCCCTATGGCCTCATGTTCTACCCTTGCCGGCTGCAGACCATCATTTGAGATTTCACTCTCCAAGGATGCCCTATCTCCAAGTTCTTTCGGGACAGACTGCACCTCTTTCGACGGGACCCTCACCTCTCTGGGCCACACCTGCCCCACCTCTTTTCCGGAGACCTTTTCATCCAGCTCCTCTGGCCAGGATATTTGCTCGTATGCCGGCTGCATACTGGATTTCGCCAGGCTGCATCTCCTGCTTTCCTCAGACAAGATGCCCAAAGGACCCTTTGCCTCCAAAGTGCAGTTATATTCTCCAGCCGGAATTTTCACATTCTTGGAGATCTCAAAGCTGTAATCCCGGTTCGGCTCGATCTGCATCAGCAAGTATTTGGTGCTGGATTGCTCTCTGTCTCCCTGATAGAGTGTGGCATTAAGCAGGAGATAAGCAAGCGTGCTATTGCCAGGGAGCATTAGATCGCCCCGCACACTGAAAAGGTCGCTTCTCAATTCAGCTTCAAAATCGATCTGCAAGCACGGCTTCGCGGCCTGATCTTCCAACTGCAAAGAAGGAGCCATAGAGAGCTCCGAAGGCTTCTCCAGACAGCCCGTCATGCAGAATAATGCCAGGATAAGAGGAAATAAAAATAAAGTTATACCACACTTACTAAAAAATTTTATATGCAATTGACCAACCCCTTAATTTCCAGTGGAATTCTGGAAATTCCGGCATCTGAGCCGATATAAAACGAAGAGATGAGAGATCACTCCTGCAAGGATCGGAACACCCGCAGCAATCCTTCCAGGCAATCAAGTTGCTTTCTCAGCTTATCCAGATCATGCTCATCTTCCAGAGCTGCAGTGAGTTCCCGCAGCCTGTGCAGGAGAGAAGCGCGAAGAAGGCCTAATGCGGCCATCAATTCTTCATCATCTTGCCCGCTCCTACGAGCCTGCTTTACCCCTGTACTGGCGGAAAGGCCGCTTATTGCCTCTCTCTCCTGGGAATGTGCGCGATCAAGATTTGATTTTTCGTCCTCTTCTGCTCCAGGTAAGTCAGAAGGCTGCGTTCCTGTCGGCGAGTAAGGCTTATCGGCAAAGGAGCAGACCGGGCAGACGACCTCACCCTGGCAACGAAAGAGAGGTGCGCCGCAGTCATGATGGGTAGCTAACATAGTGCATCCCTGCTCCAGAAGCCTGGTTATCTTGCTAAGAACTTCATCCTCATCCATGTCTCATCACCTGCGTGCCACATACGTTTAAATACAACGACCATAACATCAATGCCTAACTGATTAAACGGATGTCGTCATTAACCTTTTTCCCAGAGACATGAGTGGTGATTCTATGACAGCTGAAAATGTCCTTAAGCAATGCGTTGAGGTACTTGAACGTATTATGAGCGATGATGCCGTCCCGAGGAACATCAGACGCTCCGCAGAGAGCGTTAAATCCATCCTCATGGACGAGAGCGTAAGCGAAGCAATTAAGGCTGCTTCTGCCATCTCGATACTTGACGAGATAAGCAATGACCCCAATATTCCTCTTCACACCAGAACTCTAGTCTGGAATGTTGCAAGCCAGCTTGAGACCATACCAGTAGCTTGAATCTTCTTATCTTCATATACTGGCTATAAGTGAGCTTTAGCTCGAAGAGAGATGATATAAAGATAGGAATCCAGGTACACACATAATGCTGTGCGGT
>JAFGNK010000056.1 GCA_016927055.1 Methanotrichaceae archaeon | reverse complement strand
TATTGATTGCGAATAATTTAATATCTATAAAAAGGTGTCAAAATTATGGCAGAAAATGTGTTTAAAGAGCCGCCCGGTGGGCGATGGTTCCTTATTGCTCTAGGCTTAATCATCAACTTATGTCTAGGCAGCGTTTACTCTTGGTCCGTCTTTGTGAATCCGTTGACAAAACACTTCACAGATATAGGTCAATCTGTGTCTGCAACTGATGTGTTGCTGCCGTTTTCAATATTCCTTGCAACCTTCGCTATTGCCATGGTCTTTTCAGGCAAATATATCGAGAAGTACGGGCCGCGAAAGATGGCCATGGCAGGAGGAATACTATGTGGTCTGGGTTGGCTGATGGCTTCGACAGCCAGCTCTGTGCAGATGCTTTACCCCACTTATGGAATTATCGGCGGTTTGGGCGTAGGAATCGCATATGGCTGTCCCGTAGCAGTCGCAGCTCGATGGTTCCCGGATAAGCGCGGCCTCGCCGTAGGCCTAACTGTATTGGGCTTCGGGTTCTCAGCCTTCTTTACAGCCAATATAGCAACCTATCTCATTGGAGCATTTGATGTGATGAGCACCTTCCGCTTCTTCGGAATCGGATTCATCGTCATCATCGCCCTATGTGCTATGCCTCTGACCTTCCCACCCACTGGCTATAAACCGGCTGGCTGGACACCACCTGCCCCTGTGGCCGGTGCCCATGTGACTTGCGATTTCAAACGTGAGCAGATGCTCAAGACAACATCCTTCATAGGCCTATGGTTATGCTACTTTATTGGATGTCTGGCTGGGCTGATGGCTATCGGCATATCCAAACCCGTGGGCTCGGAGGTAATTCAGATTGAGACTGCAATGGGCTCTTTCCTGGTGGGCTTCTTCGCGATCTTCAACGGTGGCGGCAGGCCGATCTTCGGTACGCTCACCGATAAGCTCACTCCCAGGAACGCCGCCATGGTTTCCTTCGTGGCTATCGCCGTGGCATGTTTGATGATGATAACTATGGCAGGACCTGGTGCAACCACGGTTTACATTATCGCTTTTGCCATCCTCTGGATGTGTCTGGGCGGCTGGCTGGCCATAGCGCCCACAGCTACAGCGACCTTCTTTGGCACTTGTGACTATCCCAGAAACTACGGCATGGTCTTCCTGGCCTATGGCGCAGGAGCCATCGTGGGGCCGCAGCTGGCTGGTGCCATCAGAACCGCCTCAGGAAGCTATATGGGAGTATTCCCCTATGTGGTGGGACTGGCTGTGTTAGGTTTCATCATAGCATTCGTCATGATGAGACCTCCAAAGCCACCATCCTAGATTAGAACAGGTTTTATTTTTTTTATTTAATACATATAATATGAAAATATCGTATGCAAAACCAATAATAGCACGGACTTTTACCGGCATTATGTTTCAGCTGCAAGATGCAAGCATTCATATTTGGCCGTTCACGAGGTATCATCCAGATATTCCGAGAGCTTGGTCTGCGCCGCCATGCACTTCTCGCCCGGTATCTCCACAGGATACAGTCCAGTAAGACAGCCCATGCAAAGGTTCTCCTTGGCTATGCCCACCGCGTTCACCAGACCCTTGAGGCTAACATAGCCCAGAGAGTCGGCATTAATCACCGCCTCCACTCCAGCCACTGTCTTGTAGGCGGCAATGAGCTCCTCGCGGCTGGCCATATCGATGCCAAGATAACAGGGCGCCATGATGGGCGGGCTGCCTATGCGAACATGGACCTCCTTTGCCCCTGCATTTCGAACCATGTTCACAATCCTCCGGCTGGTGGTGCCACGCACGATGGAGTCGTCCACCAAGACCAGCTTATGCCCCTCGATATTAGGCCGAATGGTATTCATCTTCAGTCGCACGGCAGCCTCTCGCATGCTCTGATCGGGCATGATGAATGTCCTGCCGATGTAGCGGTTCTTCATCAGGCACTCTCGATAGCTTATCCCTGAAAACTGGTGATAGCCTACCGCCAAGGTAATCCCTGAGTCGGGAATGGGCGTGACGGTGTCTGCATTGGCCGGATGCTCGCGAGCTAGATTGGCTCCGATGTTCACCCTCACATCATAAATCAGGCGGCCATCCATGATGCTATCCGGCCGGGCGAAGTAAATGTACTCGAATATACAATGAGATGAATTGGGAAGGCGGGCTAATTGGTATGACTTCATCTCGCCGTGCCTGATAACCACCAGCTCGCCGGGCTTGACGTCGCGAATGAGCTTTCCATTCAGGGTATCTATGGCGACACTCTCTGAGGCCACCATAAAGCCGGAATCTACCTCGCCGATGCAAAGAGGCTTGATGCCCAGAGGGTCGCGCACAGCGAGGACCGTATCCCCCCACAAAAAGACGAGCGAATAGGAGCCCACGATCTTACGCATCAAGGCACGCACGGCTTCCTGCAGATCATAACGCAAAAGCTCTTTTACAAAAAGGTGAGCTATCACCTCGGTGTCCGAAGTAGAATAGAAGATATCGCCTGCCTGCTCCAGTTGCTCTCGGAGCTGGCAGGAATTCACCAAATTGCCATTGTGAGCTACGGCAATTGCCCCATCTTTATATTTTACCAGCAAAGGCTGGCTGTTTTCTATGCACGATCGGCCGGATGTAGGATATCGGACATGCCCGATGCCCACCTGGCCACGCAGCAGCGCAATTTGCGCATCGTCGAAGACCTCAGAGACAAGACCCATGCCCCGGTGGGTACGTATGGCCTTGCCATCATGCACCGAGATGCCGGCTGCCTCCTGTCCCCGATGCTGCAGGGCATAGAGGGCATAGTAAATGGATTTAGCTACATTATTGCCCGTCTCATTGAAGGAAATCCCGACAACGCCGCAGGCATCGTGCAACTTTGAACCTCTAGTAATCCGCCTTTCTCATCCATTTGTAACTTCGCAGCTTCGTCGAATTGCCAAAGCCACATTGAACACATACTTTTCTCTTGAAATTGAACGATATGCTGCCACAGCGTCTGCATCGGATATGCGAACTCTTGTGGCGCTTGCCCATAGAAGGAGTACCTTTCATTTAGAACACCTCAAGGTGAAATATATACGACGTTATCCCCTCGCACGATTACAGTTCCAATTTTACGTGCGACCGCCCCTTCTGCCACTTCCTCAGTTTTTTCGAGCACTAGGTTCATGTGGATATCATAACCCTGCAGCTCTCCACGAAAGACCCTACCATCCTTTAGCTTGACTATGACAGGCCCATTCAGTGATTCATTCAGAATATCAAGCGGTCTCTGACCCATTAACCTCTCTCCAGCGATGATAACCGCAAAAGGCTTCAAATTCCAAACGTGCTCGTTGCATATTTAAACCTATCGGGATATCTCAAGAACATGAAGGTAAAATCCAGGCATCACCTCAAAGGGAGCGAGGCCAGGAAGATAATCGCCAAGATCGAACCCTTCCTTGACGATTCATCTCGCCTGCGCCGGGCATCGCTGGAGATGGCGATAAGTGACGACGGAGTGGACCTCATCTTCGTAGATGGCCGGCCTTTGATGATGATTGTGGAAGAGCAGCCCTTTTTTACCGTGCTGGGGGCCATCGAGCTTATGCCAACGAAGAGGCTGGTAGTTGTAGATGCAGGTGCGGTGCGCTTTGTCGTGAACGGCGCAGATATCATGAAGCCAGGCATAGTCTCTGCAGATCCAGAGATAGCCGTCGGCGACCTGGTGGTAATCGTAGAGGTGAGGCATAAAAAACCTCTGGCCATAGGCCGGGCCCTGGTAGCAGGAACGGAGATGAAGGGCGAGGGTAAAGCGGTCAAATCTCTGCACCATGTGGGCGACGCCATCTGGAAAGGCCTGGAGGAATAAGATGGAAGATATTGGAGAGCTGATCAGCAAAGGATTTGGCGTCTGGAGGAACAACTTAAACCTATGCATCCCCTTCCTGCTCAGCATCATTGCCTCCATGCTGATCCTGGTGCCCTTCCTGGCAGCCTTCCTTATGACCTCTGTCCCTATGGAGAACATGAATATCACCACGGTCCAGAATGCACAGGAGATGGAAGAGCTGCTGACTCAGATGCAAGAGTATTTGGGCAACCTGGAAGAGGGCCGGACCCTGCAAATCACAGCACTCTTTCTGGCGCTGATCATGCTCTTGTTTTTAGCCAGTGCATTCTTTACGGCAGGAGCCATAGGCATGGCCAGGCAGGCCCTGGAGAAAGGAAAATCTGATATCGGCGCCATGTGGTCTGCCGGGAAGATGCATTTTTTTAATATGTTCCTGGCAACCCTACTGATGGGGATTTTAACCTTAGCCGGCCTGATCTTCCTTCTGCCCGCCCTAGGACAGGATCTGCCGTCTTTGCAAGAGGATCCACAAGCAATGGGCGTGCTGGCAATAGGCATACTCCTGTTCATTCTTTACATCCTGGCCATGTCAGTGATCCTGGTTACGATGCCTTATGCCCTGGTACTGGAAGGCCTGGGACCGATGCAGGCCATCTTGGCGGCCATAAACTTCTTCCGATATAACAAGTTTGATGTGGTAATCCTCTGGCTGGTGGTAGCCGCTTTGTCCATGGGCCTGCAGATGATAGGCAGCGCATTTTCCCCAGGCGAGGGAACAGGAGGCGAGCCACTCTCAGCGATCACTGGGATCTTGAACCTGGCCGTTTTAGCGCCACTATCCAATGTCTGGTGGACAAGGCTTTATATGAATAGAAAAGGTATGCTAAAAGTCGATGAGGTGAAAGACCCTTGGTGAATTTTGCAGATCTAAATTATACAAATCTTATTCTGCGCTTCCGGCAGTATACGTTGATGCAGCAGGCAGCCATTGCCGGTCTGTTCGTGCTTCTGATATACATCCCATATTCCCACTTCTTGCTGAATTTGAACATAACAGAATCGATCGTCATGGCGGTTTACTCGGCTATTCTTTTCATTGTAGTATACTATGTTACATCGGCGATCATTACCAGGAAGAGCAAGAAGTTTGTAAAACAATCCGTGGGACCGAAGAAGGGTCTTCGCAATAAGTGAGACGCATTATATAAGTGAGACGCATTATATAAGTGAGACGCAATAGCTCAAACGAGGTGGGGCAAAGTGCGCTCCATTTCAATTATTATTTTAATTACTATTTAACCTTTTTTTTAAAATTTATTTAAATCAAACTAATTTAAACCCCGCTATTTAAACTCTGCTTCTTGAGACATCCCCTCACCCTAAACTATCCCTAAAGTATAAGTCTGCAGCAGGATACAGTCTCCTTCGAGGAATGGTAGAATGGAGCTAAAGATCGTAGAGATGGAAATTCCCAAGGAAGCTAACCTGATCTTAGGGCAGAGCCACTTTATCAAGACGGCTGAAGATATCTATGAGGTCATGATGGGCATTGTGCCGGGTGCGAAGTTTGCCGTCGCCTTCTCCGAGGCCAGCGGCGACTGCCTGGTGCGCACGGAGGGCAATGACGAAGGCCTCATCGAGGCGGCCAGGCAGAATTCGCTCTCTTTGGCCTGCGGCCATACCTTTGTGCTGCTGATGAAGGGAGCTTTTCCCATCAACGTCTTGAATGCCGTCAAGGCCGTGCAGGAGGTCTGCAGCATCTTCTGCGCCACGGCAAATCCCTTGCAGGTGGTCGTGGCCGAAACTGAGCAGGGTAGAGGGATAATGGGCGTTATCGATGGCTCCTCGCCCAAGGGTAGAGAGAGTGCATCTCAAGTCGAGGAGAGGCGCAAGATGCTGAGGAGGTTTGGATATAAACTTTGATCTGGCGGTAAAAAACGGCAGGGTTTTCACAGCTCTTGGCCAGATGAGCATAGATATATGGATCAAAGATGGTCGGATATCTGCCCTGGGCGGAGCGCACCGGGCCGAGGAGAAGATAGACGCTCGAGGCATGCTTGTCCTGCCTGGAGCCATCGATGCCCATGTGCACTTCCGTGATCCGGGGCCCAATTACAAAGAGGACTGGGCAAGCGGCTCGGCTTCTGCTGCCGCGGGGGGCGTAACTACGATCATCGACCAGCCCAACACCGACCCCCGCACGCGGGATGCCCGCTCTTTTGCGCAGAAGCTGGATATAGCCAAACATCGCTCCCTAGTGGACTTCTGCCTCAATGGCGGTGCTGGAAATATCGAGGAGCTGGCAGCAGCCGGGGCTACGGCCATAGGTGAGATATTTTCCTATGAGCACAGTGATCAAGAGCTGCAGAAAATCCTGGACGAAGCAGGACGGGCGGGGATGCTGGCCTGCCTTCATGCCGAGGACGGATTGATCATTAAAGAGAAGACTGCACCACTCCTGGACCGACATGATCCCGAGGTCTACTCCCTGGCACGGCCTGCGGCAGCCGAGGCGGCGGCCATAGAGAAGGGCCTGACCGGGTCGCGTCGTCTGCACATCTGCCACCTCAGCTCGGCCCAGGGGCTGGCAATAGTAACGCAGGCCAAGATAGATAAAAAAAATGTAACAAGCGAGGTGACACCCCATCATCTCT
Source organism: Methanotrichaceae archaeon (assembly GCA_016927055.1). Lineage (GTDB taxonomy): Archaea > Halobacteriota > Methanosarcinia > Methanotrichales > Methanotrichaceae > Methanothrix. The sequence continues at coordinate 10,908 of JAFGNK010000056.1, read as the reverse complement.
TCTTAAACATCAAGGACTACAAAAAACAGGGCACCTACCTGAAGATGAACCCGCCCCTGAGAAGCCAGGCGGACAATGACGCTCTCTGGCAGGGCCTGCGCTCGGGTGCAATCGATATTCTGGCCTCGGATCATGCGCCGCACCTGCCGGAGGAGAAGAGAGAGGACATCTGGGAAGCGCCAGCGGGGGTGCCGGGTGTGGAGACCATGCTGCCTCTGCTGCTCTTTGCCGTGAAAAGGAACCTGCTCACCCTGGAGAGGCTGGTGGATGCCGTAGCCACCAGGCCGGCAACAATCTTCGGCCTTGCCAGCAAGGGCTGCATCGAGACGGGCAAGGACGCGGATCTGGTGATTGTGGATCCCAGGGCGATCATGAAGATAAATGCCGATCGGCTGCACAGCCGGGCGGAGTGGACGCCCTTCCAGGGAAGAGAAGCCATCTTTCCTCAAATGACAATGGTTCGGGGCAAGGTAATCTACGATGGAGATTTGCCAGCATCTCCAGGATATGGCCGCTTTTTAGGAAAGGCAAAGATAAAGCAAAAGGCTTTATGATGTTAGTGACATAATTTTGCGTATGAAATCCGATTCCTCAGGGAGCAGCGATCTGGAACGTGTGATCGGCAAGGCGGCCGTTGAGGCTGCCAGGATGTCCAGCCAGGCCAGCCAGGCAGCCAAGAAGATCCTGGGAGATGTGAGCAGCGAGATTAGCGAGGTCAGGAGCTATGATCTTGCTCCCATCGATCTCATAGAAACAGAAGATATGCTGATCGCCCTGGTAGCTCTGCCGGGAGCCAGTAAGGACAAGATCGATCTGCGGGTGACGGAGGACAGCCTCTACGTCGACGCCAAATTAGCAGTTCGAGAAGGAAAATATCTGCGCCGGGAGATGGGCACCTTAAACAAGAAACGAGAGATCAAGCTGCCCATAGAGATCAAACCGGAACAGGTAAAAGCCAACTTCAAGGACGGCATCTTAGAAGTCTCTCTTCCCAAGCTCGTGGTCATAAACGCGCAGAGGGTGCAGGTGGAATAGTAAAAAAAAGAAAACGAGTTCACATATTTGCCTGGGAATCAAGTCTGCGTATTACAGGATTTGTTTCCTCTTTTGCTTTTTCTTTTCTGGTGCCTGGAAAGCCATCAAGGATGTGCTACAAATAAGGAGAAAATATGATAACTTACGTGTTTTGGAAAGCAAATCACCTGGAAGATAGTGCCTCATACCCGGTCAAGATGTCAAGCAGTTCCGAAGATATGGCTTCTTGACGCTGCTTCCGGAAATTGGCCAATAGCTCAGTCAAGTGCTCTTCTATGTTTCTCTCTGCAGCCTGCATAGACGAAAGCCTGCTGGAATTCTCGCTGGCAAGCGATTCTGCGAATGCGCGGTAAAGAGAGAAAAATAGATGCTCTCGAACCAAGGAGGAGAAGAGCAGGTCCGGGTTCATGGAATAGGTAGGCAAAGAATGCGATTGCCATCCACTTTCGGCCAGGCCGGCAAGCCATTTGACGTCAATAGGAAAGAGATGGGCCATTTGAGGGCTGAATACTCCTGAGATGCCAGAAATGGGCCGATTGTAAAAGAGAACAATCTGATTGATGTTGCTTTCCAGGCGCCACATATCAATCTTCGCCAGCACCTTTCCCATAACCTCAGTTATGCCCAGAAAATCGCCCGAAAAAGAAAAATGAGCCTCGACCGATTGGCCCGCATCTTCGAGACGGGCAAAAACGCGCCCACCTACTGCCAGAACCCTTCGCTCTTCATGCTCCATCTCAGCCATCCGGTCTAATGCATAGCGGGCAACTATCTCATTGAACTTGCCGCATAGCCCCTGCTCCGAGCCGAAGACCACTGCCCCCAAGCTTCCTTTTTTATCCTCCAGATTAGATGCTAAAAACTTTTTATTATTTTGCAATATAATTTGCAGACCAAGTTCGATGGTTTTATTATACTCACTAAGAGAGCGCACCGACTCTTCATATTCCTGAATATTTGCCGAAGAAATTGCCTTCATGATTTTGACTACCGACTGCAATTCGATGGCATTTTTAATCCTTCTTTTCGCTCTTTCAAGCTCTGCCATATGGCCACCTATATCAGAAGTACTTCTGCAAATGTCTTCAGGATCTTTTCCCGATCCTCATGGCTTAACTTTTGGCCCGATGCAATCAATTCATTCAGGCGAGGCAGTCTTTCCCGAAACGCTCTTGCCATCTTCACCTTCGCCGATGCAACCTCATCCAAATGATGCCTATCCAGGATTCCTTCTGTTACCGCCAGAAGAATTGCGATCTGCTCCGGGGCGGGCATGGGATCAAATTGAGACTGTTTTAAAACCTCGCGTATTCTCCGCCCGCGCTGCAAGGTCTTCTGGGTCTCCTCATCAAGCCGGGTGCCAAACCTGGTGTAGACCTCCAGACCCTCGAACTGGGAATAAGTGAGACGCAAAGCACCGGCAACCTCGGCAAAGGCAGGAAGCTGGCTCTTCCCGCCCACACGGGATACCGACAGGCCTACATCGACCGCTGGCAAGATCCCTTTTCTAAAAAGCTCCGGGGAGAGGTAGATCTGGCCGTCGGTGATGGAGATGAGATTGGTGGGGATATAGGCGGAAATGTCCTGGGCCTGGGTCTCAATGATGGGCAGTGCCGTAAGAGATCCACCGATGCGGTAACGGGCAGCCCTCTCTAAAAGCCGGGAATGTATGTAAAATATGTCGCCGGGAAAGGCCTCCCTTCCAGGGGGACGGCGGAGCAGCAATGATAGCTCACGATAGGCTCGGGCATGTCGGGTCAAATCATCGTAAACAATTAAGACATCACGCCCCATCTCCACAAAGAATTCGGCCATGGTGGTAGCGGCATAGGGGGCAATGAAATTCATGGCAGGCGGGTCTTCGCCAGTAGCTGCGACTATGATGCAATTTTCCAGGGCACCGTTTTTGCGCAGCTCAGATGCCACAAGAGCAACCTCTGATTTCTCCTGCCCAATGGAGCAATAAATGCAGGTTACATCTTTGTCTCTCTGATTGATGATGGCATCAATGGCCATGGAAGTTTTGCCGGTTTGCCGATCGCCCAAAATAAGCTCGCGCTGGCCACGGCCAATGGGAATCATGCTATCGACCACCATTATTCCCGTCTGAAGAGGAACATTAACTGCCGACCGCTCCATTATCGCCGGAGCCTCTCTCTCTATGGGCATTCGTTGCGAGGTCAGAATGCTTCCACCTTCGTCCAGTGGCCTGCCCATTCCATCTACCACCCTTCCCAAGAGCTCCTCGCCCACAGGAACATCCATAATATTTCCAGTTCTGCGTGCGATCTGTTTGGCTTTAATGCTCTTGCTTTCACTCAGCATGATGACGGCAACCTCATCGGAGTCGAGGTTGAAGACTATACCGTAATTGTCTCCGGGAAAGCGTATGAGTTCTTCGGATCTTGCATTAGGCAGTCCTTTGATGCGAACGATGCCTTTGCCCACAAAGGATACCATGCCGATCTCTTCGACCCTCAGCTCGGGCCTGTAGACCCCTACATTTTGCTCAATTGCCGCAAAAGTATCGGCCAGAACTTCCCGGATTCCCGAAGCTTCTTTCATATTACTCCAGCCAGAGGTTTTCTACAGAGATCTCTTCTCAAGCCAGCGGGAAAAATCAGCTTCCAGAGATTCGAGATATCCGGCAATGCTCCAGGCAATTTCCACATTCTTGGCACTCATCACCATGCCCGAGATCAAGTCATCAACAATCTCAAACTGCACTCTCACATCCCCCCCAACATGACTGGCCAGAGCATCCTTAATTTGTTGTTGGATGTCCTCAGGAACTTTAAAGGCGCTGTGGATGGTAATAATCTGCTCGGAATCTTTCAAGAAATCCTTAATCGTCTCCCTTTCAGATTCTTCCAAATTTTTTAAGCGATTGATAAAGGCAATCATTATATGCCGTTCCAGATCTTCATTGGCAAGGTCCCGCAAAGCCCGCCTGGAGATGGCATAGAGCTGCTGTCCGCTATATTTCCTCAAATCACTGATTAACTCATTTTTTTGGCGCTGCAAATCCTTTTGCCACTCAATTTTTGTCTCTTCAATTTCATCTCTTGCCTTTTTCATCATATCCGCTCTAAACTCTTTGGCATCCTCTTTTGCCTGGACGAGCAGCTCTTCATGCTCGGCGGACAGCTCCCCTTTCTTCCTGCGATAGGACTCTGCTTCGGCCTGTGCTTCTCTCTTGGCATCCTCTGCCGCTTTTTGGCGGGAGATGATCGCCTTCTCCCTTTCGTCCATCAATTTGAGCAGCGGACCGTATAAAAAGTGCTTCAAGAGAAACACTAGCAAGGCAAAATTCACAACCTGGGCGGCAGTGGTGAAATAATCAATCTGCAAGATTTCCTCCTAACGAGTCACATAATCCCAGAATGGATTGGAGAAGATCAGAATTATGGATATAACAAAGCAATAAATGGCAGTCGATTCTACCATGGCCAGACCCACGAATAGGGTCCTTGTTATCGTGTTGGCCTCGTCGGGCTGCTGGGCAATGGCACTCAAGGCCCGGGAGAGCGCCCAGGCTTCGCCTATCGCCGGCCCAATTGAACCAATGGCAATAGTAAGGCCCGAAACAATTATGGATGCAACGCCTATAGTCTCAATAGCGGCCATTCTCAAACACCTCCTGGTGATAATTCTTCCTCTCGTTTATCATTTGTCGAACTCCCAGATATGATATATACGGTAGCCAGAACGGCGAAAATATAAGCCTGTACCTGCCCGATCAACAATCCAAAAAGGTCCATAGCAGCAGGCAAAAACAACGGCACGATGGAAAGCAGTACAGCGACCAGCAAATTTTGACTCATCATATTGCCAAAAAGCCTGAGGGCCAGAGCCATTGTGCGGGAAAATTCTCCAATAATATTGAAGGGAAGCATAATTACAGAAGGCTGGATGTAGCGAGTGAAATAATCAGCAGCTCCTTTCTCGGCAATACCATAGATGGGAACTGCAAAAAAGACACATATAGCCAGTGCCAGAGTCGTTGACAGAGAACTGGCTGGAGTACGATAGCCAGGGACTATGGCAAGCAGACTGGACACGGAGATAAATAAAAACAAGGTTCCCGAAAAGTGGATATAGCGATCAGGAGCTTTGCGGGCAATTTCTGCTATTTCACTTTTCATATAACTGACTATGGTTTCCATCAGAGCTTGCCTATGTGAGAGCGGCGGGTCAACAGAAAGCTGGCGCGTTGAAGCCCAGGCGAGGGTTACCAGCAGCGCCATCACTATCCAGGTGGCAACAATAGTCTCATTAAGTGTAAATGCTCCCCATTTCCAATAAATAATTTCATCAGGATTTATCTGGACCATTTCAACGCGCCTCCGTTTTTGCAGCCTAGAGAAAGCTTGTGAATCAATGCCATCTTGGTCAGCACAAAGCCAGCCAGAGAGAGCAATAGCGCCTCAATGCCGCTGCCAATAATCAGATAAAATCCCAGAATACAGACCAGGGACCTGGCAGAAAAGCTAGCCAGGCTCAATAAAGTCGGCTGCGAAGAATGAGGGAGGCGCTTTATTGTCAGCCACAGGCCGCCGAAGTAGAAGACGCCAAGGAGGGCTCCCATGAAAAAGCTCAGAGCGAGCATAAATGCACTATTCATTGACAATTGTCCTCCTCAATCTCTTTCTGCTCCTTTTTAACCCAGTACCAGGCATTAACGCAGCCGACGGCCAGGCCCACGAATAAGAGAGTAAGCGTCCAGGAGACAGGCCCCTGATAATTGAGATCTATCCAAACTCCCAGCAGGACGCCTGCAAGAGCCGGGACTGCCACAGACCATCCGATGACGCCCATCATGCCCAGGCCAAACCATATGCCTCTGGCTCTGCCTCGGCGGGCCTTGATCTTACGCGCCTCTTTTGCGGCGATTTCATCTTCGAAGCTTTTGCGACGGTCGTCCATTATTCACATCTTCTCAAAGAAGCTTTTGGCAAAGTCTGCCTCCAGTTTAGCCAGAATGGAGCGCGTCTTCCTCTCCCTTTCATCCAGAGTCCTGAATTCCTGCTTTACAATTTTCTTCAGTTCGCCCAAATCTTTGCTGCGAACAGCCCTTCTTGTAGAGACCCTTACCTCGGAGGCACATTTCACAAGAACGCCTTCGTCAACAGCCAAATACTCCTCCCCCTTTTCAGACTCAAACGAGATTATTCCTGCAACCAGTGCCGCCACAAAATCAATATGCTTGGGAAGAAGGCAGAAGGAGCCATTTGCAGCTTCTGCAATAACCTTTGTCACTTCCTGATCTAAAAAGATTCTCATGGGAAGAACAACCTTCAGCCTCATATCTCTGCTTCCTCGATGTCACCAATCATGTAAAGCGATGCCTCAGGATAGTCTGCGAACTCGTCACTTAAGATGCGCTCACAGCCGCTCAGCGCATCATCAAGCCGGATCAATTTCCCTTTTCGCCCGGTAAAATGCTCGGTGGTCATAAAGGGTTGAGTCAAGAATAGTTCCAGCCGGCGTGCTCGATTCACAATCTTTTGATCCTCCTCGGAGAGCTCCTCCAGCCCCAACATGGCAATGACATCCTTGAGATCCTCGTATTCTGCCAGGGTCTTTCTGATCATCTGGGCTGTATGGTAGTGCTTCTCGCCCACAATATGGGGACTTAACATTCTGGAGCGGGACTGCAATGGATCGATAGCCGGATACAGTCCCTGGCTGGCCATCTTCCGGGAGAGAACAATGGAAGAAGAGAGGTGGCCGAAGGTATGGGCTACTGCAGGATCTGTAAAATCATCAGCAGGGACGTAGACTGCCTGGACCGAGGTGATGGCCGCAGTCTTGGTGCTGCAGATTCGGCCCTCCAGCTCAGCCAGCTCGCTGGCCAGGGTCGGTTGATAGCCCACCCGAGAAGGCAATTGACCCATCAGCCCGGACACCTCAGACCCGGCCTGAATGAAACGAAATATATTGTCGATAAGCAGCAGAACATCCTGCCGGGCATCATCCCGAAAGTACTCCGCCATGGTTAAAGCCGTATACCCGACACGAAATCGTACCCCTGGGGGCTCATTCATCTGGCCGAAGACCAGTAGAGTTTTATCGAGCACTTTTGCGTCTCTTATCTCGCGAAAGAGCTCTTCACCCTCCCGAGAGCGCTCTCCAATGCCGCAAAAAATGCTGATCCCCTCGTAGCGGCCCACAATGTTATGAATCAGCTCCATGATCAAGACGGTCTTGCCGACACCCGCCCCTCCAAAAAGACCGGCTTTGCCACCCCGCTCCAGGGGGGAAAGGATGTCTATTGCTTTTATTCCCGTCTCAAAGATCTCAGAAGCGGTATTTCTCTGAAATATTGGCGGCGAGGTTTGATGTACCGATCTGTATTCTTTAGCCTTAACCCCTTCCATTCCGTCGATAGGCGCTCCAAAGACATTTACGGCTCTGCCGAGCAGCTTTTCACCCACCGGAACCTTGAGGGGATCGCCTGTGTCTATCACCAAAGATCCGCGCATAAGCCCCTGTGTCCGGGTCAGGGCAATTCCCCTAACGGTTTCAAAATCAAGATGGGAAAGGACCTCTATGATGATGCGGCCATCTTCGCCCGTCTTTAGCAGATTATGGATTTCAGGCAGCAGTCCCTCGAACCGGGCATCGACGATGCTGCCCCGCACCGAGACCACAACACCTTTGTTCAGGAAATTCAATTCATGATGCTCCGAATAGTTATATTTTTTTATTTGCTTTAAATGTTATGCAATTCAAGACGGGAAAAAAGAAAGAGAGACTTTCGTTCAATTTTTCCCGCCCAGACTCTCCGTCGTTGTCACCTGATAGGTGTAATTTATAGCCGTCTTCTGGCGCGGCAAGAGCTGCAGCTTCCATTTCAGGCTGGTGGCTGTGCTCTCATCAGGCTGCGGCGAGACTGAGAGAATCACTGCCTCCCGGGGGATGCTGTCCGTTACCTCCAGGTTCGCCGGCCGGTCCAGATTACTCTTGATCTTCAGTTTATAGGTCCAGGCCTCTATGGTCTCTTTTACGGTGTGATTTCCTCCCGCCGAGCCTATCACCTTGATGTTCTCGGTTATATTGTAGTCGAAGAGATTGCTTTCCACCTTCAGATCGGCAGAGGGGCCCACCACAATGGAGGCGTTGGTTCCGGCGGGCGTGTAAGGCATCTCGATGGTGGAGACATACTCGTCGTTTCTGTACAGCCAGGCCTTTCCCGTCGGCCAGGGATTGATCAGAGTATTGTTAGCCCGGATCTCCTCCACAGCTGGGCCCTCCTCATCATTGTAGGCATCCCAGGTGTATATTCTCACCAGGGGCGACTCTTCCTGGAAGAGGGAAAAGCCGATCTCCTTGTCCATGACCAGGTCTTTTCGTCCCTCCAGCTCGAAGATATAGAGCGTCTCCAGCTCACCCGTAGCAGGCACAGGTGCAGGAGCATAGTCCAGGTATTCCGCAGCGGTTGCTGCTTCGGCGTACCTTTGCTGGATCTGGGGTGCAGCCTTGGCGAGAGTGGGCTCTATGCCCAGTGGTAGGCCTGCTACCAGCTTGAGGCGAACGTTCCTCAGGTCCTCGCCGCCGCGATTGCTGACCACGGCATTGGCCTTCACCAATACCGAATCATCAAGAAGGTGCAGGTCGTAAACCGGCTTCCAGGCGGCAGCATTGTACATGAGATAGCTGAGGTCAAAACTCTGAGACCCCGGCGCAGAGATGTTCAGTGTGTAAACGGGATTGGCATCATAGACCACCCTCTCCTGGGTAGCATTGCTGACGCGAAGGAGCACGGAACTTCTGTCCGCTTTTTCCGGGACATTGATCACAAACTTGTGCACGCCATCGGTCACATCCAGGCTGCCCATTCTTTTCACTGCCATCAGGCCATTGGGATAAACGGTCACGGAGTCCACGGGCAGGGTGATGGCGGTGGTGGCCTCGACACCGCTCGACTCATCGGAGACTGCCGGGGCACAGCTGCATAACAACAGCATTAGAATCGCTGCAATGATCTTCATGGTAACACCTAACCATTACATATGGTGCGGCTCACATCATATACTTTCCCAAAAAGCCAGGAAATCAGAGACCAGTGAAAGAAGGCATTTGACTTGAAACATACAATTTTTGCACGTAATGCTTATATCGCCCCATTCAATTGATGGATACAGATACTATTCATACTGGTGTTCCCATGTTTCTCGATTTTATGAGCGAGGTTGAGGGCCTGCTGCATGCTGCCCTCGAGCGCTGCGACTACAAGCTAGAGGAAGAAGTAAACAATCTTGGGCTGGACATGAGCCCCCATGCCGACCTGGCCTCCTCCGTGGCCTTCCGGCTGGCCCCGGTGCAAAAGAAAAGCCCGATGGTGATCGCCAGGGAGATCCACCAGGCCCTCTCCCAGGATTACAATTACGTCGAAAGGGTGGAGCTTTCCGGCCCTTATCTCAACTTCTTCATGAACCAGAAGTTTCTCAATTATATCCTGGATCAGGCCCTGGCCGACAACGCCTGGACGGGCAGAAGGAATGATAAGGTCATTGTGGAGCACACCTCTGCCAATCCGGATGGGCCGCTTCATGTCGGCCACATCAGAAACTCGGTCATCGGCGATACGCTGGTGCGCATCCTGCGCCGGGCGGGCAGCAGCGTGGACGCGCAATACTACGTCAACGATATGGGCCGCCAGGAGGCTATGGTGGTAACAGGCCTCGATCACTTCCAGCTGGATGGCAGCAAGGCCGACCATGCCGTGGCCAAGGTCTACATCGCCGCCAACCGTCTCATGGAAACCAATCCAGAGATCCGGGATGAAGCAGACCAGGTTATCCAGCGCTACGAGGCAGGCGATGAGGAGATGACGGCCAAGATCCAGAGTGCTGTAAAGTACGCCATCGGCGGCATCGAAGAGACGCTGCACCGGATGAACATCCGCCACGATAGCTACCACTGGGAGTCGGAGTTTGTAAGGAAAGGCGATGTGGCCGAGATGGTGGGCCTCCTGGAGAAGACGGGGCTCACAGAGTGGGAGGATGGGGCATTTAAGCTCGACTTAAGCCAGTTTGGCTTTGAGAAAAAGATGGTCTTAAAGAGAGCCGACGGAACCTCGCTTTACAGCACTCGCGACCTGGCTTATCACCGCTGGAAGGCCGAAAACTCAGACCGCTCCGTGGATATCCTGGGCGCAGACCACAAGCTCGTCTCCGGACAGCTTCGCACCGCGCTGCGCCTCCTGGGCATTGCCGAGCCGGAAGTGGTCATTTTCGAGTTCGTCTCCCTGCCCACCGGCTCCATGAGCACCAGGAAGGGCAAGTTCATCTCCGCCGATGAGCTGCTCGATGAGGTGGAAAGCAGGGCTTATGAGGAGGTCAAGCTGAGAAGGCCGGAGGAGAGCGAGGCCTTCCTCAAAGAGGTAGCGGCCCAGGTGGCAGCAGGCGCAGTCCGCTACGACGTGGTCAAGGTTTCCCCGGACAAGGCCACCACCTTCGACTGGAAGCAGGCCCTGGACTTTGAGAAGCTCTCTGCGCCCTTCATCCAGTACTCGCATGCCCGCGCCTGCAGCATCCTGCGCAAGGGAGAAGAAGGACTGGCGGACCAACAAGCCCGGATCGCGATCCAGGCCGATCTGCTCACTGGCGAGAACGAGATTGCCCTCATCAAGAAGATCGCCCAGTTCGATCTGGTCATCGACCGAGCCGCCCGGGAGCTCAAGCCCCATCATCTGGCCATATACGCCCGCGAGCTGGCAGAGAGTTTCAACCTCTTCTACCGTTACAGCCCGGTACTGGATGCCGAGCCCAGGCTCCGCCAGGCAAGAATGGCGCTGGCAAGAGCGGCCAAGAATGCCCTGCATACAACTTTGGAGACCCTGGGCATTGTCGCTTTAGAGACGATGTA
>JAFGNK010000055.1 GCA_016927055.1 Methanotrichaceae archaeon | reverse complement strand
GGGTAAAAGGTATTTAACTATGGACGAGGAGTAATGATAGTAGGATACAGGGTCGCTACGAAATTACAGCAGATTCGGGACACTACCATCGAGGGCAAGAAGAGACCCTGAAAGTGAAGGATCTGGAGATGCTAGAGTTATTCGATCTGCATCTGGTTACCATTAAATAAGTGCAAATCATTGTGTAAGAAGTCATGATTAATCCAGAGAGAAGCAGACAGTCGGTCCCGCGAATTGAATCCCTACGTGTAAAGAATTATAGAGCCTTGCATGACCTCGAACTAAAAGGCATTACCCCATTCACAGTTTTCCTAGGTCCCAACGGCAGCGGCAAATCGACCATATTCGATGTCTTTGCCTTTTTGTCGGAATGCTTCTCTGTAGGTCTGCGTAAAGCTTGGGACAAGCGCAGTAGATTTAAGGAGCTTCGCACCCGAGGCTCGAAAGGGCCTATTGAGATTGAGTTGAAGTACCGTGAGAGCAAGGATTCGCGTCTCATTACCTATCATCTATCCATCAATGAAGGACTAACCGGTCCTTACGTTGCCGATGAGTGGCTCCAGTGGCGCAGGGGGTCGCAAGGCAAGCCCTTCCGTTTCCTCGATTTCAAGAACGGTGAGGGGCAGGTGGTCACCGGGGATCAGCCTGATGAAAAAGAGAAGCGGATTCATGAAATCTTAACATCTCCCGACGTGCTTGCTGTTAATACCCTTGGTCAGTTGGCAAAACATCCCCGGATTAGTGCACTGCGTCGCTTCATTGCCGGCTGGTATCTCTCCTATCTGACCGCAGACTCCAGCCGCGGTATTCCTGAAGCCGGGCCCCAGGAGAGGCTCTCTGAGACAGGAGACAACCTTCCCAATGTGATTCAGTACCTCAAAGAACAACATGAAGGCCAGCTAAAGAAGGTCTTAAAAACACTATCAGAGCGCGTGCCCAGGCTGGAGAAAGTGGAGTCCCAGTTCATGCCCGATGGCCGCCTTCTTTTGCAGATCAAGGATGCTCCCTTCGAGCAGCCCATCCTGGCCAAGTTTGCCTCCGATGGAACCTTGAAGATGCTGGCCTATTTGACACTGCTTTACGACCCCAATCCACCAGAGCTGATAGGTATCGAGGAGCCGGAAAACCATCTTCATCCCCGCCTTCTGCCCGAACTAGCGGAGGAGTGCCGCATGGCCACAGAAAGAACGCAGTTGATGGTCACCAGCCACTCTCCGTTCTTCGTAGATGGCCTCAAGCCGGAAGAGCTCTGGGTGCTCTACAGAGACGAGCAGGGCTACACCCAAGCCCGTAGGGCAGCAGATATGAAGGGCATACCTGAATTTGTCCAGGAGGGCGCAAGCCTAGGGCAGCTTTGGATGGAGGGCTACTTCGAGGTGGGAGATCCGTTGACCGCATCCGGTGGTCCGAAGATTGCCGCATCTCATAAAACAGCAGATAAGCTTCAGAGGTAAATCCACATGCATATCGAGTTCCTTGTGGAAGAGCCTTCTGCCGAGGCTGCACTACAAAATCTGGTTCCGAAGATTTGCGCAGACGGCATCACATTTGATATCCACGCCTACCGGAGCAAGACAGATCTTTTGAGCAAATTGCCCAAGCGCCTCAAAGGCTATGGGAATTTCTTGCCACCAGACTGGCGAATCGTGGTGCTGGTCGATGAAGATCGAGAAGGGTGCGTCTCCCTGAAAGAAAAGCTGGAACAGGCAGCAAGGGATGCTGGCCTTGTAACCAAGAGCATGGTCCAAAAAGGCTCTAGATTTCAGGTGTTGAACAGAATCGCAATTGAAGAGCTCGAAGCCTGGTTCTTCGGGGACGTGCAGGCAATTCATCAGGCTTACGAACGAGTCTCTCCGTCTCTTGCAACGAAATCCGCCTACCTAGACCCTGATGCGATCAAAGGCGGAACCTGGGAGGCCATGGAACGTGAGCTGCAAAGGGCTGGCTATTTCAAGAGCGGTCTGGCTAAAATTAAGGCGGCAAGAGCAATATCTGCCCATATGGTGCCCTCTCGCAATCGTTCCCCAAGTTTTCAAATGTTCCTGAGTGGACTATTGGATATTTCAAGACAAGCAAGATGAATTGCAGATTCCGCAATTTTTTACCAGGTCTTGTCATCATCCTGAAAAAGCGCGTTCTGAGCGCATCAGCGTGACGATCCCACAGCTCTCCTATACCGTCCCGCAGGGGCTCTCCGTAAAGCTCTTCTCGAAGACTTCCCTCTCCGGCGCTACCTCGGCGAAAATCTGCGCCTCGAAGTGCTGCACCTCGGTGTCCTCATCCAGCCAGGCATCGGGAGGCAGCCCTGCCTTGATGCAGGTTTGGGAAAGGAACTCCAGCGGATCGAAGCCCCACTCCGGGGCCACCTGGGGCAGGAGCAGGCCGGAAAAAGGCCCCTTGGAGACAATTAGCCCGTCCCTGCCAATCTTCACTAGCTCGGGCAGCTTCTTTTTCGGCTCGATGTAAGGCTCGGGCCGGGTGAGTATGGTCACTTCCACCTCGATTCTCTTCAGTTCGTCCGGGAGCACGCAGGGAAAGCGCGGGTCGCAAGAGCAGGCATTGATGGCCGAGTCCACAATAGCCTTTCCCAATGGCATGATAGGCTGGGGATAGCCGATGCAGCCGCGCAGGGCGCCGTCCTCGTGCAAAGTCACAAAGACGCCCCGCTTCTCCTCGAATACGGGCGGCAGGCCCCGGGGCTCGGTGATCTTTTTCTTCTCGGTGTAGCCGGTCAGAGCCTGCCTGGCCAGATGGACGGCCAGACGGCCCTCTTCCAGTGTCAGCATAAAAATGCTATAGGACTGGAAACTATTAAAGAGTTGTGCGGCTCTGGGCTTTGAGGGGTCTATAGAAATGCTCCTCCTCAGTTCCAGTTAAGACGATTCCAGTACTCGTATTCGTGCTCCCAGCTCTCTTTGTTCATTTTCACTAGCTTCTTGAAGTACTCTCGTGTCTCCTTTTGCATCTTCCTCTGCTCGACGTAGTCGCGCTTGGCCTTGATATCCTCTGCTAAAGATTTGCCGAGCACAATGGCCTTCTTCTCCGCCTCCTCCTGGGCTTTCGGCCCCTGGGACAATGCCGCGCCCACGCTTCCCGTGACGGAGGCTCCGAAATTGAGCATCAGGCCGTCCAGATAGGTAGTGACCTGATCGTAGTTGCTGCCCCCACTGGAAACGCTGCAGCAATACTTGCCGGTGAGCAGCTGGCAGTGAACGGCGTCGGCCATGCGGTCGATGAGCGTCTTCATCTGGGCCGTGACGGTGTGAAAGTAGTTGGGAGAGCCCCAGACCAGGCCGTCGGATGCCATGATTTTGTCGAAGAGGTCCTGGTAGTCGTCTTTGTGTACGCACTCGCCCTTCTTGAAGCAGACCTGGCAGGCGTTGCAAAATTTGATGTCCAGCTTACAGACATCCACCAGCTCCACCTCGGCTCCGGAAGCCTTCGCTCCATCCAGGGCCGCCTGAACCAGTCGCAGTGTAGAGCTCTCTCTGCCCCGCGGGCTGGCGCAAATTCCTAAGATCTTCATGAATTTTCCTCCTCTTTTTATCCTGACAAACTCCGGTGTTAATCTCTTTTGCTCTTTTTAATATTTTGGCTTGGCTTTTTTTCAAAACCATAATTGCCACAATTCAGGTGACCACTGCATTCTTGAAAACCCCTGGGAAAACAGAAGTCTTAACATATTTGCCCGCCAAATTAAGGCAGAAGCATAGAAGTTAGCATGGCCAAAAAAGACAACGTCATAATCATGGAGTGATTGAATTGACCAAGACTGAGGATTTCTTGATGGAAGCTTTTGCCGGAGAGTCACAGGCGAACAGGAAGTACACCGTTTTTGCTGCCCAGGCCGATAAAGAAGGCTTTGCTCAGGCGGCCCGGCTCTTTCGCGCTGCAGCCGAGGCGGAGGCGGTGCACGCTGCAAATCACCTGCGTGCCCTGAAAGCCATTAAGAGCACCAAGGAGAACCTGCGCGAGGCCATCGTCGGGGAGACGCATGAGTTCAAGGAGATGTACCCGGAGATGATAGAAGCTGCCAGGGCCGAGGGTGCCAGGGATGCGGAGAGGAGCCTGAGCTATGCCAATTCTGTGGAAGAGCACCACGCCAGGCTCTATCATGATATGCTGGATGGCCTGGGTGCCAAGAAGGAGAGCTACCCATACTTCGTCTGCCCGGTCTGCGGCATGACTGTGGAGAAGGAAGCACCGGACAAGTGCCCGGTTTGCGGCGTGAAGGGATCCCTGTTCAAGAAGGTGGAGTAGGCTTCAGTATCTTTTTTTCCACCCCCCGCAGCAGAAACACCGCGTACCATTCGCGGGAAGGATAGCCCGCCTCGATCAAAGGTGGTTTGCATCTGGGAGGCTCTACTGCTCAGCGCTACCTACTTCACCACCGGAGCGAGCAGCATCATCTCCCCCACGCCCACAGAGTTCGCACCTCTGGGAAAGGCCAGGTACGTGGTGGTCTTGCTGCGCCTAATGGGCTGGATATTCTTTGTGATCTTCCCCGGCTCTTTGACGCGAACGGTCTGACTGCGGATCATTTTTAATGGGGCCAATGGCATCGGGCTTTATGGGGCCATTCTCTAACAGAGCAAAAAAGCTTTACCCTTTCCCAATAATTCTGTCTTCTATGAGATCGCTTATACTATTAGCCCTGGCCATGCTGCTCTGCAGCTGTGGTGCGCTCGGCCAGACGAATAGCACATCTTTCGATGAATTGATGTCCAATGCTTTGCAGTCACTGGTAGTCGATTCATCTGCCAAGCTAGAGTCCTACCGCTTTTCCATGGAGATGCAGCAGAAGATAGATCTGGTCAATCTCACCTCGGGTGATGTCCAGAAGCTCTACACGCGCTCTTTTGGCTATGGCATGGCCAACATGACTGATCGCGCTCTAAAGATGTCCATGGTCGCACTTACTCATGCGGAGGGCGATGAGGACAACTCCAGCGCCATGGCTTTGGAGGAATATCTTGTCAACGACATCCTTTACCTCAAGGTGGACGGAAACTGGACGGCCATGAAGGTGCCGGGAGTGGCCGATGCCTGGTCCCAGCAGAATACCATGAATCAGCAGCTTGAAATGTTCAATCAGTCTCGCCTCTCCCTGATGGGCTCGGAGATGGTGGATGGCCAGGACTGCTACAAGGTTCAAGCGTTAATGGACATGGGCGCCGTGGCCGATCAGCTCTCCGGAGAGGTGGCTTCTTTTGTGCCTATGCAGAGCATGAACTACAGTGAACTCTTCCGCAATATGAGCCTGGATGTCAACTACTGGATCACCAAAGATTCTCACCTTCTCAAGAAGACGGATGTAGTGGAGATCTTCACCGTGAGCCCGCAGTCTTTGGGCCTGAATGCCAGTGGGTCCGGAGACCAGGAAATGCGAATATATGCAGAGGTCTCCATGCTCTTCGAGGGATTCAATGAACGCGTAAACATCAAGCTTCCCGCCGAGGCCGAGAAGGCCCAGCCCCTCCCCATGGGTCTCATGGCCTCCGCAGAGGCTGTTCCTGTTGTCCAGGCCGGCAATGAAACAAATCTGAATGAAACCGAGATGGATGAAACAATGCTCAATGAGGCCGCGCTCAATGAGACGATGATCAATACGACAAAACAAAACGAAACATTGCTTAATGAAACAATGCAAAAAATTAGTATTGCTCCGGCCACCGTGGCGGCTTGAAGCAACATATATTTTTTAATTTTTAAATCTTAGATTAAACTCTTGGAGAATGCAGCACTCCAAATCCGGGTGATTGTGGTGCCGTTTTGTTCACGAACCTTTCGCTTCATCTCTATCTCACCGGCGCGATTACCATCATGATCATGTTCAATGCCCCAGATGGCCGCCCGAGCTGCTTTCGATCGGCCCGGCATCCTCGTAGCCCTGTCGCTGGCCCGTGCCGGCCAGGCGGGTGAGCATCTCGGGATAGTAGAGCAGGCGAACAGCATTCAGGGCATGCTCCTCCGACCTTCTTTGCGCGAGAAACGCCAGTGTGCGCTCATCAGGTGCCTCGTCCTCGTGCACGAAGACCTCGATGATGTGCCGGTTGGTCATGAGCTGGGCGGCTATAAGGCCCGTGGATGCCTCGTGGGCACACATTTTGTCCTTTTCAGCCGGTCCGGGCATGCCCAGGGCCATGACGATATCGCACCGTTCCTCTTCCAGCAGCCTTTTCGCGGCCACGGGCAGATCCTTGATGCCGGGAACGGTGTAGCGGATGATCTCTGCGGAGACCTCTTTCTTGAGGGCTGCTATGGCCGCGCGGGCCATATCCACGCGGGCAAATGTTGTGTCGGCGATGCCGATGCGTTTCATGGCGAGGTGCATGATGAGAATAGCTTTAGGCTTATCGGTCTGCTCGTAGGCAAACCCAGCTCCCGCTAAGGTAGCTTCAACCGACACAGTTAATAAGGGGTAGTTGGTTTGCTGGTGGCTTGTGGCCTGGGGCGGCTTTTCTATACAATCTCCCTTCCTTTACCTTTTGCCGCCTCGGGCCCTCTCCTCCTTTCCATCCGTTAATGGGGATGAACAGGATACCAAAGCATATGGCAATTCTTTGCAGATTAATTTGTCGGATGAGTCTTTTGAGCGTGCAGTTCTCTTTTGGCTAATGAGACGATGCAGCCTTGCAGGATTGTCTGCCCGGACCCGGGGCTTCACCCGCAGTACTTGCATCCCGGCACGGTCTCCCCATTTTCCAGGTAGAGCACCTGGCTGTGGCTGCCGTAGCGGAAAACGGTAACGCTTTTGCGCCCAAATATGAGCCTGGCGGAAGAGCTGCAGTTCATCCGCACGCAAACCGTTAAGTATTTTTGAAGAGATACAGGAGATGTGATGCCTATGTCATTGGAAGAGAATAAAGCAATTGTTCACGGGTTCGTTGAAGCCTATAATAATCGAAGCCTGGATCTATTTGACGATCTGGTGGCTTCTGATTATATCGACCACGCCCATCAACAGCAAGGCTTGGAAAGCTTCAAACGACTATTCGAGCTGGCATTCACGGCCTTTCCCGATTGGCATGAAAATATAGAGGATATAATTGCAGAAGATGATAAGGTATGGGTTCGTGTTAAAGCTACCGGAACCCATACAGGAGAATGGAATATCTCAGGGGTTACGTTATCTCCCACCGGTAAGAAGGTAACGATGATGATGGTCTTCATCTGGCGTATAGCTGGCGGCAAGCTTGCAGAAGGGTGGGAAGTCGATGACGGGCTGGATTTATTCAAACAGATAGGTGTTATCGAGTACACCGAAAAGGGAAAGAGAATCTTTCAGGAAATGTAAAATAGGAATGCTAATGGCGTACATCATCCCATGACCTATTCACTGACCTGTTGAAATTGACCATGATCGCTAATAGCATCATACTGCGGCTTCATCCGCAGTACTTGCACCCCACCGCAGTCTCCCCATTGCCCAGGTAGAGCACCTGGCTGCGGCTGCCGTAGCGAAAGACGGTCACGCCCTTGCAGCCAGAATCGTAAGCCAGATTGTACACCTTCAAAACATCGCTCACAGTAGCGCTCTCGGGCAGGTTGACTGTCTTGGAGACGGCGTTGTCCGTATACTTTTGGAAGGCGGCCTGAATGCGCAGGTGCTGCCCGGGCGGAATTTCCAGCGCCGTGACGAATAAGTCCTTCAGGTCCTGGGGCACGCCTGCCATATCCGCTGCCGAGCCTTTTCTGACCAGCTCCGCTTTCAGCTCCGGGGTGTAAATGCCGCGTTTTTCCGCGGCCTTCTCGAAAAGGGGTGAAACCTCCAAGAGCCTCGCGCCCTCCAGGACATGGCGCACAAAGGCCAGAGCGAACAGGGGCTCGATGCCGCTGGAGGTACCCGCGATGATGCTGATGGTGCCTGTGGGTGCCACCGTGGTTACCGTGGCGTTTCTCATGGTGTTCCAACCCCTGAGTTTGGACTCTTCGAAGAGCGGAAAAGAGCCCCGTTCCTCGCCCAGCTGCGCCGACGCCTCGCGCGCTGTTTGGGAGATAAATTTCATGGTCTCTTCAGCCACCCGCACGGCCTCCTGGGAGTTGTAGGAGATATTCATTAATATCAGCATCTCGGCGAATCCCATCACCCCCAGGCCGATCTTACGCGCCTCTAAGGTCGCCTCTTCAATCTGCTTCAGGGGAAAGCGATTGACATCAATTACGTCGTCCAAAAATTGCACGGAGAGAGAGACCAGCTCTCCTAGGCGCTCCCAGTCCATCTCGCCCCTCTCTACCAGTTTTGAGAGGTTGATGGACCCCAGGTTGCAGGACTCGAAGGGCAGCAGAGGTTGCTCGCCGCAGGGGTTGGTGGTCTCAATTGTGCCGGATAGGGGATGGGCGGCATTGATTCTATCGATGAAGATCATGCCCGGATCTCCTCCCCGCCAGGCGGAGTTGGCGATAAGATTCAGGATCTCCCTTGCCTGCAATCGGCCCGTGGCTCTGCCGCTTCGCGGGTTGATCAAATCAATCTCGCCGCCCTGTCGCGCGGAGCGCATAAACTCGTCTGTTGCCGCCACAGAGATATTGAAGTTCTCTAGGGCCCCAGGCCTTTCCTTGGCTTCGATGAACTCCAGGATGTCCGGGTGATCAACTCGGAGGACGCCCATGTTCGCGCCGCGGCGGCGTCCGCCCTGCTTGATTACCTCGGTGGCTGCATCGAAGATACGCATGAAGGATACCGGCCCGGAGGCAACGCCGCCCGTCGTTCGCACCACATCGTTTTTGGGCCGCAGCCGGGAAAAGGAGAAGCCTGTGCCTCCCCCGCTCTGGTGGATGAGGGCCATGTTCTTCAGAGCCTCGAAGATGCCCGGCAGCGAATCCTCCACGGGCAAAACGAAGCAGGCGGACAACTGGCCGAGCAGCAGGCCAGCGTTCATGAGCGTAGGGGTGTTGGGTAGAAATTCAAGACTATGCATCATCTTCAAAAATTCGGTGCGACGGCATTTTGCATCGCCGCCGTACTTGATCTCGGCTTGCGAGACATGAGCGGCCACCCGGGCCAACATCTCTCCAGGCGTCTCTCCAACCTTTCCCGCCTCGTCACGGATTAGATATCTTTTCTTGAGCACTTCTACGGCATTAACGGAGAGCTTCAAGTCATCGGCCACTCCCAGGTATCTCTTCGCTTCCCGGGTCTCGCATCTCTTCTGGCGGTAGAGAATGTAGGCTTTGGCGACATCGCTGTAGCTGGCTTGTATGAGCACTCTCTCCACAATGTCTTGAATGTCTTCCACACCTGGAATCGCATCCTGGAATTGCACCTTTGCCTGCTCAACTACAATTGTCGCAAGCCTGGAAGGTGCATCATCTTTCTTTTTGCCCACTGCCCAGAAGGCCTTGGCAATGGCCGCGGCAATCTTCTCCGATTGAAAGCTGACAATGCGGCCGTCGCGTTTTCTAATGCTTTTAATCATCCCTGCGTCCCAATACTGTTATCATGCAGAATCAATATAAACATACATGTCAGAATAGGATAAATCAGAATAGTTCAATTTCAAGAGGTCCATTAAGATGAAAATTGCCATTTCAGGAAAGGGCGGCGTGGGCAAGACCACCCTGGCCGGCACCCTGGCCAGGCTCTTTGCCCGCGACGGTTACAACGTCCTGGCTGTTGACGTGGATCCGAGCATGAACCTGGGCTCGGCTCTGGGAATCCCGACTTTGCCAAGGCCCGTCACCGAGCATAAAGACCTGGTTGAGGAGCGTGCGGGCATGCCCATGGGCATGTTCAAGATGAACCCCAAGGTCGACGACGTGGTGGCCATGTGCGGCTGCACCGGGCCTGACAATGTCAAGCTGGTGGTTATGGGCACCATTGATTCCGGCGGCTCGGGCTGCATGTGTCCCGCTAATTCTTTTGTCAAAGCACTTCTCCGGCATGTCATCACCCGCGAGAAAGACCTGGTGATCCTGGATATGGAGGCGGGCATCGAACACTTGGGGAGGGCCACGGCTCGTGGCGTTGATGCCATGATTGCCGTGGTAGAGCCAGGCATGAGGTCCATTGAGACCGTGGAGAGGATAATGCAACTGGGCAAGGAGATCGGCATTACCAGGTACTTCGCCGTCATAAACAAGGCTGATGATCCCGGGCCCGTAGCCGAGAAGATGGAGCAGATGGGCATACCGGTCCTGGGGACCATCCCCTTTGACAAATGCCTGGTAGAAGCGGACCTGGCAGGCAAGCCGCCCATCGATGCGGACTGTCCGGCTGTGGATTCCATACGAAAGATAAAGACCAAATTAGAAGAGATGTTTGGCGAAAAAAAACAGTAAGCAGGCCTAAAGCGTCAAGCTGCCTGCTTTCAATCCTTTTTTTACAATCGATCCGATTACCTTTGAGCCTGGCCCCATGATGCGGCAGGCCTTTTGGGCCTCGTCTTCGGCTACTACTACCAAAAAGCCCATGCCCATGTTGAATGTCTTATACATCTCGGCCTCATCGACATTGCCCAGCTCCTGCAGGAAGCGGAAGATGGGCTGCGGCTGCAGGGGATCGGTGATCTCAAAGCCAAGATCGCTGATCCTGTGCAGCTTGAGAAGGCCCGAGCCGGTGATGTGGGCGAGGCCATGCACATCGCACTCCCGTACCAGCTCCACGATCTCGGGATAGATCCTGGTGGGGGTGAGCAGCTCCTCTCCTATGGTATTTTTCCCGCCGGGCATCTGGTCGAAGTAAGTATACTTGGACTCGGCAATTATGCGCCGGGCCAATGTGTAGCCGTTGCTGTGCAGGCCGCTGCCGGGAACGCCTACCAGGGTGTCGCCTTTCCGGATCTTCTCGCCCGTCACCACCTTGTCTTTGTCCACGACTCCGATGGCTGTACCTGCCAGGTCGAATCCCCGTATGACCTCCGGCAAGGATGCTGTCTCTCCTCCCACGATGGTCATATTGGATATCTCTGCCCCGCGGGCGAGACCGATGGCAATCTGCGCCGCCCTCTCCGGGTCCACCTTTTCCACGGCCAGGTAGTCCACAAAGGCGATGGGCTCGGCCCCGATGGCATAAAGATCGTTAACATTCATGGCAATGCAGTCAATGCCCACGGTATCCCATTTGGAAATAGCATTGGCAATGAGGACCTTAGAGCCCACA
This sequence comes from Methanotrichaceae archaeon, assembly GCA_016927055.1. Classification (GTDB taxonomy): domain Archaea; phylum Halobacteriota; class Methanosarcinia; order Methanotrichales; family Methanotrichaceae; genus Methanothrix. Next base: position 6,623 of record JAFGNK010000055.1, on the reverse strand, counting down.
CCATCTGTGGTCATGGCCAGAGCAAAGCTGCCCATATCCAGGAGTCCTGCGTAGTGGCCGATCTCGGTCATGGGTGCTCCGAAGCCCTTTCGCTTTGTCGTCAGTACAGCTTTCATGGCGTCAATGGACTTATTTTCCTGATGAATATCTACGCCCGCTTCTGCGTAGGTTAGCTTTCTCATGCTTCGCCTCCCAGCCCGAACTCGCGGTGCAGCTCTCTTACCGCATGTTCGGCGTCCTTGGAGGCGACCACGAAGGAAATGTTGTGCTGGCCGGATGCCTGGCTGATCATGACCACATTTATCTTGGCCGTGCCCATGGCCTTGAAGACCCGGGCGGCAACGCCGGGGGTGCCCGCCATTCCCGCGCCCACTACTGCCACTGCGCTCACATCATGATCATGGGAGATCTCCTTTACCAGATCTCTGGGAAACTCTGCTCGCAGGGCGTCCTCGGCCTTCTCCACCTGTCGCTCCTCAATAACCATGGATATGTTGGCCTCCGAGGATCCCTGGCTGATCATGACGATGTTGATGCCGGCTTTGGCCAGAGCGGAAAATGCGCGGGCAGCGACGCCCAGAGTTCCAATCATGCCTGCTCCGGAGATGTTGAGCAGGGCCACATTCTTGTGCAGCGTTACTGCTTTTATCACATCCGCTTTTGGTACATCGTTATGCACTATCAGCGTGCCGGGGGTATCTGGATCGAAGGTGCATTTGACTCGTACGGGAATGCCTTTCCTTATGGCCGGTTCAATGGCCCTGGGGTGCAGGACTTTTGCCCCGAAATTGGACAGCTCCATTGCCTCCCGGTAGGATATGGCGGGAATGGACTTGGCCTCAGGCACGATCTTGGGATCGGTGGTCATGATGCCGGAGGTCTCTTTCCAAAACCAGATCTCATCGGCATCAATAGCCGCACCGATGAGCGAGGCGGACAGATCCGAGCCGCCCCGGCCAAGAGTGGTAATGGTGCCCTTTTCGTCCTTGGCAATGAAGCCCGTGACCACTGCGACGCCTCTAAGCGGCAAGAGCCTTTGGGGAATCAAATTGTATGTCTTTTCCAGGGGTCTGCTGTCGCCATAGTTGCTGTCTGTAACAATTCCTGCCTCTGAGCCGGTATAGTGCTGGGAGGGTATGCCCATATCTCTTAAGACTCCTGCCAGGATGGGTGCTGCCAGTTGCTCTCCATAGCTGGAAATGTAATCCAAAGAGCGTGCTGTAAGCTCACCCAGGTAGCATATGCCGATGAAGGCTTTCTCTAGCTCAGAGAGCTTTTTAGATACAGTCTCACTGATCTCTTTGGCAATTTGAGGATCTTTTATGGCATCAGTTATGACCTGATTGTGTCGATCTGTGAGCTTCTCCATAAAACTTATCACGTCAGAGACATTCCCATCCTTTGCCGCTTTTCTGGCACAGGTCAAAAGGCCGTCAGTGACGCCTTGCAGGGCAGAGGTAACCAAAACTATCTCATTGTCGCGGCTGAAATGCGAGACCAGATCTCCTACATGCAGCAGCTTGCTTCCGTCAGCAACGGAAACACCACCAAACTTCATTACCAAGCGAGCCATCGTAAAAACCTTTGCTCTGCTTTCCTCGCAGCGATTTAAGCTTTATCCATAATTATAATTTCGCCATCGCCCTAAGAGAAGCCTTCTGGGCAGGCAGTAGGGCCTGGTTAATAGAAACCGCCCTGAGAAGGCCGAAGGCTTAAATAGATTGAGTCCGAGGAGTCTGAGTCCTAATCTGGATTGTAATCTTTATCTTAAACTTCGCGAGGCGTATTATGGGCAAGAGGAAGAAGATAGCAGAACGTGTAATAACTCTGATGGATAAGCCTGAGATGATCAGGAACATCGGAATCGTAGCACATATTGATCACGGCAAGACAACCCTTTCTGATAACCTCCTGGGCGGCGCAGGTATGATTTCCATGGATCTGGCAGGCAGGCAGCTCTTCATGGATTTCGATCCCCTGGAGCAGGCTCGTGGAATTACCATCGATGCAGCTAACGTATCCATGGTTCACGAGGTAGATGGCAAGGAATATCTGATCAACATGATCGATACACCCGGCCACGTGGACTTTGGAGGCGACGTCACCCGTGCCATGCGAGCTGTGGACGGCGCAGTCGTTGTAGTGGATGCGGTTGAAGGTGCCATGCCCCAAACAGAGACCGTGCTGCGACAGGCTCTGCGGGAGGGTGTCAGGCCAGTTCTGTTCGTCAATAAAGTGGACCGCATGATCAATGAGCTGAAAGTCGAGAACAAAGATATGGCCATGCGCCTGGGCAAGGTCATTGACAATGTCAACAAGCTCATTTTAGGAATGGATGAAGAGAAATACAAGGCTGGCTGGAAGCTGGATGCAGCTAAGGGAAATATCGCCTTCGGATCTGCCCTCTACAACTGGGCCATCAGCGTGCCCCAGATGAAGAAGACGGGCATCGGCTTTGAGCAGGTCGTCGATTACTGCCGGGCAGGAAAGATGAAGGAACTGGCTGAGAAGGTCCCTCTTTATAAAGCAGTAAACGATATGGTCGTCAAGTTCCTCCCCAGCCCCATAGAGGCCCAGAAGGAGAGGGTCAAGGTCATCTGGCACGGAGATTGGAATAGTTCCGTCGGAAAAGCGATGGCAGCTTGCGATCCCAAGGGTCCCGTCGCTTTCATGATCAACAAGGTTAAGGTCGACCCGCATGCAGGCGAGGTGGCCACGGGAAGGATCTTCTCCGGAACTCTGCATCGCGGCATGGAGCTCTATGTTTCCGGCGTGGTCGATACTAACCGTATTCAGCAGACCGGCATCGTCATGGGCGCGGAGAGGGTCGAGGTAGAGGAGATTCCCGCCGGGAACATCGCGGCAGTCACGGGCCTGAGGGATGCCATAGTGGGTTCCACCATCTCTTCGGAAGAGAACATGACCCCCTTTGAGCAGATCAAGCACGTATCCGAACCAGTCATGACCGTAGCCGTCGAGGCCAAGAACACCCGCGATCTACCCAAGGTGGTAGAGGTCTTAAGGCAGATCGCCAAAGAGGATCCAACCTTGCAGGTCACCATCAATGAAGAGACCGGCGAGCACCTCATGGCCGGCATGGGCGAGCTGCACCTGGATGTCACTGTAACAAGGCTTCAGCGCGATCGCGGCGTGGAGCTGAAGACCTCTCCGCCCATAGTAGTATATCGTGAGTCAATCGGCGGCAGAGCCGGACCTGTGGAAGGAAAGTCTCCCAATCACCACAACCGCTTCTACATCGAGTTTGAGCCCCTGGAACCGGGCGTGATCGAGGCCTTGAAAGAGGGTAAGATCAACATGAAGATGGATGAGGTTGGGCGCAGGACGGTTCTCCTCGAGAACGGCATGGAAAAAGAAGAGGCGAAGAACATTGTCGGTTACTTCGGCACCAACGTCCTTCTCAACATGACCAAAGGTATTCAGTACCTGAGAGAAACCATGGAGCTCATTTTAGAGGGCTTCGAAGAGGCGCTGAAGAACGGCCCCATATCCAGGGAACCCGCGCAGGGCATAAAAGCCAGGCTCATGGATGTAAAGCTGCACGAAGACGCAGTGCACCGCGGCCCGGCCCAGGTAATTCCTGCGGTCAGGCAGGCCGTGCAGGCTGGAATACTAATGGCTGATCCGGTTTTATTGGAGCCCTTCCAGAACGTCTATATACAGGTGCCTCAGGATCAAATGGGTGGAGCCATGTCTGAGATCCAGGGAAGGAGAGGCGTTATCCTGAACATGGACAGCCAGGGCGATATGATAATCCTTAAATCCAAGATGCCTGTGGCTCAGATGTTCGGGTTCTCCGGGGCCATAAGGTCGGCCACGGAAGGCAGAGCCCTCTGGTCCACGGAGTTCGCTGGCTTTGAGCCCTTGCCCGCTAACCTGCTGCAAGAGACTGTCAAACAGATTCGAACCAGGAAGGGCCTAAAACCGGAGATGCCCAAACCATCCGATTACCTGAAGGTCGTTTGAGCGCGACCTTCGAAAAGATTAAACACAAAGGCAGAAATACTGAAAAATATGGATTGTGCCAGTTGGAGGAGATAAATTATGGCAGAAGCAAAGCCACACCTCAATCTAGCATTCATAGGACACGTCGACCACGGCAAGTCGACGACCGTAGGCAGATTGATGTTCGAGACGGGGGCTGTAGACCCGCACGTCATTGATGAGTACAAGAAAGAAGCTGCAACCAAGGGAAAGGCGACCTTCGAGTTTGCCTGGGTTATGGACAGCCTGAAGGAAGAGCGCGAGAGGGGCGTTACCATCGATATCGCCCATCATCGCTTCGATACCGCTAAGTTCTACTTTACTGTAGTGGACTGCCCTGGCCACAGGGACTTCGTCAAGAATATGATCACCGGCGCCAGCCAAGCTGATGCCGCTGTGCTGATCGTAGCAGTCCCTGACGGTGTCATGGCCCAGACCAAGGAGCACGTCTTCCTTTCCAGAACCCTGGGTGTCAACCAACTCATAGTAGCCATGAATAAGATCGATGCCACCTCTCCACCTTTCGATGAGAAGAGATTCAACGAGGTCAAGGATGAGGTAGGCAAGCTGCTCAAGATGGTTGGATACAAGCTGGATGAGATTCCCTTCGTGCCCGTATCCGGGCTGATGGGTGACAATCTGGCCAAGGCCAGTGATAACCTGAAGTGGTACAAGGGTCCAACCCTGCTGGATGCATTGAACAACCTCAAGGTGCCCCAGAAGCCCACCAACCTGCCTCTGCGCGTGCCGGTACAGGACGTCTACACCATCTCCGGTGTGGGCACTGTGCCCGTGGGCAGAGTGGAGACGGGCGTCATGAGAAAGAACGACAAGATCATCTTCCAGCCCGCTAACGTGGCTGGTGAGGTCAAGTCCATTGAGATGCATCACGAGGAAGTTCCTGAGGCATTCCCCGGCGACAACATCGGATGGAATGTACGTGGTGTCTCCAAGAAGGACATTCGCCGTGGCGATGTCTGTGGATCGGTAGAAAAGCCGCCAAGCGTAGCCAAGGAGTTCAAGGCCCAGATCGTAGTGTTGCAGCATCCCAGCGCCATATCGGCAGGATACACACCCGTGTTCCACTGCCATACTGCGCAGATCGCGTGCACCCTTACTCAGATCCTGGCCAAGCTGGATCCAAGGTCCGGAGCGGTCAAGGAAGAGAACCCTGCCTTCATCAAGGCTGGAGACGCAGCCATCATCATGGTTACTCCCTCCAAGCCCATGGTCATTGAACCGGTGAAAGAGATCCCACAGCTAGGAAGGTTCGCTATACGAGATATGGGCACGACCGTCGCGGCCGGCATGTGCATTAGCGTGGTCCCACGCTAAATCATTTTTTGGTGTGAAAATATGCAGAAAGCAAGAATTCGACTTTCCGGCACTAATCCCCTGATGCTGGATGATATTTGTAGCCAGGTAAAGGGGATTGCCCAGAGAACTGGTGTTCACATGGCGGGCCCCATCCCGCTGCCCACCAAGAAGATGGTGGTTCCCTGCAGGAAGAGTCCTGATGGCGAGGGGACTGCTACCTGGGATCACTGGGAGATGAGGGTGCACAAGAGGCTCATCGATCTGGATGCCGACGAGAGGGCGCTGCGGCAGCTCATGAGGATCCAGGTTCCCAAGAACGTGAATATTGAGATTGTGCTGGAAAGCTAAATCATTAATTAGGTAGGGGCTGCTTCCTTGGGAAGAAGGCCCGTTAACCTATATATTTCCATAATTTTCCTTATCTTGGTTTAGGTTCCTGGGCTTCTTAGCTGCAGGACTTCAAGTATGGACTCGTAGTATAGTCTGGATAGAATAGAGGCCTCCGGAGCCTCGGACCCGGGTTCGAATCCCGGCGGGTCCGTCTCTTTTTTATAATAATTACATCATCCATCAGAGCGTGGCGGCACAACAACCAGGCCATCGTCATTCATCGGATTGGCCGCCAGCTTTCCGGGAGCGTTAATAAAATGGCCTACCGGCAGGTTTCCCCAGTTCCATAGTTCTGACTCATTGGTGGTGTTGGTCTCGTTGGAGCTGTTGTTTAGATCAATTGTGCCCAGAATGGCCCGGCCTGCGTTACCGCATAGCTGCAAAGGTGCGGCAAGAGTGCTGCAGGCTAATAACAAGAATATTAAACTTAGTATTAACGAGTTCTTCATATCACTTATCCCATGCTCACTTTGGCTTGGTCATTAAATAGCCGGTGCTGCATAATTTTATGATTATGTGTGTTGTCACAGTCAGGCTAGTTTCCGTATATGGACTAGACGGCGTGGATTAAGCGGATATCTGTACATTGTGCCCTCTCCATGCTGACCTCGGACATTTCCGCTGCTCTTAAGATCTCCTTTTCTTCGATCTTTTTTAGGATGATGGTTCCATCCCCTAGCTGGTCCACGGCGATCATATCTCCCGGCAGCAGATGCAGTCCGTATCTGATGGCAAGAGGGAGCTGAATCCTGCCGTTGTCATCAATATTCGTAATCAAACCATTCACCAGAGACCTGCCTTTCTCCTGGTTTATAAAAGACTTATTTTGAGATGAGGTTCATATGAAGGCTAGGGATCCGATCCGGAGGAGATAGTAGGCTAGAATTGGACATACATCGCGCAAGAACAAATTC
>JAFGNK010000054.1 GCA_016927055.1 Methanotrichaceae archaeon | reverse complement strand
TGCCGCTTTTGTCTATCTGGGCCTCTCTTTGGGGCCGTTCCTGGGGGGCCTTCTCACCCATTACTTCGGCTGGAGAAGCCTCTTTTTAATCAACGTTCCCCTGGGGCTGATCCCGCTGGCTCTGGGGCTGTGGAAACTGAAGGGAGAGTGGGCTGGGGCCAGAGAGGAGAGGTTCGATCTGACTGGATCGGCAATCTACAGCTTGATGATTGTGGCCGTCATGTACGGCTTCTCCCGCCTTCCCTCCTGGGAAGGGGCCGCTCTGGTCCTGGTGGGTACCGCTACCTTTCTCCTGCTCATCCGCTGGGAGTCGGGCGTGGCCAATCCTGTGCTGGACGTGAGCCTCTTCAGGAAAAATCGCGTCTACGCTTACTCCAATCTGGCCACCCTCATCAGCTACAGCGCCACCTTTGCCATAACCTTCCTGCTCAGCCTCTATCTGCAGTACATCAAGGGCTTGCAGCCCGATCAGGCCGGGCTGGTCATGCTGGCCCAGCCGGCTGTGATGGCCATCTTTTCCCCCTATACGGGAAAGCTCTCCGACAGGATGGAGCCGCGGCTGGTGGCCACCGCAGGAATGGTTCTCACATTTGTGGCCGTCTTAGCATTCGTATTTCTAAACGGGGAGACAAGCCTCTTTTTCATCGTAGCCTGCCTCATCATCTTGGGCCTTGGGCTGGCGCTCTTCTCCTCGCCCAACACCAACGCCATCATGTCTTCTGTGCAGCCGCGCCACTACGGCGTAGGGTCGGCAACTCTTGGAACCATGCGTCTGGTGGGGCAGGTCTCCAGCATGAGCTTTGTCATGATGGTCTTCTCACTGTATCTGGGTAAAGTGGAGATCACGCCTCAGTATTACCCCCAGTTCCTGGCCAGTGTTAAGGTGGCCTTTGTCGTCTTTTCCGCCCTTTGCATTCTGGGGATTCTTGCCTCCCTGGCCCGAGGTAAACTGAGGACGGGAGACATGGATAAGGAAAACTCAGACGGGTGCCAAATATAAAGGCAGTACACGGATCAAAATCTTTTTTGCTGATGAAATCAAGAAGGGTACCTCCCTGGCTGGTCCTGGCAGGTACAATGAGTCCATAGAAACTTACGGGGAAGCTATTGAGCGGGAACCGGATTATGTTTGCACATGGAATAAGAGATTAGTTCTTTTGCAAAGGCGACTTACTTTGGGCAAGCGCTGGTTCAGAAGCTGGGCACAGACCGACAAAACCCGGATGGATCTGCGCAAAACGTCTCTGGTGCTGGTGCTGCGCTTCGAGATCCTGCGTGGCGGCAGGCCTATCTACATCTCTGATGAGGAAATCATGGATAGATACGAGATGGAGACGCTCCACCTCTAGCGGGACACAGAACCGTTGAGAAAAAGACAGAGGCAGGCTCTAAAAGAGAGGGTGGCGGCATGGTGCTTAAAAGAAGCGTTGTAGAGAATCGCTTGAAAGAACTCAAAAGTCTTCTCACATTTGTCAGTGTAGATAAGGTACCGGATTGAAGGAGCCCGAGAAAAACCTCTGTGTTTGTTTGCTCACAGCACGCACTCGCTACAGTCCTGGCAGCCGCACTTAATGTTGGAGATCTTCCATTTCAGCGCCCAGCGTTTCATGTCCTTGACGACGTCGATCATCTCCTGGCCGCTCTGGGTGAGGGTATACTCGCTCTTCACGGGAAAGGATGTGCGGTCCACTCTATTCTCCACCAGCCCCTCCTTCTCCAGCTCTTTTAGACGCGCAGAGAGCACCTTCTGGGTGATTCCGGAAAGACAGCTCTTCAGCTCGGAAAAGCGCCTGGTGTGCCCTTCGCCCTTGTAAAGCTCCAGGAGAATAAGCAGCATCCATTTTCGGGCGATATACTTTACGGTCAGGCTAACAGTGCATCCTTCCTGCATGGTATATTTGCAGAAACGTTCCAGGCTAAATACTTTGGTATCCTAAGTATACCATAGGGCAAGAAAGGGCAGGAGAATATCTGCAACAGGAATACCTGCAAAAGAAAGCAAATAATTGAATAAAAGATATCGAAGAAATGATAGTAGTAGTAGTGGTGGTGGTGGTGGTGGTGGTGGTGGTGGTGGTGGTGATAGTAGTAGTATTAGAATTTATAAGCGAATATCTGCCCTTAACATTTAGATAAAAATTGAGTTCTAATCTGAACGGAAGACCTGAGTTGAAATAATCGAAATGGAGGACAATAGAAATGGCTGCAATTGAAAAACCGGATATGTTCTGTTACCAGTGCTCCCAGACTGCAGGGGGCACCGGCTGCACCATCAGAGGAGTATGTGGAAAGGAAGCGATCGTGGCACGTCTGCAGGACAACCTGCTCTTTGCCATCAAGGGCATCAGCGCCTACCTTTACCATGCCCGCGAACTGGGCTATACCGACCCGGAGGTGGACGCCTTCATTGAACGGAGCTTCTTCTCCACACTCACCAATGTGAACTTCGATCCCCAGGAGTTTTTGCGGCTCGCCGTGCAGGCCGGGGAGATGAACATCAAGACCATGAAGCTGCTCAAGAAGGCACACATCGAGACCTTCGGCGAGCCCACGCCCGCCCAGGTGAAGACGGGCACCGTCAAGGGCCACGGCATTCTGGTCACGGGCCACGACATGCATGCTCTTCACAAGCTCCTGGAACAGGTAGAGGGAACAGACGTCTTTGTCTACACCCACTCCGAGATGCTGCCTGCCCACGGCTATCCTGGTCTGCGAAAATACAGGAACCTGGCCGGAAACCTTGGCAAGGCCTGGTTCGACCAGAAAAAGCTCTTCGCACAGTATCCAATGGCCCTGCTGGGCACCTCCAACTGCTTTCTCATTCCCAAAGAGGAGTACAGGGACCGCATGTTCACGGGGGGGCCAGTTTACCTGCCGGGAGTAAAGCACATCGACGGCTACGACTACTCCGAGGTCATCGCAATGGCCCGCTCCCTGCCGGAGCTGCCCGATGCGCCGGGAGAGTACGCCCTCACTACCGGCTTTTCCACCGCGGTCTTGCTGAGCCATGCCGCCAGGATCAAGCAGCTCGTGGAGCAGGGCAAGATCAAGAGATTCTTTTTGGTGGGCGGCTGTGACGCGCCCCTGAAAAAGTCGGACTACTACCACGAGTTCGTGCAAAAGCTGCCCAAAGATACGATCGTGCTCACACTGGCCTGCGGCAAGTTCCGTTTCAACGACCTGGACCTAGGCGAGATCGAGGGCATTCCCCGGCTCATCGATCTCGGTCAGTGCAACGATGCCATCGTGGCCCTGGAGGTGGCCCAGGCACTGGCAGGCCTCTTCGGCGTGGGCGTGAACGATCTGCCCCTCACCCTGGTGGTAAGCTGGATGGAGCAAAAGGCAGTGGCCATTCTCTGGTCGCTGCTCGCCTTAGGAATCAAGGGCATCTATCTGGGGCCCATTGTGCCCGGCTGGATCAATGCCGATATGCTCAAGATCCTGGTGGACCAGTACGACATCAAGCTGATCAGCACGCCGGATGAGGATATCAAGAAGATGATGGGGTAAATGAATCGTAGAAACTCACCAGGACCAACCCCCTATTTTTTTTTGCGAAGATGATATACCATTTGCCACAGATTGTTTTGCAGGACTGTTCACCCCGCCCAGTATACTGCCCCGAGTTATTTAAATATCTGTAACACACATCCGTGATCTACACTCAAAATTTCACCAGGCCCAAAATTGGACACATCCGATTATCACAATCGTCTATATCTATCTAGAATCCATAACAATTTTGCAGAGGTAAAGGCAATATCTGTGATAAGAGGTTTAGACTGAATTGAGATATCGCCTGGCCCTAACATCCAGAAATCCGCTTTTATCACTTACTACGATCAGACCGCCTATAAAAAAGCACCATGATCTAATTCAAATTACTTCTCCATTATCGGAGCAATCTTCTTCATATAGCGCTCCAGCCGCTCTTCGCACTCTTCCCAGGTTACATCCACATTCAGGCTCTTCATGATCTCCTGCAGCTCAGTTTTTACCTCCTCCCACGAGTACTTGTTCTTGGACTGGCAAAGATCAGTCATGAGACGAAGGGTGGTCACAAAGACCTTCTTGAACTCGGCACAAATGAACCTCATAAACGGCTCAGCCGGATCTCTTGAGATATAAGACTTCAGCTCATCTAAAATCACGTATTGGGAGGTGCAGGGGTCCAGAAAGGGATCGTCAACCACTCTTCCCGTGGCCATGGAGAGGGCCTCATAAGCTTGGGCAAAGAGCTGGTCGATATACTTCCTGTTATAGGCATCCTCATTTATCTCCGCCACCAGACTGTAGCCGACCAGCCTGCAGCGGAGGAGCTGTATTCTCGCCTCCCCGGGGGGCAGATTCAAATGAATTTTACTCACATATTCCTCAAGGTGCTCCAACCGCTTATGTGGTTCAAAAATCACAGGCATATCGACACATCCACCAGGTTATTTACCTACACCATCAACAATGAACTATGTGCCATTCAAGGTTCTCAAAATATATAGTTATCCTTTTCTATGCAGCGAAGCAAGATGATTTGTCGATCTGAATTTTCGACTTTGTATTAAAAACGCCCTGAAACAAAAAAAAGAAAAAGTGAAAGAGATATTTTTATTCAATCCATTTCACCAGACGCTGACAAGCGCACCTCATTCCGCCCGCAGCGCCTCGATGGGATCAAGCTTGGCTGCCTTGTTGGCCGGATAGACCCCGGCAATGGTGGTGGTGACCACCCCAAAGAGCAGCCCCAGCACGATTGACTGGGCGGTTATAGCCGAGGGCAGAGAGGCCACCGATCCGATGAGATAGGAGACCGTCACCCCCATAGCAATGCCGATGATGCTGGAGACCACCCCCAGCACTCCTGCCTCTAGAAGGTACTGAATGCGAATGTCCCGGGTGGTCGCACCCAGGGCCTTCATGACGCCAATCTCTCGGATCCTCTCTTTGACAGTGAGCATCATGACATTGGCGATGCCTATTCCCCCCACCAGGAGCGATATGGCGCCGATTCCCGCCAGAGCGTACTTGATCATGGACAGGACGCTCATGAGCGAGGCGAGCATATCGCGGGCCGTGGTGGCATCATAGGCTTCATTCTTATGATACCTCTTCAGGTCGTTCTTGATCCGCTCAATGATGCTGTCCACCTGCTCCGGATCATAAACGGTCACCTGAAACGAGCCGTAGTAGTAATTGTCCTCGCCTTGCAGCTCCTCCATGGCCTTATGCGTGATATACATCTGATTGTCCTCATTGCTGCCCGGACCGCCAAAGGATGTCTGCTCCGCTTCTTTTAGAACACCTACCACTTTAAAATCCATGTAGCGGTCTTTACGGTAGAGGCGAATCTTGTTTCCCGGTGTGATCTTCATGCGGAAGAGGTCCTGTGAGACACCATTTCCTATGACTATTGACTTGTAATCGGAACCTGTGAGAAATCTGCCCTGCGCCACATCGCCCTTGAGAGTCTCCTCCTTGTCCGGGTCCACCCCGGTGAGGCTGGCCGAGGCATTGGTATTGCGAAAAGCGACCACCACGCTGGCCGATGTCTGGGGTGCCACGTTTTTCACTCCTACCACGTTCTCCAGGACCTTGGTGTCCTTCTCAGTGAACTTGGCCGGCTCAGCCGGATTCCTATTCTGATCCCCGCCGGGACCACCGAAGTGAGCACTTCCCGGCATGACCCGAATCATATCCAGATTGAGAGTGGAGAACTGAGAAGACACTCCAGAGTAAAGCCCCTCGCCCACAGAGAGCATGACCACTATGGCCATGACACCGATGATTATGCCCAGGGATGACATGAGCGTCTTGAAGCGGTCGGCCCGAAAGCCAACGGCAATAAACTCCAGTATGTCAGGAAGATTCATCTGCCGCCCCCATTTTCAAGACGCCTTTCCATTCTGGGATTTGCTATTGCCGCTACTGTTGCTACTGTTGCTGCCGCTATTGCTGTTGAAGCTGCTGTTAGGCTTGCTGTTGGGCTTGCCAGAGAGCTTTTTTCTGCGATACAGATAGCCTCCCGCGATGAGGACAATCAGAGCCACAGCGCCCGCCGGCAGAAGGTAGCTGCTCTGCTTGCTGTTATCCAAAGGAGGGGTATAAGCGGTGACATAAGCTCGGGACGTATGCCAGTTGTCTCCATTCTTGAACTTGGCCGAAAAGCTCAGGTTTGCCGGTTTGGTGAGGGATTTGGCCGCATCTTCCGACTTTATTCCGAAGCTGATGGTGAAAACCTCATCCGGGTCCATGGTGCCGATGTAATATTCATCCGGCGAGAAGACTATTCCCTTAGAAGAGGGCACAATGGTGACGGCATTGAGGGTGTTCTCTCTGGGATTGGCCACATTGAGGTTGAAGGTTGATGTGGCCGTCTCGGCGCGGGCCAGGCCTACCGGTGTATCATCCACTTTGATGAGAATATCGCGGTTGATGGTGGTCGTATCATACCCGCCAACAACCTGGAAATCAAGAAGATATGTCCCGCTGGAGATATTGTCCGCCGCCCGAATCTTGTAGTAGACCGTGATCTTGTCATTGGGGCCAATCATTCCCAGATCCCTGCTGTCTTCCGTAAGAACCTGCAGCACCGGTGTACTCTTTAAAGAGGTTCTGTTAAGAGGCGTGGAGAGAAGAGTACTCTGGGCGGAGCTGCCCGCTCCGGCGTCTCTGCCTGTACCGTAGGAAGCGGCACCGTTAGCCAGCTCGATGGCCAGCACAGCCTCGTCTCCGGGCAGGAGCACGGCAGGAGTCATTGTGGATTGTATGTTCACGGGCATGTGATACTCATAAGCGGCTGCGTAGCCTGATGCCAGCAGGAGCAGGAATAAGATTTGCATGAATCGTTTCATGATGCGCTCTCCAGAATGCGTCCGTCTCTGAGCCTTATGACGCGACTGCAGTCCCCGGTGATCTCCGGGTTGTGGGTAACCATGATTATGGTTCTGCCCTCTTGGTTCAACTTGCTTAGAATTTTCATGACTTCATCGCTGTTTTTAAGATCCAGGTTTCCGGTGGGCTCATCGGCTATTATTATCTTGGGATCATTGGCTAAGGCTCTGGCAACTGCCACCCTCTGCCGCTCCCCCCCGGAGATGTTCTGGGGGCCGAAATTAGCGCGATGAGCAATGCCTACGTCCGAGAGCAGCTCTAAAGCGCGCTCCCTTCGCTTCTGGCGCGCAACACCGCTGAGCATCATGGGAACCTCCACGTTCTTCTGCACACTGATACGGCCGATGAGGTTGAAGGTCTGGAAGATGAAGCCCAGCTCTTCCCGTCTTATGCGAGCCAGCTCATCATCCGAGGTCAGGCTGATGTTCTGGCCTGAGAGCAAGAAACGGCCGCTTGATGGGCGGTCCAGGCAACCCACGATGTTCAGGAGGGTGGATTTGCCGCTGCCTGAAGGCCCCATGAGAGCAATGAACTCACCTTCATCTACCTGCAGATCTATGCCCTTGAGAACGGCAAACTCGCTCCCACCAATGCGAAAATTTTTTTTGATATCTTTTAGCACGATAACTTTTGAAATGATACTCACCTTCATCTGACAACAATCATTTTGACTGCAATCATCTTCCCCGACTAATGCAGCCGTATTATTTGGGCCTGGTTATCTTACTGCCAGCTTCTTGATAATTATTGTGCCGTCACCAAGCTGGTCTATGGCGAGCTTATCCCCAGCATTTAGCTCCAGCTTAAATCTAATTGCTAAAGGAAGCAGAACCCTGCCATTAGCATCCAATTCGGCAATTATCATCGAATCAACCTCCTAGATCTATCTAGCCCATAGGATCGTTTTCATGCTTCTTCCAGAGCGTCAGACCATGATTGTTCCGGGTCAAGACGAAACCCAGTTCTTTTAGCTCCAATCTGGCTTGCTGGGGGCTCATACCACAGGCTTGAGCCACACGCTTTAACTCTCCGCGATCAAGGATCTGACCCCGTAAACATGGCTTATGCTTTAAGTACTCACTGATTGCTTTCATGCTGCTGCTATTCCCCCATTATCATCAGGCCCTTTACTGAAACTTGCAGAAAACCAGCCAGGTCCAACCTGCATGGAACGATATATAAAAAAAGAGCCGAACGAACGACAAAATGCTCAGAAGAAAGCAGCTAAAAAAGCTTAAAAATGGTTCCGTTTGCTCTGAAAACCGAATTAAAAGTTCAATTTTGGCTATTTCAATAATTGCTCAGCTTTTCTTCACAAAACCGGAAAAAATTACAAAAAACGAGATATTCAGTATCCCCTTCCGCAAGAATGAACGAGTGCAAGGGCACCTTTGCGACTATCAATAGCTATCCGGAAAATCCTCAGGCATATTGTAGCTCACAGCCCGGATGAGCTGAGCAGACCTGGACTACGATATGCATTACCGGATCGGATTTCCCCTGGTGCCTATAAAGTGATTGGTTGATTCATCACAAATTCCCATCAGATTTTATAATATCCAGGAACTTTAAAACTGAGTATGCCGACCGATTGACACCAGCACTTCTCTTCGTGGTATCGGTTCCAACGCAATACAAATTTTTAATAGGGGTTCTTACATCCCCAAAACCACAATTTATGCCCCAGGATGCTTTTTCTGGTATCAGCTCTTGATAATGTATCATATCAATATGTTTTTCGATATCAGGCATATTATCGACTATTGTTTGAAATGCCTTATTCCGGATCGTCGAGGCATTGTATTCGCCGGGCAGGGTAAATGCGAAACCTACCAATTGATTTCCTTTGGGTGCCAGGGAGGAATCATAATTTGAGGTTGGCACCACCCAGGCATATGGATCGGAGTCAACCCATATCTCCGAGCCATAATTGTTAAATAATTTTTTTGTCAGCCCCAGCCATATGGTGAGGGAATTGACCCTCTTAATTGATGTCAAATTCTGGGTGTATGCGACGGGCAGGCCATCGATCAGACAAGGCAGGTCCGACGAAAATCCCGAATAAACAACCGTATCGCAGTCGTAGCTGTCCTCAGAGGTTATCACACCTTCCACTCGCTCGCTGCATTCTATCTTCTTAACGGGCTCATTGGTTTTGATCTCCACGCTGTCTTTAGGAAATGATTCCACTATGGAGCTCACGATGGATTGCAGACCGCCTTTGGGATATCCCTGGTCTGTGGCGCCTTCTGTTATGAACAGGTCATATAATTTACCAACATAGGGAATTGTTCTGGGATGATGGGTCTTATTATCCACGAATCGAGAAATAGGTGCATTCTCTATGGATGTTCCAACCATGAAGTAACATAACCAGTCCAGGAACCTTCTCGTCGTCATCGAGACCTTATGGGGAAGAATCTCAGAAAGAGAAATGTTGGAAAAATCCTTGCCGGCATTTTTCAGATACAGAATATTGAACAGCGCCCTCATTAAGAGCAGCCGATCAGTCATGGGAAGCAAGCCAAAAGTCAGCCAGGCATTGATGCTCCAGGGAAAAGGCTTTATCTCGCTGCCGATTTTTACATAGTATTTTCCGAATGGGATAAATTGAGGAACTCTATTGAAATACCTATCCATCAGTTCCTTGAGCGGGCCGTTTTCCAGCCTGGTTATGGCATGAGGGCCTGTATCAACGCGATAGTCGCTTACATCATAAGATCGACAGACTCCGCCAATGTAACTCTCCTTCTCCAAAATCACTACCTTTTTGCCCTCTCTAGAAAGCGCTAGGGCGGACAATAAGCCACTGATTCCTGAACCAATCACAATGACATTGTTCTTTTTCATGATTCACCTAATATTATATATGCACCCGGAAATCAGCAGTTTTTTCTCCATCTTCTAGAAAGCACCCCAACTAGATAATAATATAGCCATTGACATGGTTGTACCACTTCCCGAATCCCTTTCGCGTATCCCTTTCACGTATCCTTTTGCGTATTCTTTCATTAGAATTCTTAAGGCTTTTGGCTTCGCTAGACTCCATCCAATTTAGCAGATTGGCCGGCATGCATGAGAAACACAATATCAAAAACACCCACCGGCTAAAAAAACCTGCGCTCGATAAGCTCGATCATATAGCTCTTGGTGCAATGACATGGTGCCAGGAATAATGCTGGAAAAGAGCCTTTATATCTAATAAGGTGGTCTTGCGCCTTGCAGATTTGCATAAAGGATCGAGTTGAAGATTTAATGCGTGGGATGACATGATCACCAGGGAAGATGTGCAGCACATCAGCTGGCTTGCCAGCATCAAAATCGAGGATGAAGAGAAGGATGAGCTAGTGGAGCATTTCAACTCAATTCTGGAATACTTCCACCAGTTGGATGAGGTGGACACAGAGGATGTGGAGCCCACCTACCGTGTGGTTGACCTGGCCAATATCTTTCGAGAAGATGTGGCTTGCAAGTCCCTCACCCAGGACCAGGCGCTAAAGAATGCGCCGCGCACGGAAAATGGCTACTTTAAGAGCCCAAGGATCGTGTGACCATGCTCTCCGAATTAAAAGCAAAGCTATTGGCCGAATCATGCGAGGAGTATCTCTGCCGACTCTTTGAGAGGATCGAGAAGAGCTCACTTAATGCATTCACCACTTTGGCTAAAGAGAGCGCATTGAAAGAGGCCAGGCAGTTCGACAAGAATCCCGACCAGGGGCTTTTAGCGGGAGTGCCCATCGCCATCAAAGAGTGCATCTCCACGAGAGGGATTGAGACCAACTGCAGCTCAAAGATACTGCGCGGATATATCCCGCCCTACGATGCCCACGTCATCGAACGCCTCAAGGCAGAAGGGGCCATCATCATGGGCAAGACCAACATGGACGAGTTTGCCATGGGCACCTCCACGGAGACAAGTTGCTTTGGGCCGACAAAAAATCCCTGGGATCACACTTGCGTTCCGGGTGGCTCCAGCGGCGGCAGCGCGGCTGTCGTGGCCGGTGGCGAAGCGCCCTGCTCTTTAGGCTCAGATACGGGCGGATCAGTGCGCTGCCCGGCATCCTTTTGCGGTATTGTGGGACTCAAGCCCACCTACGGCCTGATATCACGCTTTGGCCTGGTGGCCTATGCCAACTCCCTGGAACAGATCGGCCCGCTTACCCATACTGTGGAGGATACGGCACTTCTCATGGAGGTTATATCCGGGCACGACAAGCGGGATTCCACCTCGGCGAAAGGGGAACGACGCAGTTATTTGCCGGGCCTGGGTGAAGGGATTTCCGGCCTGAAGATAGGAATTCCCAAGGAGTACTTTGGCGAGGGAGTGAACAAAGATGTGGAAAAGGCAGTCTGGGACGGCATTCATACCCTTGAATCCCAGGGCGCGTCCTGGCAGGAGATCAGCCTGCCCCATACTCGCTATGCTCTGGCCGCCTACTACGTCATTGCCATGAGCGAGGCCTCCTCCAATTTAGCCCGCTTCGACGGCCTGCGCTACGGCTCCCGCATGGGGGAGGACAAGGACTGGCATACCACCTTCTCAGCTATTCGTGCCCAGGGCTTTGGGCCGGAGGTTAAAAGGCGCATAATGCTGGGAACCTATGCCCTCTCCGCCGGCTATTACGGCCGCTACTACCTCAAAGCTCTCAAGGTAAGGACGCTGATAAAAGAGGACTTCCTGCGCGCCTTCAAGGAAGTGGATCTTCTGGCCAGCCCCACCATGCCCATTCCCGCCTTCAAGATCGGTGAGCGCATCAACGATCCGCTCTCCCTTTACATGGCCGATGTCTTCACCGTGCCCATAAATTTAGCAGGCGTGCCCGCCATCTCCGTGCCCTGCGGCTTTGCCGGACATCTGCCCATCGGCCTGCAGCTCATAGGCCCGCACTTTGGCGAGGCGGCAGTGCTGCGCGCCGCTCAGGCCTTCGAGGCGGCCACACCCTTCCATGAGGCAAAACCGGAGGTGATCTAGATGGAGGATGTCATCATCGGCCTGGAGATTCACGTGCAGCTCAACCGCCTGCAGTCCAAGATGTTCTGCGGCTGCTCCACAGCCTACCACAACTCTCCGCCCAACAGCCATACCTGCCCCGTCTGTTTGGGGCTGCCCGGCTCTCTGCCTGTGATAAACAAGAAAGCGGTAGAGTACGGCATAAAGGTGGGACTGGCCCTAAGCTGCAAGATAGAGGAGGAGACTCTCTTCTACCGGAAGAACTACTACTATCCGGATCTGCCCAAGGGCTTTCAGATCAGCCAGTATGACTATCCCCTAGCCACCCAGGGACACATCATGATTCTGGGCGACGACGATAAGGAGAGAAATATTCGCATCAACCGGGCCCATATGGAAGAGGACCCCGGGCGGCTGGTGCATGCGGGCACCATTGACAAGGCCAAGTACACCATGGTGGACTACAACCGCTGCGGCATGCCCCTGCTGGAGGTCGTGACCGAGCCGGACTTGAGCTCCCCCAAAGAGGCGCGCGCTTTCCTGGACAAGCTGAAGAGCATTCTCGAGTATCTGGATGTATTCGACGGCTCACAGGAAGGTTCCATGCGCGTGGATGCCAACATCTCCCTCAAAGGAGGAGATCGGTCGGAGGTCAAGAACATCTCCGGCTTCAAGGGCGTAGAAAAGGCTCTCTCCTATGAGATAACCAGGCAGAGGAACCTGGCAAGACGCAACATCAAGGTGGTACAGGAGACCCGGCACTTCGATGAGCTGCGCAAAATCACCGTCTCCATCAGAAGCAAGGTGGGCGCACACGACTACCGCTATTACCCGGAGGCCGATTTGACGGTCATGCGCATCGCCTCCTGGGTACCGGCCATAAAAGCGACCCTGCCTGAGCTGCCTGACGCCAAGCGAGAAAGGTTTGTGAAGCAGTACGGCCTGGCTGATGATCATGCCAAATCCTTAACATCTGAGATCAGGGTAGCCAACTTCTACGAGGCCGTGGCGGCCAAGGCCGCGCCCAAGCTGGCTGCGGTCTGGATCGCCGATGTCCTCAAGGGCGAACTGAACTACCGGGACCTCTCCATCGAGAGCTTCAGTGAAAAGCACATGACTGAGATCGTGCAAATGCTGGAGAAAGCCAAGATCACTGAGAACGGAGCGGTGCAGATCATACGCGAGCTGCTGGACAAGAAGGAAGGCTCACCTCAGGAAATAGTCCAATCAAAGGGCCTGGGCAAAGCAGAGGACGATGCCGTGCAAAAAGCAGTGAAAGAGGCTGTGGCAGAGAGCGCGGCGGCGGTGGCGGACTACAAAGCGGGCAGCGAGAGGGCTCTGAACTTCATCGTGGGCCTGGTCATGAAGAAGACGCGCGGCAAGGCCAGTGCCGGCGAGGTGCACCGGTTGGTTAAGGAAGAGGTAGAGAAGGCATAAAGCCGCATTCTGTCCGCGAAGAAATAGGAGGATGAGCGCCGCACGTCGTCCGGGCTTGTTGTTACTTATAAGAATTGTACCAACGCTCATACTCCTTATGGCCCGCGAAGCAGTGAAGGATGTAAATGTCGCCTCCTTCTATGTTATAGATTATTCTTGCCTGTTTGGTTACTTTTTCGACGTGACAGGATATTCCGTGTTTCATATGTTTGCGAGGGGGCGTCTCTTGCATCTTTTCCAGATGCTTTAGGAATAGGGCGATCAACTCTTGCGGCAAGCTCTCCAATTCCTTCTTTGCAGAGTCTGAGAAGACAAGTTCCATGAAAACCTAGTGTTTAGGTTCCAAAATAACATAGCAACATTTAATACTTTGTACTGCAATCTCATATCATGCCATTTGTTAGTAAGCGCCCCG
>JAFGNK010000053.1 GCA_016927055.1 Methanotrichaceae archaeon | reverse complement strand
ATTCAAAAGGCACTGGAAGAGGAGTTTCCCACTGAGATAAAGCAAGAGGACGGCAAGCTTCTTCTCAGCTATGGAGCTCTTAAAAGCGCCTGTGTATCGATCAACGGCAAGAAGCTTTCTGTGACCACTGAGTCGGCAAAAGATGCAAATGATGTCGTTGCCATGGATACCAACAAGCGCTTTAGAAATTTCCTGGAAAAAGCCACCGGCTACACCGCCAAGCAGAGGCTGCAGATGGCAAAAAAAGAGGCTACCAAAGGAGCCGATTAGTCAAGATTATTTCAGTATAAAGTCAGCTTGCCCCCCACAAACTGCTTCACCAGGGCTTCTGTGCTCTGTAGCCAGTAGTCCAGGATGGCATTGACCTTCGACTCCATTCCTGGCGTCAACTGCAAGTCGCCTGAGATTTGCACGCCGCGCAGGAGAGGTTGGCTTATGGGCGAGCCGATCTTGCTGACAAAGGTGACGTAGGCCTCTTCCACACCCTCCAGCTCCGCGATCTCGGCAGCTGCCTTTTGCGCCAGAACATTGTAGATCTTGCCAACGTGGCTGACCGGATTTTTCCCGGCTATGGCCTCCATGGTCATGGGCCGCATGGGCGTGATGAGGCCGTTGCCGCGATTGCCCCGGCCCGTAGCTCCGTCGTCGCCCATTTCAATGGAGGTGCCGGTGACGGTGAGATAGATGTTCTCCCCGGCATCGGCGCAGTTCACGCAGACCTCCACATCCCCGGCACCCTCTGCCTGAGCCTTTTTCATAACTGCCTCCCTGACGCGAGATTTGGCCTCATCGTAATCCTCTCGCGAATTTATGAACCGGGAGACCATGGCTGCTGCTACCACCAGGGTCAGCTTATCACCTATACGCACCGCCATGAGCTTGGTGTCCTCCCCCACGCCCGGCACGTCCCTCACAACCTCTTCCAGATCCAGAATGAGCTGCTCGGTGCTGCTCAGCGGTGCATATCCCACTCCAATGGAGGTGTCATTGGCCCCCCGGCCGATGAGGCTCCTCAGCTCCGGGGCGCCCTCTTCCACGCGCGGCTCGACCTCGAATTGCTGCAGATTTTTCACGGTTTTATGGAATAGTGATGCGGTAGCATCCTCAATGATCTCGTTAATCGGCTTTGCCGAGGGCTTGCTGGCCCGGCCGCCCACGACTACAGAAGGGGGCTTTAAAATCGTGCCTCCTGCAAAAAGCGGAGCGCTCTTGCCGGCGATAATCAGGACCTTGTCTACATTATGGTGCAGGATCTGGCCGAACTCGTCCAGATAGAACTGGCAGAGAGAACGGGAGATGGCCTCGGAGATGCCGTCCGCCAGAGTATCCGGGTGGCCGAGCCCTTTTCTCTCCACTACCTCGAAGGGAGGGACATGATGCTTATTCAGGGTGATCATAGAAAACCACTGGATAATAATCAAGCCGATTATGATTAATATCTTTCTAAATTCTAAATTTTTGAGCTTCTGCCTCAGGCATGAGTTTATAAGCTTGAAAAACTTAAACTTTCCTTATATGAGTGAAACATCGGCCATTTCCGGTCAAGAGACCATTCATGAGTCCTATATCAAGAGGATAAGCGCTCTGCAGTCCGACAACAAGAGCCTCGTAGAAGAGTTGGAAACCACCAAGATGGAGAGGGAAGAGGTAAGAGCAAAGCTCTTCGAGTCCCTCATTGCCAACAAGAAATATCTGCGAGAGGTTGAGCGGCTGAAGAAAGAGAATATACTCCTCAAGAGGATGCCGCTGTTCCTGGCAACAGTTGTGGAGATGGGGCCGGACTATGTCCTGCTCAGGCAGCACGGGAATAATCAGGAGTTCATCACAACTGCTCCGCCAGAGCTGATGGATATAATCCAGCCTAACTCTCGTGTGGCTATAAACAACTCTCTGACCATTGTTCGCATCCTGGATCGCTCTGTGGATGTCCGGGCCAAAGTAATGGAGCTGGTTGAGGCTCCCGATGTGTCTTACGAACAGGTGGGTGGTCTGGAAAGCCAGATTCAAGAGATCAGGGAGACGGTGGAGTTGCCGCTCACGAATCCAGCCATCTTCCAGGATATCGGCATAGAGCCGCCCAGAGGCGTCCTGCTCTATGGCCTGCCGGGGACGGGCAAGACCATGCTCGCCAAGGCTGTAGCCCACGAATCCAGGGCCACTTTCATCCATATGTCCGGCTCGGAGCTGGTGCATAAGTTCATCGGAGAGGGCGCGCAGCTCGTTCGCGATATCTTCCAGATGGCGCGCGAGAAAGCCCCCAGCATCATATTCATCGATGAGATTGACGCTGTGGGAAGCATCCGTACCCATGACGGCACCACGGGAAGCGCCGAGGTCAACCGTACCATGATGCAGCTTTTAGCGGAGATGGACGGATTTAGAACCAGGGGAGACATCAAGATCATCGCGGCCACGAACAGAATCGATATCCTCGATCCGGCGCTGCTGCGGCCTGGTCGCTTTGATAGGATCATTGAGATTCCCATACCTTCTGCACAAGGGCGGCTCAAGATCCTGGAGATTCATGCCAGGAAGATGAAGATGGATGAGGACGTGGATCTGATAGATATCGTCAAGGAGACTGATGAGGCGAGCGGTGCTGACCTCAAGGCAATTGTGGTTGAAGCAGGCATGAATGCTCTGCGAAGAGGCGCTTCTTCGGTCGGTAGAAGTGATTTCAATACTGCAATCGGAAAGGTACTTGGGGATGAGATCGAAGGATCGGAAGAAGCCCTGAGGATGTTCTCTTAGGCGGCTAAAAGCCGCATTTATTTTTAATATATTTTTTAATCGTTCTTACTTAAGAAGATCATTCTATAATGCTATTTCGGCCTGTAATTTTAATATCTGGTCTCTTCATCTGCAATCCAGCACCATCTATATAAAGATCGAATTTAATTCCCCTATTAGGGTGATAGCTTGAAAAGGATGATTTTACTGGTTTCCGCATTCTGTTTCTTGACTCTAATTGGCCTGGCAATAGCTCAAAATAGTGCAGCTAATTCCAGTCCAAGTCTGACCATCCTCATGCAGGATAGTGGAACTAATATCACTAATATGAATTTTACTTTGTATTCTGTCGGCCAGGATTGGGGCATAGATGCATTCCGTGTAGGCGAAGCGGTAAAATTCACTGCACCAGAGCCCGACTGGAAATTGAAGCAGATACGAGTGCTGGGCTGGAACGGCTTCAATGAAACTTCCATGATAGTCCCTTCGCCAAGTAATTTCCTTATTGAGATCAGAGACGAAAATCTAAACCTGCTTTACCGACTTGCAGACACACAGAATGCATACTTCACTTTTCCCGCTCCGGCTCTCGTACCCATAGATATTCCCGCTCTTCCATTAACTGGCGACTTTTACATCATCTTCTACGATCGGACCACTATGAGGATCGGCGTGGAATTGGAAAATGGAACCGGAAACTCCTATCAATACAATAGCATATATGGCGATCTGATTCCTGCAGAATTTAAAATCGAAGATAATGAGTCAACCAAGGTTAATTGGGTCATCAGGGCAGTCGGTGAGTAGAAGAGGCAAATTTGCAGCACATTGGAGGAACCCATTATTTTTCTTTTTCCTGAATTGGACATATTCTTGCCATGCATCAGAATCTTTATATGGGCAAAATTCGGTTGTCTATCTTAGGTGATCATTTGAAGAATATGATCTTACTAATAACTGCATTATGCTTACTGGCTCTATCTATGACCGGCATATCTGCAGCAGCCGATGCACAATCACCGGAGAACCAATTAATATATTCATTTGAAGGGAATATTTCGCAAAAAAAAATCGTTTCCGTTGACTTGCTAACGTTTATCGGTCCCCCAGCCTATTTTATTGCTGAAGCAGTCAAGTTCAAAGCACCAAAGCCTGGCTGGAAACTGAATGCCGTCCAAATATTAGGGTGGGATGGCTTCGATGGCACCAATGAATCGATCCCAAGAGAACGGATAATTGGCCTTGAAGTAAGGGATAAGGACCTTAATTTGCTATATAAGTTTGCTGATTCCCAGCTTCCGTACTCCAACTTTGCGCGCAATGCGACGATGACTTATCCGTTTACTATCCGCATACCATCAATACCAGTTAAAGACGACTTTTATGTATGCTTCTACGACCGAGGAGCAATAGCAATTGCCGGCGAAATCCTCAACGAGACCAGCCAGAACTCGTTCCTCTATGTAGAAGATGGAAATGAATTAATACCAGCGAGTCTGCCTGTATCCAAGGAGAACGAATCGGTTCCTATAAACTGGATCATGACTGTGAGCGGAAGTTAAGTCTTTTTTTTATTTTAGGTGGCTTGGCTCAGGCAACGATTGGCCTGATGCCGACCTCCGCAGATATCTATCTGTGGATTCATCGTTATTATCCGCAAAAATTTAATCTCAAAATTCAAAGTATTTTCAATTTTATAACTTAATAGCTATTTTTATTATAAAATTATCCGGGCCGTCTATCAGAATCTTTATATGGATAAAAATCCTTTGATAGATCTTGGGTGATCATTTTGAAGAAGAGTATATTAATGCTCGCTTGCCTATTTTGCCTAGCATTATGCATCAACGCTATTGCATCAGAGGCTGCAACATCACAATTAACTACACTAAGGGGAGATAGCGGAAATAATTCTGACATGAACTTTACATTATTCTCTTCACTGGTTGCATTTGGATCTTTCGACATAGGAGAGGCAGTAAAGTTCACTGTCCCTAAAACAGGCTGGAAGCTGCAGAAGGTGCGAGTGCTGGGTTGGAGCGGATTTAATGAGTCCACACAAATGTTCCCGGCAGACCGAAATATCATGCTTGAGATAAGAGACAAAGATCTCAATCTTCTCTATAAATTTGCTGATTCACAGAATAATTATTTCCTGTCTGAGACAGGGCCGTTGTTCGGTGAGATAGAAATACCGGCAGTAGCGGTAACTGGAGACTTTTATGTAGTCTTCTACGATCGCGGAGCTGCACCCATCGGCACGAAGGAAACCGATGATTCAGGAAACTCCTTCCTATTTAAGGATGGCCAGATTCAGCCAGCAGAAGTCACCATTGTGGAGACTAATGAGACCATTAAATTCAACTGGCTAATCGAAGCTATCGGCAAATAGGAACATACAGCTATCAAAAATCAATCACTCAGGCATCAAGTTTCAGCTATAGGTTGGCGAAAGTATGTTATAGCTGCACGCCAACCTTATATTTGATGTTTGAGTCTCGTGTCATCTGCATTTGCGGTCTTCCTGGAATTGGAAGCGTTGGCAAAGTCGCTGCCGATTACCTGGCTACGGCCCTGGAATGCAGTACCATAATGCCCTTTTTTTCGCGCAGCTTTCCGCCCCAGGTTACAGTCTGTGAAGGGTTAGCTGAGCTAATGCATGGCGAACTGATGCGTCCCAAGGAAAGAGAGAACATGCTCATTCTCTCCGGTGATGCTCAACCTCTGGATGTAGTAGGCATGCATGAACTGGCGGGAAACATTCTGCAGGCGGTTAAAGAGCAAGGGGTCACGGACGTCATCACCCTCGCGGCATATGTTGGGGAAACAAACGAGAAAATACTTGGCACCGCTACAGATCTGGATTCAGCCAAAGCCCTGAGTGAGTGTAAAATCCCCTTGCTGCGGAGTGGCGCCATTGGCGGATTAAACGGCCTTCTGGCGGGGCTAGCCCCCCTTTATGATCTGCGCGGCTTCTGCTTGCTGGCAACCAGCTCGGGGAATGATCCCATTGACATCGAGGCAGCCACTAGCCTATTGTCCGCAGTAAAAGAGCTCCTCCACCTCGACATTGATATCACTCTCATGGAGCCTTTCATAGAGGAACCGGAAGAGGTGGCTGCTCAAGAAGTGGATATGAATTATAGATAAAATAAGGATGATACTAAATCGATTTTGCCACCAGAGTTCCCTTGGGCACGCCGATCACCATGGACACAGGCTCGCACTTCGCCCTCATGATGTAGATAAGCCGACCGAGCAGCCTCTCTTCGAACTCGGAGATGGTCTCAAAATTGCCCATTCCTTTGGACAATATCAGCCAACTGGGATCGAATAAGAGAGAGCAAGCCTCCGGCTCCAGATACTCCAGGGCCGTTCCCACTACGTTTCCGGTCGGAATGACCTTTGTCTGTGTCATGGCTGAGAGCTCTTTCGCGGTGACATCATTGAGGACGGGCTCGGACTTTGATCCTATTACAACACACTTTCCCATCTCCTCAAGCTTGCCAATTACGAAGAGATCAAATACAGCTTCACCGCAATTATCTGTAAGATAGAAGATCTTGCTAAAGCTGCCTAGACGCCTTTTTACCTCGGCAATATCGCCATGCAATTTTTCCCGAAGTGTATCTAAAAAGACGCCGGCAAAGGTTTTGTTATCGAAGTCGTGGCCCTTGACGCCAAACTCCATGGAATTGGCGACTGCTGCAATGCGAATCAATGCAACAATCTTGTCATCAGCTTTTTCGTAGAATTCTTCGGCCAGAGGCAGAATTTCTCTGGCCACAAGATTGCTCTCCTCTTTGAAGCTCTGGTACGGATCAGATAATCCGCTGCGCCTCTTGACGATATTCTCCCGCTCCGTTCCCACCAGAGCCGAAACTCCACCCTTGTGGCAGGCCAGGTAGTCCAGCAGCTCCTCCATAGCCGCTTTCTTCTCTTCCTCGTTGGAAAAGACAAGATCGCACTCGAATTTAGCCCGGTCGAGGATACAGGTATAGCAGTTGGAAGCCATTCTCATGCCGGCCACCTTCCTGACAAGACGGAGATCACATCGGGGATAACGCGCTTTGCGACATGCACACACGAGCCGCCACTGAGCACAAAGATCAGACCCCTGTCGCCCACCGCTTCCATTATCAACTGTGTCATCCTGGGGTAGGCTTCAAAGGTCAGATTGAAGCCACCATAATCGTCCTGGTGAGAGTCATGGCCGAAGATGACAAAAGCCATCTGAAAGTCAAAATTCCTGGCCAATTCAAGGCCGCTCTTGAGAGCGGAAAGGAACTGCTCATTGCTGCCTCCAAAGGTGAGGCCGATGTCATAGTTGTTTTTTATTGAATCATGATCCTCGCCGGTGCCGCTGTGCATGTTGATATGAAATACATCGGCATCGTCTTTGAAGAAGTCGCGCGTGCCATCGCCAAAATGAGGATCTACATCCACGATGAGGAAGCGCTGCAGCCCCATCTGACGCAGACGAATTATGGTGACAGCCACATCGTTGAAGTAGCAAAAGCCCCAGCAACTGCCCCGCGAGGCATGGTGTCCGGCCGTTCCGGTATATGCGAAGGCTCTCCTGGCCAGGCCCTCGGCAACCATCTCGGCTGCCATCATAACGCTGCCTGCGGAAAGGATTGCCACCTCACGATATGGATCACTCTCCATATTGGCCATATGGGCCTCGGTGTGAGCCTGCTTCACCAGATCCAGGGGGGCAGGCCTTGCCTTGAAGACCTGCACGTCATCGCCGTCCACAAGCCCCGACTCCATTAGCTTCTCGAATGAGGGTTCGATTCGCTCCTTCAGGACGCTAAATCCGCGTTTTCCGAAATCCTCGTGATAAGTAATTGCAATCAACATTATGCATGCCTCTAAAGCTCAGTGATCTTGGGATACCTTTCCAGCAGCATTCCCTCAACAACAATGGGCATCTGTCTCTTGGCATCCTTTACGGCGCTCTCCAGTTGCCAATCCGATGAGGAACAGATGGTGATCAAAGGCTCACCCTTCTTTACCCTCTCCCCCATCTTCTTATGGATTATGACGCCTGCCTTTTTGTCCGAGGGGGCCCCTGCCAAGCGAGCCAGCTCCACCAGCCGCTTGTTGAAAAAGGCGACGATGTAGCCTCCTGCCGGCGCAATAATGTCCTCGCAGTTCTCACCGATAACGATATCTTCAATCTTGACTAACGGGTCGCCGCCCTGAACCTCAATGATCTCCATGAGCTTCTCATGAGCTTTTCCGCTGGTGAGAATATCCTCTGCCGCCTTGTAGCCGTCTCCGCGTCCTGCAACTCCTCCCATCTCCAGCAGGATGCCGGCTAAAGAAAGGCTCTTCTCCTTCAGGCTGTTCGGTCCGCCCTTATTCTCCAGGACCGTGAGCGCCTCGCGCACCTCCAGGGCCGGCCCAATGGTTCGGCCTACCGGCGATCCGCCAAAGGTCATAGCGCACTCCACACGAATGCCCAGGCGCTCTCCCAGATCGATGAGGTCTTTGGCCAGAGAGCGACCATCTTCAGGAGTTTCCAGCTTTGTTCCGGGACCTACAGGCATGTCCACAACAACAGCATCTGCGCCAACTGCGCCCTTCTTGGCCATAATAGAGGCGAGCATCTGGCTGTAGGGATCGATGGAAAGAGCATATTCGGCCTTAATCAGTTTGTCGTCGGCAGGAGCAATGTTGGTAGCTCCGCCCCAGACGATGACACCGCCTACCTTTTCAGTCAGTTCCTTGATCTCGTCGGCACTAAACTCTACCGGTGCCAGGATTTCCATAAGATCCGCCGTTCCGCCGGCACCGGTGATGGCGCGCGAGCTGGTCTTGGGAATGAGAAGGCCTGCTGCCGCGACTATCGGCACCACAAGTAAAGAGACCTTATTGCCGGGAACGCCTCCAATGCTGTGCTTGTCCATGACGGGATGGGTGTCGAAGTGAATTCGCTCGCCTGTCTCAATCATGGCCCGGGTGAGCCATTCAACCTCCTGGCTGTCCATGTTATGGATATAAGAAGCAGTAACGTAAGCTGAAAGCTCAATCTCGCTGAGGTTATTATCCACAATATCCTGTACGATGGTCCGGATCTGGTCCTCGGTGAGCTTTTGCTTGTCCATCATGTTCTTTATATAGCAGAGAGAGGCGGGCCTGGGTGCAGGCAGGACATCCACGGTGGTAGGATCCTTTAAATCCTTCATAGCCTCCGTAAAGATGCCGATCTCGCCCTGCTTGACCATCTCCAGGGTGGTGTCGAGTATGGCCGTGGTCGCGGCACCCTTTGTTCTGACTCTGACCCGATCACCGGCATTAAGGCCTCTCTCTCTGGCATCAACTACATTGAGCATGACTTTGTGCTGACCTATCTCGATATCAAAGGGACGAACTTGTAACATGCAAAGGACCTCTTTTAAATTCGTTTTATAATACCTTTTTAGCTTTCCAGCAAGGTGAGTGATTTGATCCATTCGCCGCGGGCCTCTCGCGTGGTTCCAACCACAAGCCTAAGGCCCTGAGCTGTCTCTTCCAGCACGCCTTTCGCCTCGATTCTCTCACCAGGCAGAGCCTGGCCGGCGTAGGTATGCGAATAGCAGAATATCTCCTTGACTTCAGGGTGATCCAGACGGAATATAGCAGGACTGTCGAAGGCAAAATCGGCATCAATAACGTTAGCCTCAATGCGGCGCACTCCAGCCGGCTTGCCCTCTGGTTGTGGATGTATCTGGTTCCACTCGCGAGTGAAGAGAAGGTCAAAGTAGGTGCCGTCAATCATGCCTCGATTTCCCTTTCGCGTCTCATGCCGCATGAATTCCTCGAAGCTGATCTCCGGCTTTCGCTTGGAGTAGATCTTCCTCCAGGTGGGCTCATCCAAATCCCCAATCTTTCCTATGGCCTTGCCCCGGGCCACGATATCCCTGGCCTTCCACCAGAGGGGGCCATAAACCACGAAATCTATATCTGAGCTGGGGCTGTGCAGGCCTACCAGCATTGATCCGGTGATGCCCATCTGCTCCCACGGCACACCTCCTTCTGCCAGTAGACTGGCAATCTTCCTGACTCTCGGGTCCCGCTCCGCTACGGCTAAAAGACCCTCGGAGGGATGGTAAATCCTGAGCACATCCGATTGAGGAACCACGTGCAGGTCGCGAACATAGTCTGGCCTTTCCCTTCTAAGAAATTCGAAAGCCGGGTCGAAGTCCATCTTTTTATAGCGCTTGCCATTGGCCACGCGCTCTCCTGCAGCATCGGGGACATAGCGAAGCAATGAGCGAAGCCCCTCTGGGTGGCTGTAGTCTGCGACTGCGAAGATCCAGCCATCAATAGTCTCAAAGAAGTCTCTGATTCTAACCTTCACATTATCGCCTTCATTACCTCATCCAGGCCTGCCCCGGGCCTAATGATCTCTCGTTTCTGCAGATCCAGCAGGGTTGAGGGTTGCCCGAATCTGCATTTCCCTCCATCCACGACCGCATCCACACGATCCTTGATTTCCGGGGATACTTGGGCTGCGCTTGTGGGTGGCGGCGAGCCGGTGCGATTGGCACTGGTGGAGGTGATCGGTCCGGCCAGATCGATGATCCGTAAAGCCGTTTCGTGGTCCGGATATCTGATGCCAACTAGCGGCGAGCCAGCGGTGAGGATATCAGGAACTATGCTCTTTTTCTTGATAAGAATAGAAACCGGCCCCGGCAAAATCTGCAGCAAAAGGTCCAGATCATCTTCGCTCACATGCGCAACATTCTTCAGCATCTCAAAGTTAGAGACGGCCAAGAAAATGGGCTGGGAAATAGGCCTTTTTTTGATCTGAAAAACCCTCATCACTGCCTGTTCATCCAGAGCATTGGCACCCAGACCGTAAACGGTCTCGGTCGGGTAGACTATCACTCCCCCGCCGATGACATAGCGAGATGCACTGGCGATCATTTCTCAGGTTTCCGTTTGATGCTGGCAATATCTCCTAAGGTCAATCCCCTGCCACTGCTGCCGGACTTGCCACGAGCCTCGCTCGCCTCGTCGAGCAGCTTGATATTCAGCACTCTTTCCAGCTTCTTTCTAATCTCATCCTCAGGAGAGATATCCTCCCGCTCGATCTTCTTTAAGAGCGTGGCCTTCTCTTTAATCCTCCCCCCCAAATCTTCCAGGGAGAGGCCCAGGCCCTCCCGTGCCACTCTGATCCTGCGCCCGAAGTCCGGGACTAACTCTACCAAGTCCTTGAAATGGTCGCGCGGTTTGGGGCGTTTTTCTGTAAACGCTCTCGCCACGGGAACCATCTTCTTGGGAACTGGAGACCATTTGTCTTCCGGTTTTCCGAAGCGCGCACAGCCCTTGCATACCTCCAGCGCTGAGCCGTCGATCACGACCCTCTGGGGTGCTCCTGAGATCTCAGCGCCGCAAATCTCGCATTGCTTCTCGGTCATTTCGGAAACCTTTATAGGGGTCGGAGTTTAATAATGTTTGTAATTATGGATAGTGGAGAAGGCATGAATGAGTCACAGGCCGGCGCGGACTTCTCGCGCTACATCCTGGACCGCATGCGCCAGCTTGAAGAGCGCAACCTGGCGCTGCGAGAGCAGAAGGACCGCGTAGAAGGCGAAAAGCGGCTCATTGAGAATCAGAAGCTCAAGTTCGAGCGAGAAGCTCGCAAGCTGAGGAGCGAGCTGGAGCGCCTGCGCATCGGTCCCATGATCGTGGGCACCATTGTAGATGTCCTGGACGAGAACAGGGTCATTGTCAAGAGTAGCACTGGCCCCAGGTTCGTGGTTAATCTCTCCCAGTTCATTGAGGAAGAGATCAAACCCGGAGCTCAGGTAGGCTTAAATCAGCAGTCCTTTGCTGTTATGTGCGTCCTGCCGTCTCCCCGCGACCCGGCCGTATTCGGCATGGAGATAGAGGAGGCCCCAGATGTCCATTTCTCACAGATTGGGGGGCTGGACACTCAGATCTCCGAGATAAGGGAGATTGTAGAGTTGCCCCTCAAGCGTCCGGACCTTTTCACGGCCGTAGGCATTGAGCCGCCCAAGGGAGTCTTGCTGCACGGGCCGCCGGGAACCGGCAAGACCATTCTGGCCAAGGCGGTTGCCCAGAGCACCGAAGCCACCTTCCTTCGCGTGGTGGGCTCGGAGTTCGTGCAAAAGTACATCGGAGAGGGTGCGCGCCTGGTGCGTGAGCTCTTCGAGCTGGCCAAGACTAAATCGCCGGCCATCATCTTCATAGACGAGCTGGATGCCATCGGTGCACGGCGCATGGATGGAGCTACCAGCGGAGATCGTGAGGTGCAGAGGACACTCATGCAGATCCTGGCAGAGATGGATGGCTTTGATGCGCGAGGCGAGGTCAAGCTCATCGCCGCCACCAACCGCCTGGACATGCTCGATCCGGCCTTGCTGCGACCGGGGCGATTCGACAGGGTCATTGAGATTCCTATGCCCAGTCGTGAGGCTCGCGAGTCGATTTTAAAGATCCATACTGCTGGCATGAACCTGGACGAACATGTGAACCTCAAGTTGATCTCCGATATGGCGGAGGGCTCGAGCGGTGCAGACCTCAAGGCGCTGTCCACTGAGGCAGGCATGTATGCTATTCGCGAAGAGAGGACCACCGTATACCAGAGCGACTTTGAGAACGCAGCGGTCAAGATACTGCACAAAGAGAGAAACCATATAAGCGAGCCCGAGGGGCTGGCTGCGCAGTACATTTGAATGATATGTGGAAGAATGGGCCGAATAAGATAGGCCCAGTTATTTCTTTTTTCCCTTCTTGCTGTTTTGGGGCACTACTCTTCCACTCAAAGAAGAGATTATCTTTGATTTGGGAATTCAAAAGGAACAATGGGTAGTGTGCCGAGTTTTCTGTAAATTTCTGGCCCCGTATCCACACCCATTCACTCCTCGATCATAGATAAATACTTTCTACCAGT
>JAFGNK010000052.1 GCA_016927055.1 Methanotrichaceae archaeon | reverse complement strand
GGACATTGCTGCAAGATATGATCGGACCTATAAATAAAAGGGCTGGCAGTCTGCCCTGGGGGAAGGTTTGTGCTAGTGGCGTTTTGCCGCTGAGGTCCTGGACATAATGCTGGACTGTTATGCAGCAAAGCCAGGAATTTTCTGAGAACGAGCGGCCAAAAAAAAGGCAATCTTATTCAAAGTCGTAGGTGTTTTCCCATAGCTACTCCTCCGTATGTGTAATAGAAGCCCACCAGATCATTGGAGGCCCAAAAGGAATCTATAAGAACAAGGCAGAGATCGCAGATCGCGAGCGATTTAACTGATCAAGATTTATTGAAAAAATAGGCCGAGACAGAGGGTCTTTTCCTCTATCTCGCCCAACAAATCGCAATTCATTTCACGAAGGATTGCTTGTTCTGCGCTATGGGTGTTCCCATGGCGATTCCCCGCTTGGTGTAATACATATTTACCATGTCGTCGTGCGCCCAGTAGGAATCGGCATAGTAAAGGGGCAGTGTCGGCAGATTCTGAGCATGCACCTCCTGGACCTCATCGACAAGCTCCCTCCTTCGATCGGGGTCCATCTCAGAAACCTCCTGCTTCAGGAGATCGTTTAACTCCTGGTTCTCAAAGTAGCGGGCGCTGTTGAACGAGAACCCTTCGCCAATCAGCCTGCTTAGGATCTCAGGATCTCCACCCATTCCCCCATGGCTGTTTAAAGCCATATCGAAGTTCCACTCGGAAACCAGGCTGTCCCGGGTCTTGGAGTCAAGGCTTCTTAGGGATACTTTAAACCCGGCCTGCTCTAGCTGCTGCTTAATCATCTCTCCTGCTCGCTCGTCCGTCGATATGATCAGCATCTCCATCTCCAGGGGCTCGCCGTCTTTGGTGAAGTACTGACCGTCTTTGGTGTAGCCCAGCTCTTCCAGAAGTTCTCCGGTCCTAGCCGGATCGTAAGCGTATTCCTCCACATCAGGGTTGTATAGCTCGCTATCCAGAGCAAGGAGGCCGGGGCTGGCGATGATGCCGTAGCCGCGCAAAACTGTATCCACCAGAGCCTGTCTGTCGATGGCATAGTAGAGGGCCTGCCTGAATTTAGCATCAGAGAATGGCTCCTTCATGTGGTTGACCATGAGCTTGGTGATGCCGTCGTGTGAACCCTTCAGGACATTGAAGCCCATCCCCTCCAGCTTCTCAGCCGCCTCGGGAGGGACGGTTGCAGCGTCGACATCGCCTTTCTCCAGTGCCGCAGCCGCCATCTCATTGCTGACCTTTACGAACTTGAGCTGCGCTACCTTGGGAGCGCCCAGGTAGTAGTCATCATAGGCTTCGTAGAGGTATGTCCCCTGGGTTTTGTCGTAATCAGTCAGCATGAAGGGCCCAGTGCCGGTTAAGGCCTCCTCGTCGAGGAACTCGGCAGGGTTGTCTACGTCCTTGTAAATGTGCTCAGGAAGTATGGGGAGCGCTCCTGCAACCATCTCAAGGAATGGGGCATAAGATCCATTCAGATAGAG
Source organism: Methanotrichaceae archaeon (assembly GCA_016927055.1). Taxonomy (GTDB): domain Archaea; phylum Halobacteriota; class Methanosarcinia; order Methanotrichales; family Methanotrichaceae; genus Methanothrix. The sequence continues at coordinate 2,932 of JAFGNK010000052.1, read as the reverse complement.
CTTAACGGTATAGTCGTCCAGAGCCTTCGCAGACTTCACGAGTTTTGGGCTTACCAACGGGTAAGGATGCTCCTTTATGTAGTCAACTGTGAAAACCACGTCCTTGGCAGTAAAAGGCTCTTTGTCCTGCCACATCACGTTCTTTCTCAGGTTGAAGACATAAGCACCGTCCTCCATCTGCCAGCTCTCTGCCAGAGCCGGAACGTATCCGTTCTGGTCCTTCCATACCAGTGTATCGAAGATCAGGCTCATCCTTACATATCCAGGCCCTCTCGGGTAATGCCCGTAAGGGGAGGGATATCCCCAATCGCCAGTTGGGTCGGCGATGGTAAATACATCTATCGTCTCATCGGAAGCCAGGGCAGGGCTGCAGAGAATGAAAAGCAGCAGGCCCACGACCCCGTATCCGAGTACAAGCGGGAATTTTAAGGACAAAGCCCTGTCATTCCCTTTCATTGGCCGGATTATTCCCGTGTTGACTCCTCCTACAACTTTATTAATTTATAAATAATATTAATTAATATTGCTTTTTCTCCGTGATTTAATCTTGCCGACCTCTTCTTGAAGCCGCTGCATCCATTCAGGGATGTGCACCCCTTCCTGTGGGTAGAAGTCTTTGACATATGGCTTGATATCGATAACAGGGCTTCCATCGACCGCATCCAGGCCTGTCACCATCAGCACGTTTCCTTTTCGTTCCTGCAAACGGACAACTGTCATGAGCACTGGATTAGGCCTAGCGGGGCTACAGGTGCAGAAAACGCCCCTTTGCGGAATGTCTTCTCTGCCCATGGGGTGTACCTTGGTAAGCGATCGGCCCTCTTCAGGGACTTTATGCGCCCAGTATAAAATTATAAGATGAGAATACTCCTCGATTCCGTCGAGAATGCCAGCCAGACCCTCATCGATGATGATATTCGAAATCTCCTCGGACGTCCTATCAATCTTCCCTAAGGCGTCTTCGAGATCTCCCTGAATTTTAAGTCCACTGCCGCCGGCAACAAGGAATGGTTTCTCAATCTTGTTTTTTATAATCCCCACCGGTCGCAGCACAATGTCGCAGGATGTTTGCCCACATGGATCGGGCAAATTCTCAGAAGCCCTTTTAAACTGAATCAGGTAATTGCATCCAAGATCACTCAGGGATATCCTCTCAAAGCCATATTGTGTTATTGTTCCCTCCAGCTCTTCAGGTGATATACGCATACCAATTGGTGGGCCAAATGGTTGGACTTCTTTTTTGCATTCGATAATTGCCACTCGCCCATCAGGTTTTAAAACGCGCTTGATTTCGCAAAACAAAGTTTTCTCTACATCGGCCAGATTGAGGGAATGGAGTACGGTAGAAATGAAACAAATGTCAACAATGCTATCTTTGACCGGCAGAGGACCGGAAATATCACAAACCTCTGCCTTGATATTCTTTGATCCAACAGAGACGGCCTTATCCCTCAAATCAACAATTGCATCATGGTTTCTATCCAGCGCGTACACTATGCCGGAATTGCCGACAAGCTGCGAAGCTCGAATGGAGTAATCTCCAGGCCCGCAGCCCAAATCGAGAAAATAGTCCCCTTCCTTGAGATTAAGCTCGCCGAAGACAAGCTCTGGATCTTGCATCCAGAAGCTGCTTTTGCCATTCTTATGTCTATTCTTTCCATCACATTGATGTTTGCATGTCATATCTGTCGTATCCACTTTTTTCCCACCAGGACTTTTTAGCTCAGCTCTTGGTTGAAGCAGGCTGTCTGCAGCTTTCTTTGGCAACAATGCCTTTTCCCTCCACCTGGCGGTATTCCTCGCCCGCGCATATGAGACAGAGACCGTCCACGGCCTTCGTGGCCATGATCATCTCGCCGCAATTGGCGCAGACGACGCTCTGTGTAATTGGAGCGTATTCAGGCAGAAGGGGCTGAATGGTCTCGATTACAAATAGCTCCTCGAAGGGAAGGCGGATGAGGGCGAATGCAGCATCCCGCCCTATTTCTCGGAAGTCTGCTTTTCCTTTTGCACCGCCCTCTCGATTCTTGATAACCTTTTCCATAATTGGGTAGAACTTTGGAGCTGCCTCTGCCACGCGGGAGCTGAAATCAGGCAGAACCCTGATGCGTACACCATTATCCCTTCCCCGCAGGGCAAAGGTCACCGCCATCCTTCCCAAATCCCTGTAAACCAGGGCATTATTCCCCAGGGTGCAGCCGGATACAGCCTGTACCCCGTCAGCAAAGCAGGCGTTGATTTCAACCACAGCCATGAGGCCCTCCAGGCCGTCTGAAGAGATCGACTCCAACCCCAGCATATGGAGACCGTACACCGAGGCCATGACGCCAAGAGCACTACCCGGACAGAAGTGCCCGTGGATCTCTGCGGTCTTCACGAGGCAGCGGGCCAGATCTTTGTCGCGTATGGCCTGAAGGAATTCTCCTCTGGGATTTTGCTTCAAGCTTTCAATTCTCTCATCTAATGTTGAGCTCTGTTGTGTTTTTAGTTCACTCAATCCAACCATCTCTAATCAAATCTTCTTTAGCTCATCTACTGCGCCCAGAATAACAGACCTGATCTTCTCTCGATCGATGTCGGTTTCCAGGAGTTCTGAAACCTGATGGATCAGCGGAGAAAGAAGCTCCATCTGTTCTTTCCTGGGCACTCTAATTCCTCTATGAAGGGCATGCATATCTTTCATAAGCTCCAGCACATCACTATCGTCGAACGTTTCGCTTGCCAAAGCTATGGAATTATAGAGCTTCTTGATGAAATCGAGTTTTGCCTCTTTTATCAGAAGCAAGTGTTTTTTGCCGACCTCGGTTAAGATGTAATAGGTCTTGTCATTTTCGTCCCTTCCTGAGATCCAGCCATCCTGTTCCATCTTCTTTAACAATGGATAGATTGAACCTGTGCTGGGTTTATTTCCGGTGATAGCTTCCACTTTCTT
>JAFGNK010000051.1 GCA_016927055.1 Methanotrichaceae archaeon | reverse complement strand
TCAATGGCAGTTTCAAAGGCCAGAGCATAAGCGAGCAATGCGAGATTCCTGTGCGGATTAAACTGGTGGCCTGCGATCGCTGTAGCCGCATGGCCGGCAAGTACTTCCAGTCCACGGTCCAGCTGCGCGGAAATGCCTTGCGCACCATGACGCCGCAAGAGATAGTAGAGTGCAAAAAGACGGCCAGAGATATGGCAGACTCCGGCTATCACGGGGGAGATCAGCTATCTTTCATACAGGAGATGAAGGAGGTCAAAGGCGGCCTGGATATCATCCTGGGATCAACGCAACTGGGAAGACGCATGGCCCGAGTATTTGTTGAGCGCTTTGGCGGAAAGCTCCTGGAAACGGCCAAACTTGTAGGCAAAAAGGACAGCCGCGATGTATACCGCTCCACTTTGCTCATCAGGTTCCCAAGACTTAAGCGAGGAGACATTATATCCTTCAGGGGATCGTTCTTCTCTGTGACCGGCTTTGACGGCAAGAGGACGCTCATCACCTCCCTTAGAGAGGGCCGCAGGTCTGCCATGAGCGAGGAGAACTCAAAGACGGTAGAGATTTTGGGAAATAAAGCCGATGCATTAGCAGCAACTGTGATATCCAAAGATGATGACGTTCTGGAGATCATGGACCCGGAGACTTACGGGGCAGTTCTCGCGGCTCGCCCCAAGGATCTACAGGTTGAGCCCGGAGAAGAGGTAAAGGTAGTAAGAACGGCGGATGGATTTGTAATATTGTAGGAACCTTTATATATTTTAATTGAGTTTACACGCTCTATATCCACCACAAAGTTCTTAAACTAGTTTCGTACAATTTTAAGCGATAGAAGCACGCATTTGAGCAACAAATCACATGATAATTAAGCCCTGAGTGAAACTTTGGGCGATGAAATGCCAGCTAAGTGAGGATAAAAAAGCTCATATGTGGGCATTTCTATCAGATGCTCCATGATATTGGTAAATGGACACTGAAATAGTTGGATGAAACCTCATATTCACCTCATTCACTGCTCACTGCCTGCCTGCAAATCGGCATGGCTACGATTGCGACAATGGGTCGCGAATTGGCCGTTTTTGGCCGTAGATAGCTTTGGCTCTTTGAGTACGGGTGTGACTTTTATCTAACTATTTTAAAATAAGAGGTGTCTTATATGCAAAATGTTGATACAACTAAATATGTTATTTATGCGGATATAACGGCGGAGGGGATAGTGGAGCGGCCGGACGTGGTCGGCGCTATCTTCGGCCAGACCGAGGGCCTCTTGGGATCCGACCTCGATTTGAGGGATCTCCAAAAAACGGGAAGGTTGGGCAGGATCGACGTCCAGATCACATCCAGCGGCGGAAAGTCCAGCGGCACCATATCCATCCCTTCCAGCTTTGATAAAGTAGAAACGGCCATCCTGGCAGCTGCTTTAGAGACCATTGATCGCGTGGGACCCTGCATCGCTCGCATAGCTGTAAATCGTATCGAAGATGTACGCGCTTCCAAGAGAAAATATGTCATAGACCGGGCGAAGCGCATTTTGGTGGAGATGTTCGATGAGAACATCCTGGAGACGGAAGAGATCACCGAGGAGATAAAGCAATCCGTTCGCGTGGAAGAGATAATTCATCTGGGCAAAGACAACCTGCCTGCCGGACCCAATGTACTGGACTCTGATGCCATCTTAGTAGTTGAGGGCCGGGCGGATGTGCTTAATCTGCTCAAGTACGGCATCAAGAACGCCGTGGCTGTGGGCGGAACCAATGTGCCGCCAACCATCGCCGATCTGTGTGCCAAGAAGGTCGTTACTGCCTTCACTGATGGTGACCGGGGTGGAGAGCTGATCATTAAAGAGCTTCTTCAGGTAGCAGATATCGACTTTGTGGCCAGGGCTCCGGAGGGAAGGAGCGTCGAGGACATGACTCAAAAAGAGATTGTCCGGGCGCTGCGCCAGAAGATCCCGGTGGAGCAGGTACTGGATCAGTACAAGATCAAAAACCAACCCAGGAAAAGGCGTGAAATCACTACCAAGAGAAAAAGCCTCATCCGCGAGAAGCCCTTTTGTGTGCGAAACACTACAGAGAGGGCCGAGGCCATAGCACCACGCCGGGTCATGCCCCGAGAGGTCGTTCCCAAGTCCGTGCCGGCAATTGAAGAGATAGTCGTAGCTGCTCGCGAGCCTACCCCCGAGCCTGAGCCGGAGAGAGAATGGTTCAGACAGCATGTGGATGAACTGGATGGAACTCTTTCTGCCAGGATAATGGATAGAAATCAAAATGTCCTCAGAGAGGTAGCAGTAAGAGATCTGGCCAGAGAGCTGAAGGATGCAAATGGGGACGTGAACGGCGTGATCTTCGATGGCGTTGTGACGCAGCGCATCCTGGACATTGCCGCCGAAAAGGGCCTGGAATATCTCATCGGTGCCAAGATGGGAAATATCGCCAAGAGCCCATCCTGCGTCAAGGTCCTAACCAAAGAGGCGTAACATTTTCGCCTCTTTTCATCCACCTTGGAATATTTTTAGAACATTTATTGCGGCGAGGTTAATTCTGATGGAATTCAAGCAATGCATTGTGATTAGAGAGGATCTGAAGCTCTCGGCGGGAAAGCTGGCCGTGCAGGTGGCCCATGCTGCTGTTATGGCTGTGGAAAGAGCTGGAAAAATGGACAAATCCATAGTCACGGAATGGAAGGCAGAGGGCCAAAAAAAGGTTATCCTGAAGGTGCCGGGGGTGCCAGACCTCTTCCGGCTGCGAGAAGAAGCAGAAAGAGCAGGGATAGCCAGCGCCATTGTCGCCGATGCCGGGCTGACCGAGATTCCTCCCGGCACAGTAACCGCACTGGGCCTGGGCCCTGCCCATGGAAAGCAGATGGACAAAGTGACGGGCAAGCTTAAGCTCGTCTGAAGCGCCGGAAGGCATTTTTTTATTCTCCGAGACAAAATGATTTTTGCAAGCGATCAGGACCGGTCCCTGGGTATGGATTATTACATCGCAGACAGCCCAGGCTGCGGGGGCATCATCAAGAGCTGTGCAGAGGACTTCCAGGTTTCCGAGGTATCCGAAGAGCTGCGCTACGAAGGCGGAAGGTATCTGGTCTTAGATGTGGAGAAGACCAACTGGGATATGCATCACCTCATCCGGGAGATGGCCAGAAAGCTGCGCATTAGCCAGAAGAGATTCGGCTGGGCCGGCACCAAGGACAAGAGAGCAGTTACAAGCCAGCGCATCAGCATCATGAATCTGGATGAATCAGAACTCTCAAAAATTAACTTGCCGGATTTGAAAATAAAGGTGTTGGGCAGGACGAACCGGGTTGTGGGCCTGGGAGATCTGCTGGGCAATAGTTTTCATATCACAATTAGAGAGCTCTGCTGCCCGGATCCTGCCAGCCGGCTGGCTGCCATCACCTCGGAGATAGAAAAACATAGAGGCGTTCCCAACTATTTCGGCGTGCAGAGATTCGGAGATAAGAGGCCCATAACCCACAAAGTGGGCGAGGCCCTGGTAAGAGGCAAGACCGAAGAAGCCGCATTCATCTATCTGGCCCTGCCTTTTCCCGGCGAGCTCCCGAGGACGAGAGAGGTTCGGGAAAAGCTCTGGGTCAATCGAGACATCCCTGCTGCCCTAAAGGAGTACCCAGATTACCTGCATTATGAGCTGGCCATGCTCAACTATCTGGTGGAGCATCCCGGCGATTATGCCCACTCTTTCGATGTCCTTTCCGTCAATTTAAAGCGCCTCTTTGTGCATGCTTACCAGTCCTATCTCTTCAACATAATGCTCAGCCGCCGCCTGGCCGCGGCAATGCCACTCTATAGAGCTGTAGTGGGCGATGTGGTCTGCTTTGCCAAAGAAGGCTTGCCGGATATGAATAGAATGCAGAAAGTAACCTCTGAAAACCTGGTGGCCGTAGACCGGCTGGCAGAGAGGGGCAGAGCATTTCTAACTCTGCCGCTTATCGGATTTGAGACGGCAATAGCAGAAGGCGCACAGGGTGAGATAGAAAGGGCTATCCTCAGAGAAGAAGGCATTTCACCTGAGAACTTTAAGATTGAGGAAAATCCGGACCTGGGTTCGAGAGGCACAAGGCGCGCCGCTCTTTGCCGGGTTACGCCGCAAATAAAAGTCGAGGAAAACCGGGCAGAGTTACAGTTCGTTCTGCCTAAAGGAAGCTATGCCACTGTGGTATTGAGAGAGTATATGAAGGGCGTCGATGTTATCGAGAGTCAATCAGAGGATTTAGCCGAGGAATGAGCCTTGCAACTAGAATTAGAAGATCCATATGTTGTGGTCTACAAGCAGATCCATGTCGTGGTTGATGATAAGGGCAGCCGGGTGGAGCTCATGGAGCGCTCCAGCTGCTACGGTGGATCGGCCTGGGCCAGATACCATTACTCCAATGGGCCCTTAGTGAAAAGCTCCCGCAATCTGGGCGAATGGTTCCGCTATATGATTTCGCCCGGCAAGGTCGATTTAGATCTCATATCCTCCAAGAGATCAGCAGGAATCGAGTCGGTGATTGTAAAGGACAAGGAGGTAGAGATAACTTATGCAGGCCTGGGAGGAGGAGGCGTGGGCGCTACCCTTTCCCGGGCCCACGCAGAGGATGTCTTGCGCTATGATGCAACAGAGTGTGGCGGAGGGCGCGTCGCCCGCGGCACCATAGTCTTGCCCAGAAGAGAGAGGCTGATCATTGGTGTTGATGATACCGATTCCAAGACGGAGGGGGCCACCTGGACTCTTATTCACAACATCGCCAACAAGGTTGATCGACATGAAGCGCGTTATGTATCTCACTCCCTGGTGCAGCTCTTTCCCGTGCCGACAAAGACCCAAAACTGCGTCTCCACGGCGGTGGAGTTCGCATGCCTGCCCGACAAAGCAGAAGCCATGCTCTCCGACTTCAAGGCCCTGCTGAGCAAGTATTCAGTCTCCACGCAAACAGGAATGGCCGTCTTCCGGGGCTTTGATCCCTCCTCGCTTCTGGCCTTTGGCGTAAGATGCAAAAGAGAGAGAGTGCAATATGAAGATGCTCAGGAGGCAGCACGGGAGAGTGGAGTTTCAATTATGATGAACGGCCAGGGGTTGATTGGAGCCGTGGCAGCACTGCCCTTCTGTGCCCGGCCGGATGAGTCCATTGTGCCGGCAAATCTATGAAGTCAATGAACGGCCTACAGGCAGCTGTCCAGGCGGCCCGGGATGCAGCTGCAGAGGTTCGGACCTACGTTCCCGGCTATCCCATAACCGATCTGGCGGCCGCACTCAAGGCCGAGATCTCGGTTAATGAGAAGGTTGCCCTGGAGATCGCCCTGGGAGCGTCAGCCACCGGCTCGCGCGCTCTGGTTATAGTCAAGCAGGTGGGCATGAATATTCTGGCCGATCCGCTGGTCATCTCGGCCACGCATACCATCGGATCAGGCGTAGTAGTCATAGCCGGTGATGATCTGGGCCCGAGAGGCTCACAAGCAGAGATGGACAGCAGATTCTACGGTCCGCTGGCAGAGATTCCAGTGCTCGATCCCAGAAGCCCGGCCGCTTTGCACGCCTCCATTCTAGAGGCATTTACCCTCTCCGAGTGGCTGAGAATTCCGGTTATCGTCAGGGTGACGGCGCGCCTTCTGGCCGCGGAGGGACCGGAGATCCTGCCTCTGCCCTGTAAGGGCGCGGGCCAGCAGTTTGATAGAGAAGGCTGGGATTTGACCATGCGCGGGCGGCATCAGAGGCACCACGATAGAATCATGGCCTTTGCTGAGGAGGCCTGTGAGTCCACTACCCTAAACCGGCTGGAGATCTCCGGGAATGTGGGCATCATCGCCAGCGGCCGCCCGGCGGCCCTGGCCAGAGGCCTGGGAGTCTCGCTCCTCTCTTTGGGCTACAGCAATCCTCTGCCGGCAAAGCTTTTGGGCCGATTCATGGATAGCCACCGCCACATCCTGGTAGCAGAGGAGCCGGAGCCCTTCATTGAATCCCAGCTTGCAGGCAGCCCTAAAGTGCAGGGAAAGCTTACCGGCCACCTGCCCCGCGGGCCGCTGGAGAGGGCGGACATAATTTGGGCGCTGGAAAATCTAGAAAAAAAGCAGGAGAGAAAGCCGCAGGTCTACGAGAGCGTGGCGGAAAGAGGCTATGCAGGAATTTGTGAGGACTGCCCCTTTGTCCCGCTCTTTTCGGCTCTGGCCAGAATCGACGTGCCCGTTGCCGGGGACGCTGGCTGCGCCATACGGGCCACCCGCGAGCCCTACAAATCTGTGGACGTGGTCTACGGCCTGGGATCATCGGTGGGCGTAGCCTCGGGTTTTGCCGAAAAGGGCATCGCCGTGGTTGGTGACTTTGCCCTGGCACACTCGGGCCTGCAGGGCCTGATCAATGCCGTCTGGCAGAAGCACGATGTTCTCGTTATCGTCCTCAAGAATGATGTGGCAGCCATGACCGGCGGACAGGAGGCTCCCGACCTGACAAAGCTACTGGAAGCTCTGGTGCCGACGCGATACATGGAGCTGCCTGGGACGGAGGAAGAGGTGGAGCTGGTGCTCAGGGAAGAGATGAAGAGATCGGGAGCATCGGCAGTGGTGGCCCTGGGCAGGTGCACCAAGCCCCGCATCCAAAGAATAGTCTAGACGGCCTTTCTGTCATATGATTTTATGGGCCAGAGTAGCCGTGCAGGAGAAAAATTTGTGCCAAGGTTCAGGCGGCTTTTATTCATCGAAGGAATTTCTTCACAGACTTTTCCAGGCCCCATCCTCAAAGACTCTTAAGGACGATTTACCCTTAGCATAGCTCATGGTTTCCGTCCAATTCTTCACCAGGGGTTCCCACTGCATGGCAGCCAATGACCTGTTTCTAAATTCGGACTGAAAGACGTTGAATGGATAAAAACCCACATTGCCGATGTAGGGATTATAAAAACTCAACGGCTGAGATACGGGAACTTTTGTGAAGAAGATAGGATCTGTGAAGTATTGCCTGATCTCACTATAGTCGGGAGATCCTACATAGCCCCCCTCCAGCCATTCCTGGGCAATAGCCGTCATGCTGAAAAGGGTTAGAATTAAGAGCAGAAAGGATATTCGGTTCACTTGGACCACCACACATTCCTATTTTAAACCAAGAATTTAAAACTTATGCTTTGCCAATGACCACTTCAGATATTATGGTAGCAAAGCAACTATGTTGCTTTGCCTGCTGAGGTTATCGATGTTACATCCAAAAAGGGCATCGCTCCACCGGTGTACATCGGCAATTTGCCATCCCATTTCTCCACGGCCTTGGTTTGCATCTCAACCTTGCGCAGTTCAATCAGTTCGGGAGTGATGGCCTGCTTCTGCAAATTCAGTGCATCAGCTTCTGCTTTTGCCTGAGTGACTTTTTGTTGTGCCTCCACCTGAATGCGCTTTAAGTCCGTTTCCGACTTGAGCATTTGTTGCGAGGCGGTCACCTTTGCTTCGATGGCCTGTGTAAAAGACTCACTGAACCTGAAGTCCGTGATTGCGGTTGACTCTACAATAATTCCATAGATACGAAGTCTTTGAGATAGCAGATCCTGAATAGTGCTGGCCACCACCGAGCGGTTTGTGATTAATTGCTCGGCACTGAACCTGGCAGCACTTGCCTTCAGCACTTCCTGCACGGTTGGCTGGATGACACTCTCACCGTAATGCTGTCCAAGTTCTGCATAGATCCTCGGCACGCTTTCCGGCATCAGATGATAGATTACAGCCACCTGTGTGTTAACGGTCTGCAAATCCTTAGAAGCCGCAGTCCCTTCAGCTTCGTACTTCTGGGTTTTCACATTGAACCGCTCAACCGTCTGCACGAATGGAATTCGGAAATGTATTCCTGGATCAATGGCTTTGTCACTTACTTTTCCCCAGGTCAGAAGTACACCACGTTCAGTTGCATCAATAGTGTAAACCGGTCCGAAGAATACGACGATAAGTATTCCAAAAATCAATATCAGCGGCCACAGCTTGCTCAATTTAATATCCACTACTTCTCCGCCTATCGTTGTTTTCAAATTAAATTCCTCTGATTTGATCCTATGATAACTCAATCCGGCGATAATGCTGCCACGGTTTCAATGAGGATCCAAGTCTTTTCCAGACATTGAATTATGATCACATATTACTTAGGACTGCTGGTGCACCGGCCACCGGCTCGCGCTCCCTGATCTTAGCCCAGGCTGCCGGATACGAACATTCCAGCTGATCGCTATCTATTATCATTGCTGTTTGCCAGCAACGCGGCTTCCTGGCGCAGAAAGTCGGGCGAGTCCTTCACCGCATCCAGCACCTTCTTCGCTGCCGAGCACCTCTCCACCCGTGATGCATCGGCTGCCATCTTCTCAAGATCCTCTACATCGATCTGACCCATCTTGTATTTAGTAACGAGTATGCCGGTCATGACCGCATCACTATGCTTCGCTTTCTTGGCCAATTTTTTCCCAACTCCCTCGGCGAGGATAGACATCTACGGCCGAGTCCTCTATGTAGAGGTATGATGCTCTAATAGCCTTTCCCTCCAACCGGCCTGCCGCCGCTAACTACAGATATCTATAACGATTATATAAACAGTTTGCCACACTCTGTGCTATAAGTGCGAGAACAAGCCGAACGGCGAGGCTCTCAGGGCCAAAAAAATTCTAATTCAAAAAATCTAATTGCAAATGAAACGCTAGAAGATCAATCACGAACACCCGCAGATCTCTTCCTGTTTCGGCGTCTGGAAATATCCCGCATCGTTGTAGCTTTTCGGCGAGATCATGTTGCAGTAGCCCACCCACCAGTCCATTACCCGAATCTGCGAAGGCATTCCCAAAAAGCAGCCTGTGAAGCGGAAATAGCCGGGCACCCCACCCAGATTAATGCCGTCGCCATTGCCCGTGGTGTCCACCACGTGGTACTCTGTCTCGCCGGGCACAAGCACCAGATTGTAGGCGTGGCCGGGATGGTCTCCCACCAGGGGCAGATCATATCCTTTGCTGGAGGTGCTGAAGACCTCGTTCTTGCTATAGCCCGATTTGCGCAGCATTGTGGTCACTGCCGCCGCATAATCGATGCAAACGCCTGTCTGCAAAGTGTTGACCGTGGCGTGGGTGGGAAACATGCCCATCACAGCGCTGTTCTCGCTCATGTTCGTGTCCGACCGCCAGGCGGAAACGCCCCACTCCCCCGGCCGGCAGGAGAGGTTGGCCACGTTCTCGTTGAAGCCATCTTTAAAGGAGCAGGTCCCGGCCAGGCCCGGGCTGCACATGCGGGTGCACTCCGGATAGCCTGAGCAGCAGGCCTTGAAGAGCGCATAGCCTTTCATGTACTGGGCCTGCGGACCGAAAGAGTTGATGATGTAAAGCCCCCGGCATTTTTTCCGGTCCCCTCCCGAGCTGTTGCAGGCATCAGAGCAGGCTGTGCCCGGCAAGGGTGTTCCGTCGCAGCAGTCAACCGCCTCGGCGACGATCCAGTCCAGATCAGGATGGCAGACCTCCATCTGCTGGCACTGCTCCGGCGCGGCAGGCCAGATGTCCCGGCAGGGGGTGTCCAGCGGATAATACTTGGGCCTGGGATTGACCTGGCCGCAAACCCAGGGCTCGGCCACGCCGATTTCTGCGTAGGCCAATTCCAAGGAGCCGCTGGCGTTGGTGACCGTAAGGGTGATATTATGCCATCCTATGCTGAGGTTTTCCGTCTGGAAGGACTGGCCCCTGCCGATAATCCCATCCAGGCTCGACCGCCACAGGTAACTTAATGGCTCTTGGCCGCAAAATTGAGCGGAGAAGAGCACCGGCTCGCCATGCGGGAAGGTGCGCACATCCCCAGGAGAGAGAATTATCGCCCTGAGCTTGTCATCCTGCGTGTCGTCCTGCTTGCTGTCCTGCATGTCGTCCTTCCAGCTTCCATTCTGAGAAAACAAATCTTGCTGATTTTGCAGAGATCGGCCATTGCAGCCGCAGTCCTTCAGCTCCGCTTGCCCTGCCGTGCTGTTTGCGCTCTGCCCAGAAGTGGCAACCGTCCCGGCCGTTCCGGGACCTGCCTGCCCAGGAAGGTAAGCAAGCGCGGATATGGTCAGGACAATTAATGCCAGGCTGAGGAGAGCGTAGAGAAGAAGGCCCCACTTCCGATTTCTCCCGCCCGAGAGCAGAGGCAAGCGACTGAAATTTCCCAGAAAGGAAAGAGCCAGACCGCCGAAGAGGAAGAGAACCCCAGATACCGACCAGGTCTTCCAGCCGTAAGGCAGCAGGGTTATGGCCGCCTGGGTGAGGGGAAAGCCGAAAAGGCCGGCAAAAAGGAGAAGATTGCGAGCCGCATCCTTCCGGCGACACATAGCCGCCCCTGTTACAGCAACTATTACCAGGATTACTACGCAGGCCACCCACTCCCCCAAAGCTGCCAGAGCCACAAAGATGATGAGGAAGAACAGGCCGCCCAAGAAAAGGAGCGCCCGCTCTGCTCTGCGGCTTGGCCAGGCCAGGGCGGCAGCCAAAATCCCGACCAGCCCCAGCAAAATGATGAGAAAGCCACCTGCACCCTGAGAGAAGAAATAGTCAAGCTCCCCCGGCCGGCCCAGTGAGGGCAGGGCAAAGAGGAGAAATATGCAGCCGATAGCGATAGCAACTATGCCGCCGATAAATCCCAGCAGCGCCAGGATCTTCCTCGTCCTAATATTCTCCCCGGCTGTAAGCATCCGGCACCCCAGGCGTCGCCTGGGAAGTTAAAATTATGGGCGAAAAATCCCAGGCGGATTCTAACCGCCACTGTCGCCCCCAACCGTCGCCTCTCGCGTATCCGCTTGATATGGTAGCGGCAGGGCCTAGATAGATATCTGATGGATCAGAAATATGACAAACTGAGATCTTATGGACATCTTCATGCGAGCGGCAATAGAGGAAGCGCTTAAGGGGCTCCAGGAAGGCGGAGTTCCCATAGGCGCCGTGTTGGTCGAAAACGGCAGAATCATCGGGAGAGGACGAAATAAAAGGGTGCAAGAGCAAGATCAGCTAATGCACGCCGAGATCGACTGCCTGCGCCATGCCAGGCTCAAGGGAGGCTACCACGATACAACTCTTTATTCCACGCTCATGCCCTGCTTTCTCTGCGCCGGTGCGGTGGTGCAGTTCGGTATAAAAAAGGTAGTCGTAGGAGAAGCCAAGAGCGCTCCTGCGGCCAGGGATTTTATGCAGTCGCACGGCATAGAGGTGATGGACCTGGACCTGCCGGAGTGCAGGCAAATGATGGAGGAATACATACGCAAGAACGGAGCGCTATGGAACGAGTTCCTGGCGGAGCTGAATCCCGATCTCTTGAGACCTCCTGAAATCGGGAAGGAGACAGATCATAATCTAAAGAACGATCTTTGAAGCGAAAATCAGAAATTATATAGTCATCCATCAGAATTGAGGCTGCATCAACATGGATAGTCCACCCTTCCATCATCCCATTTCCATCCGGCACTACCTGCGACCGGGAGATGTCGGTTATATCACATACTTGCACGGAATTCTTTATGCTCCTGAGCAGGGCTGGGACCACACCTTTGACTCCTACGTGGCCATCCCTCTGGCCGAGTTTGCCAGGTGGCAATCTTCTTCTGAGCGCATCTGGATCGTGGAAAGAGAAGGTAAGATCATGGGCTGTACGGCCATAGTAAAATTCTCAGAGAACGCGGCCCAATTGCGCTGGCTGCTTCTGCATCCCGATCTGCGAGGCCAGGGACTGGGACGCAGACTGGTGAAAGAGGCAATAGCCTTCTGCCAGGATGCAGGATACTCGTCTGTATTTCTTTGGACGGTGAGCACGCTGCCCATCGCGGCAAAACTCTATGGATCGGTGGGCTTTCGAGAAACGGAAAAAGTGACTCATGAGCTGTGGGGCAGCCTGGTGACTGAGGTCAAGTACGAGTTAGCGCTGAAATAGGTCTCTGAACTTCCGGTTTCAGCGGCGGAGAGACGCCATCCGCTGAGACCGGTTGTTAGCCGACAGTTTTTTTCGCTGCCCTCTCCGAAGCCCTCTGAGACATTTATGCTACGATCTGGCCAGGTCGAAACGGTCAAGGTTCATGACTTTATTCCACACCGCTACAAAGTCATACAGGAACAACTCCAGGGAGTCCTCACATCCGTAGACTTCTGCCAGGGCCCGGAGCTGTGAGTTTGAACCGAAGATTAGATCGACACGCGTGGCGGTCCACTTCAGTTCACCCGTCTTGCAATCACGCCCTTCGAACACCTCCTTGGCCTCCGAAGCCGCCTTCCACGTCGTCCCCATGTCGAGCAGGTTCACGAAGAAGTCGTTGGTCAGAGCCTCCGGCCGCTTCGTGAAGACGCCATGCTGGGTCTGTCCGAAGTTGGTATTCAGGACGCGCATGCCGCCCACAAGAACTGTCATCTCTGGGGCCGTCAGCGTCAGCAATTGCGCCCGATCGACCAGTAGCTCCTCGGGTGATACCGAAAATTTGGTTTTAAGGTAGTTTCTGAACCCATCAGCGACCGGTTCGAGCACGGCGAAGGACTCCACATCAGTTTGCTCCTGCGAGGCGTCCATGCGTCCTGGCGTGAAGGGGACCGTCACATTTTGGCCGGCATTCTTCGCCGCTTGCTCGATGCCGGCAGAGCCGCCAAGAACAATCAGGTCGGCCAGGGAGACCTTCTTCCCGCCAGACTGGGCACCGTTGAACGCGCTCTGGATACCCTCTATGGTCTTGAGGACCTTCGCCAACAAAGCTGGCTCATTGACAATCCAGTCCTTTTGCGGTGCCAGACGAATGCGGGCACCGTTCGCACCACCGCGCTTATCGGAGCCGCGGAACGTGGACGCCGACGCCCAGGCAGTTGTTACCAATTCCGACACAGACAAGCCCGAAGCCAGGATCTTGGCCTTGAGGGAGGCGATGTCCTGTTCATCGATCAACTTGTGATTGACGGCAGGAATGGGGTCTTGCCAGATGAGCTCCTCGCCGGGAACCTCCGGGCCGAGATAGCGTGTACGCGGACCCATGTCGCGGTGTGTCAACTTGAACCAGGCACGGGCGAACGCGTCTGCGAACTGATCCGGGTTCTCCATAAAACGCCGAGAAATTTTTTCGTAGACAGGGTCAAACCGAAGGGAGAGGTCGGTGGTCAGCATGGAAGGCGCAATGCGCTTTGAGGGGTCGTGTGCAGCCGGCACGGTACCGGTACTTTTCTCGTCCTTCGGCTTCCACTGGTGTGCACCGGCCGGGCTCTTCGTTAGTTCCCACTCGTTGTTGAACAGGATTCGGAAGAAGTTGTTGCTCCACTTCGTTGGCGTGTTAGTCCAGGTGACCTCCAGGCCGCTGCTGATCGTGTCAGCACCTTTGCCCGTGCCAAAGCTGCTCTTCCAGCCGAGGCCCTGATCCTCGATACCGGCAGCTTCCGGTTCAGGCCCCACATGGGACGCAGGGCCGGCGCCATGGGTTTTTCCGAAGGAATGGCCGCCCGCGATGAGCGCAACCGTCTCTTCGTCATTCATTGCCATGCGAGCGAAGATCTCGCGGATATCCTTAGCCGCCGCAATCGGATCCGGGTTACCGTCCGGACCTTCCGGATTGACGTAAATCAGCCCCATCTGCACGGCAGCGAGCGGATTTTCGAGATCCCTGTCGCCAGAGTAGCGTTTATCACCCAGCCATGTGTCCTCAGAGCCCCAATAGACGTCCTGATCCGGCTCCCAGACATCCTCACGACCGCCGCCGAAGCCGAACGTCTTGAATCCCATCGACTCCAAGGCGACGTTCCCGGCGAAGATCATGAGGTCGGCCCATGAGATTTTCCGGCCATACTTCTGCTTGATCGGCCAGAGCAGCCGGCGCGCCTTGTCGAGGTTGACATTGTCGGGCCAACTGTTGAGGGGCGCGAAGCGCTGCTGGCCCCTACCGCCGCCGCCGCGACCGTCGCCGGTGCGGTACGTGCCGGCACTATGCCATGCCATGCGAATGAACAGGGGTCCGTAGTGTCCGAAGTCCGCCGGCCACCAGTCCTGCGAGTCGGTCATCAGCGCCAGAAGATCCTTCTTCACAGCCGCCAAATCAAGACTCTTGAACTCTTCCGCATAGTTGAAATCCTCGCCCATCGGATTGGATTTGCAGGAATGCTGATGCAGGATACCAAGCCGCAACTGGTTCGGCCACCAGTCCCGGTTTGACGCGCCTCTGCCGGTCATGCTATCTTTATTCATAATGTTTACTCCTTTCATTATCTGAATTATTATATGGCGCTAATAGAATATCCGTGTTTCTCTGCCCATATAGCTAACATGGATTAGTCTGCATACCTGCAGTAACCAAGAGTCTCTTTTGGGGCTCTTTATAGGAAAAAAAGCAACTACACGTGTGAACCAGGCCTGGGAGCCGGCCAGGCAGGCAAGATTAATAGTATGGAAAAAGAGGAGCAAAAGGCTTCTTTTTCAGCTCTTGAGCACGCTGCCGCTCAAATTCCTCTCAATCTCTCTTTTTCCTTTCCCTTAGCATGCCCGTTGGGCTTGTTGATGAAGTAGGTATAGCCCTTCAGCGTCCGGTTGAGCTGCGCTTCGATCTGCTCCAGCTCTTTCTTGGGGATACACAAATGCTTGTCCACGCAGCGATCCATGATCTCCCAGATGTAGTCCTTGGTCTCATAGTTGAAGAAGTCCAACAACTTTCGACAGGTGTCGCCCTCCACTTTTTGGCAGATGTACCAGTCGTCGCCATCAGCCATGACGTGCACCTCATGAGCGCAGCCCAGCAGATTATGAAAGTCCCCCAAAGTGTCCTGGTAGGCGCCCAGCAGGAAGATGCCCAGGTAGTAGTCCTCGCTTTCCAGAAGGGTATGCATATCCAGGTACTCCAGACCTTCGCTGTCCCCTGCGTAGCGCTTGATCTCCCCGTCCGAGTCGCAGGTTAGATCCACAATCCTGCCCCTCTCGCAGGGCATCTCGTTCAAGCGATGCAGGGGAATGGTGGGAAAGATCTGCTCCACACCCCACATGTCCGGTACAGACTGAAAGAGAGAGAAGTTGCCGATGTACTTTTGGCTGACCAGCTTCTTGAGCTCCTGAAACTCATCCGACTCATCCCCGGCCTGCTTGGCCAGGAATGCGGCCTTCTTGCAGACCATCCAGAAGAGAGTCTCGCCCTTGGCCCGCTCCTCGAGGCCAATGTTGCCCAGGTTGAAGGAGTCGTAAAGCTCGTCCCTGTACTGTAGAGCATCGTGATAGTGCTCCTTGTAATTATCGAGGTTGATCTCTTTGAAAGCGCTGCACAGATCATCGATCTGTATGGGATCCTCCTCTTTAGGGGTACGAAGGACCGAGTCTTTGGCATTCTTCTTGCCTATGATCTTGAAAATAAGCAGGCTGTGATAAGCAGCAATGGCCCTCCCGCTCTCCGAGACTATGGTGGGGCAGGGGACATCCTCATCATCGCAGATCTTCTGCACGGTGTAGACTACATCATTGGCGTACTCGCGGAGAGTATAGTTGGCGCTGGAGGGAGTAGCCGTATTGGAGCCGTTGTAGTCTACAGAAAGGCCGCCACCCACGTTCAGGTACTCGATATTGGCCATCTTGCGCACCTTGGCATATATGCGAGCCGCCTCGTTCATGGCATTTTTGATGGTCCTGATATCCGTGATCTGCGAGCCGATGTGGAAGTGAAGCATCTTCAGGCTGTCTACGAGGTTCTTTTCCTGCAGTATTCGGATCACCTCCAGGGCTTCACTGGTGGACAGGCCGAACTTGGCCGACTCGCCACCCGATTCTACCCAGCGGCCCGAGCCGCGGGCGAAGAGCTTGACCCTCATGCCCACGTGAGGAGTGATGCCCATCTGCTCCGCATACTTCAGAATATCGAAAATCTCCTCGAAAAGGTCTACAACAATTATTATATTATTTACATTATGGATGCTCAAAGCCAGGCGCAGATAGTCCTCATCCTTGTAGCCATTGCAGATGAGGAGCGCCTCTTTAGGCAGACCCAGGGACAGGGCTGCCAGTAACTCCGCCTTTGTCCCCACCTCCAGACCGATCCTGTACTTGGCACCGTACCTGATGATGTACTCGATTACCTCTTTTCTCTGATTGACCTTCATGGGGAAGATTGGCTGATAATTGCCCTTATAAGAGAATTCAGCAATAGATCCCAAAAATGCGCCCGTGATCTCATTGATCCTATCCTCCAGGATCTGAGGAAAGCGGAGAAGCACGGGAAACTCCAGGTCTTTTGATTTTTCGATCTCCTCGATGAGGTCCATGATATCAACCGACTGAGCCCGGTCTTTGTTAGGAAGTATAATAATATTGCCTTTATCATTAACTGAAAAATAGCCATTGCCCCAATTCTCTATCCCGTAGAGCTCCAAAGAATCTTCAGCTTTCCACATGTCACTCAGCCTTCTCCATGAAACCTGCCCCCTGCCCGCATGTCCTCATCGCTATTATCCCCCACGCTCCAATTAAAATCACCTTTGACTATCATAACTATCCACCGCCCCCATGAAACCAAATCACATCGAACTTTGCTAAAGAGACCTTTTTGGTATATAAAGCTTCATGCCTGCATTGATATGGACAATCTTTAAAACGTATCCAGACCGACACAGATGAGATAGGAATCTTGAGGGATAAAATGGATCACGGTCACGGTCATGATTTTGCCTGCAATAGCGAGAGGATAAGGACGACGATACCCATGAAAGATAGGGGAGTCGCCGATCTCGTAGCAGATATGAGCAAGATGGGCTTTCAGGGAGGCCAGCTCGGCACATCTCTGAACGTCTGGAAGCGCATGCTGGACGAGGATGTTACCATCTTCCTGGGCCTTGCAGGGGCCATGGTGCCTGCGGGACTGGGCGAGTTCATTGCCTACCTGCTGCGGGAGAGAAAGGTAGACTGCCTGGTAAGCACGGGTGCCAATCTGTTTCACGACCTGTGCGAGGGACTCGGCATAATTCACTACCAGGGCAGCGCCTGCGCAGATGATGCTTATCTCAATGAATGCAAGATCGACAGAATCTACGACGTATTTGTATCGGAGATTGAGCTGCATGAAGCCGACAAACACATTTCCAAATTCGTGAAAAACCTGGACCCTGCCCGGCGCTACTCCTCGCGCGAACTGATGTACATGGTGGGAAAAGACCTTCCCGATACAACCATCCTGGGCGCGGCCTATAAAGCGAAGGTGCCCATCTTCGTGCCGGCCTTTGGAGACAGCTCCTGGGGAATTGGCATGGTCATGGCTCTGCGCGAAGGGCATAGCATCATGGTCGATGGGATCAAAGATGTGGACGAGATCACCCAAATGGTGGAAAAGTCCGCCCAGACAGGCGTGATTTACATCGGCGGAGGCGTTCCCAAGAACTTCATCCAGCAAACAGAGGTCATCGCAGAGCTGATCGGCGACTACTCAGGAGGGCATAGCTATGCCATCCAGTACACCACCGATGCACCCCACTGGGGAGGGCTTTCCGGCTGTACCTTCGAGGAGGCCGTCTCCTGGGGCAAGGTCAAGAAGGAAGCAAGCAAGGTGCAGGTCTTCTCCGATGCCACCATCACCGTTCCGCTTGTGGTGCAGGCCCTGCGGGAGTCGGGCCATCGGCGGAGGAGCGTCCCGGTCTTTGACTGGAAGGAAGAGGGGCTGAAATTGGCCTACGAGAAGCGCTAGCTTGAGGAGAGACACGCGATTACCGCTGGGCCTATTCAAAGCCATGACTGTAAAACATTGGTTTATTTCGGCCTCGCTGTATTAGCCAGAAAGGGGCGAAATGGCCGCCCCGATCAACTAATTTGGCATTATTTTATTATGCCGAATATTATTTCTAACATTACTACAATTATTGGTATTATAATAATCAATACAATGTGTAAAACCTCATAAGAGCCAAAAGGCCACTCACACATTTCATCTAACTGGCATTGAATATCTAGCATATTTTTGAGGCGTAAGGCATTTTCTTTTGTAGGATTGAGGAGAGCTTCCTCGGCCTTATCTTTAAAATAAGCGGAAAAAATATATAATTTTTCTTTTTTTGTTTTTATCATCATCTGATGAATGCTGTACTGGGGCAAGACAAAATAGGCACATAATAATATCGCAAAGCTCGAAAACCAGAGTAAGGCCGGTAAAGTAGATAATTTTTGCGGGGTGGATAGATGAAAAAGTCCCCATACAACATAAACGCAGGCAGCACAAAGGGTAAATTTTGAATACAGTACGCCTTTGAAACGAATATTTTTAGAAATTAAAACATCGATTCGCAGGGGAAGTTTTCCCATCTTGTAAATCATTAAGGCCGTGGCAATCCATACATATAAACCAGCCCCCATAATATAGTGAGCCACGTAATAATATATTTTTAAAAATGTATATGAATGATATGATTGAGAAGAGAGCCCGAACTGGTCTAAACCCAGCTTGATGGCAATTATAGTTATGAGTACTCCTACCAGAATCATTCCTTTATCATTAAATATATCGGACTCCTGGCTTGCATGCCACCGTGCAACCTCATCTGCAGGTAATTCCACCATACTGATAAAAATATCTTTTAGGTTTTCTATTTTCTCATGCGCCCAATTGACAACTATGATCTGCTGGGCGATCAAGGTTGAAAGAAAAAAGAAGGATATGATGTTGGCAAATGATTTTTCTAAATATGCCATAATGATAATTGAAATCAGAAAAAATAGCGCTCCGACAATTGCCCCGGCCCAGTAGTAGGGAAGCGGAAATGATGATATAGCTCTCTCGAGGTGCGTTTTATGCAGGATCATTTATGACACCATGTACTACTTCCAAGGTCAATACGATCAACGGTATAACTGTGATCAATACTATGTGCAATATTTCATAAAAACTGAACGGCCATTCGTTCATTTTATCCAACTGACGTTCGACATCCAGAAAATCACTTAGAGATGAGAGATTCTCATCCGTCGGATCTTTTAATGTTTCATTCGCCAGAGCACTCAAGTGCGACGAAAATTTCTTTATCTTTTTCTGTTTTGTTTTTACCATCATCTGGTGAATGCTGTACTGGGGGAGGATGAAGTATGCACATAACAGTACTGCAAAAAACACAGATAATAGAGTCCTTCCCAGAGGAGATAGTTGGAGGGGAGTCAACATTTGAAAAAGTACCCAAATTATATAAATACTTGCAGAATAAATAGTGAATTTTGAGTACAATATCCCTATAGCTTGCATCTCTTTGGAAAACAAGACATTAGCCGTAAGAGGTAGATCTCCAATTTTACGTACGGCTGATGCAGTCATAATCATGACATATAAACCGACTCCAAGGGTATAAACCGCAGAATAATAAATAATTTTAAAAATTATATTAGGAAATGCTTGAAAATGGAACCCAAAATAATCCACCCCCAGTAGATGAGCTAAAATGACGGCGAAGATTCCCGATGCAATCATTTTTTTATCGTCGAATATGATCGCGATCTGCTCTTCATAACGCGTTCTAATTTTTCCCTCTGGCCATTCAACAAGATGGATAAATGTATTTCTGAATAAGCTCATTCTCTTATGCGCCCAGACAACTCCAATGCTCTGCCATGCTGTTAAAGCAGAAAGCACCAGAAAGACCCAGATAAAAGTGTACGACCGCTCAAAAAACAACATAATAGTGAAAGAAATCAGAGAAGAAACACCGCCAAAAATCGCCCAAGCCCAGTAGTAAGGAAAAGGAATTATAGATAAGGCCCTCTCCAGGTGTGTATTATGATCCTTGCTGGACCCGGCCCAAGGGAATTGATGCAGATCCTCCATAGAACAATCCACTCTTCCATCTATTTCATCACTATTTTCTGTTATGTATTTTCACATCTTATATTTTTCCTATCTAGCCCATATCGAGCATATAAGAATAAACAAAATATTATAACATATTGCATTTAAAAATATCTGTAAAATTACTTTGTATCTTGGATGCGCCTTAAAGCACCATTGGGGTTTACGTCTTCCGGCAAGATGCGCGAAACTTTCGGACCTGACAAAAGCAGATAATTGATCTAAAAAAAAGAATAGTCTAGAGCCCCGTGGCACTGGCCAGCTCCAAGCTTTGGTTTCGGTCTTGATTGCCCTCAACAAGAGCTGCAATGCTTCCCGTGTTCCAGAGGTAGAGATACCTGATACTATTATCTCCTTGGATATCTCTTATCTCTAGAGTTTCATGGCCATTAACCGTGACAATGCCGAATATAGGCAAATTTTTGGTCAATTGTTTTTGGTATGTCTCCTGAGACTTGAAGTTGGAAATGGCAGCTCTAGCGTGCTCCTCATCGGAAAGCTGGATCAGAGTGATCTTGGCGTCACGGATATCATAGGACCCGTCCATTGTTTTCCACTTGTATATGCCCACAGAGGTATTGGCCGGGCCAATGTCCTCAGCACCGTAGAATTCAGTTATATAATTGGTCATATTCACACTACTGTCCATCTCGGGCAGAGCTGCCAGCAGCTTGAAACCCTCCGGCAGATTTTCCTTTGGCACAGCCGGATTCGCAGTCGGTGCACCCTCCGGGTCCTTGGCCAGGCAGCCGACGCTGGATGCCAGCACCAGGGATATGAATAGTAAGCAAATTATGTTCTTTGATTTCATGAAGAGCACTATCGTATTTCCAAGTCCATAAGCTTTGTGAGCCGAAAGAGAAGTTCGACATTTGCCTTTATCACTTCTGCCCACCTCAGAGATGGAAATAAAAGTATAGCCGGAATTAATTAGCGTGCGAAGCAACAGATCCCGCCGCGATTTTGCTGCCCAGCAGGGACCACTATCTGCAGATTTCACAAGGCTGATACCTTCTCAATGTGTTGTCCAGCTCTTCCATCTTCACAGGTTTGCGGATGTAATCATCCATTCCGGCCTCAAGACACATTTCCCGATCACCCTCAAAGGCATAAGCCGTAATGGCAATAATTTTAGGCTGCTGTGATCCCCTGCCAGGTTCGCTCTTGACCCAGATCTTTCCCCCCCATAAGCTCTACAAGCTTCTTGCTTATGGCCAGGCCCAGGCCCGTGCCGCCATACTTGCGTGTGACCGAGGCATCTATCTGGCTAAAAGGCAAGAATAGCTTGTCTAATTCATCCTCAGCAATTCCAATGCCGCTGTCCTGTACAGCAAACTGGATATCTGAATCCAAGCCATTTTCTGAATTTTGGCTGGATACAGAGACGTTGATCTCCCCCGAATCTGAGAACTTAACGGCATTGTTCAGCAGGTTTCCCAGAATCTGGCGCAGCCTTATCGGATCGCTGAAAACTCTTTCCGGTGTGCTTCGGTTAATTTTTAATTTTTAATTATTAATGACAACTTCAAGCCTTTACTTCCGGCATCACCGGATACCAGATCCAGAGATTCCTGAATGCATTGATGCAAATCGAAAAGCTGCTCCTCGAGCGCCGCCTTTTTCGGTTCCTCGCTGTTTCAAGTGGGCAATAGAATAATCGAGTCCTCTG
>JAFGNK010000050.1 GCA_016927055.1 Methanotrichaceae archaeon | reverse complement strand
TGATCAGAATGCTGACATCCTAATAGTAGCATTCTATATATCGCCAAGATTATTACTACTATTTTACATCAAGATCGGGACACTACCGCCGGGCGCGAGCTGGAGGCATCGGGGCAATAGCTCCATGCCCTTGGCGAGCTTGTCGTAAGTCCATGTAGCATAGGTCATGGGTTGAAGAGAATATAGGGATTTTCGGGACTTGGCGGAGTTCTTCTATATCTTTGTTTTTAGTTCAGAAACTTTTTAAGGCAATAAGTTAGCATAGGGACGAGAGGCATGAATGATTTGATAGTATGGAAAAGACTGAAAAACATTGTAAGGATTGTAAGAGATCGCGCTTTGCTAGCAGCCTTCGTCAGTAGCAGATGGAAAAGACTGAAAAACATTGTAAGGATTGTAAGTGGGTCCTTTAGTCTTCTCGTTTTATCAGTTATTACATTTTTTTATTTTGTAATTTCGCTTATTTATTTATACTTGTTTCCCCAAGATTTTGATAAACTAGGGTTTTTTAGCATATTTATTGGATTATTAAGTGTAGATATTGCAATATTTAGCTTAATCGATACAACGAAACAACTTAGCGGTGTTCAAGCAGACTATTGGAATGTCAGAGGTATAGACGCCAAAAATAAAAGTAAGGAACTCCGAAACCAGGGAAAATGCGATGAAGCGATTGAGGCTTATGAGGAGGCCATTCAGGCTTTCGATAAAGTTATCGCATTAGATCCCAAAAATGTGAAATCTAGGATCAATAAGGGCAATGCATTTTCTGATCAAGGCAAGCAGTATGAAGCTATTCAAGCATATGAGAAGGCTGATTGGGCTTATTCAAAGGCAATTGAATTCTTCGACGAAGCTCTCGATATAGATCCAAAAAATGCTAAAGCCTGGAACAGCAAAGGTACTGTGCTTCGAGATAAAAACAAATACAATGAGGCTATTCAAGCTTATGAAAAAGCTTTCAAATTAGATCCCAAATTAGTTCTTGTTTTGAATAATAAGGGAGACGCTCTGCATCATCAACGCAACTACAATGAAGCAATTAAAGATTATGAAAAGGCTATCGAGCTAGATCCAAGATACGCACTAACTTGGAATAATAAAGGCAAGGCACTCTTTGACCAAGGTAAGTACGATGAGGCAATTCAAGCTTACGAAAAAGCTATCGAGTTAGATCCCAAGAATACACAATGGTGGTTCGCTAAAGGCCATGCTCTTGAAAAAATAAAAATATACGAACAAGCCCTCCAAGCCTATGATAAAGCTATTGAATTCAATCCTCAGAATTTGGGTGTTTGGAACAATAAAGGTAATATATTTCGCGACAGTGGCAAATATTTAACTGCTATTCAAGCTTATAATAATGCACTCGAAATTAATCCCTATGACGCAGCGGTTTGGACCAATAGAGGTTTGGCACTCTTCCTTTGGGGAAAGTACGACCGTGCTATCGAATGCTATGATAAAGCCATCGAGATCAATCCTCAATATGCAAATGCTTGGTATGCAAAATGCGTCGTTCTTCTGAAGCAAACGAATTTTATCTACGAGGCCATTAAGATAGATCTGGAAAATGCCCGGAACTGGGGCAAAAGAGGCATTTCTCTTTGTGTGCAACACAGGTATGAAGAAGCAGTCCAATGTTTTGACAAAGTCATCGAGATAAATCGAGATTATGTTTTAAAATGCATAGAAAGACCGGAGAGGGACCAAGAAGCTCTAAGTGCTATCGATAATGCAATCAAATTTAAACCCAGAAAAGTCGAGAATTGGAACACCAAAGGCAAAGCACTGTTTAGTCAAGGCAAATACAATGAATCTCTAGAAGCTTATGATAGGGCTATTGAGTTAGATCAAGAAAATGCTAGCATCTGGTTTAATAAAGGTAATTCTCTTGCAATTTTGAAGAAGCACTCAGATGCATTCAATTGTTATAACTGGGCTAACTGGTTCGATCCAAATTTAGCATTAGCTTGGTACAATAAAGGTAACGTACTCCATGAAATGAGAAGGCATAAAGAGGCTCAAAATGCCATCAATAAGGCCAAAGAGCTGGGATTTGCAGGTACTCCTCTCTCAAAATAATGTGTATTATTGGCGGCTAACGTTCCCCCACGGATTCACAATGGCCTCATATATAACCATCACTTTCGCCCCGCGCCCGGCTCGCTCTCATATCCCTGCAGCCACTCATTTTTTATTGGAGGAATGCTCATGAAATGGCCATGGAGGCGAGAGGCAAGGCTGGTCGAGCCCAGGCGGGTGGTGAGCACCAGGGCCCAGGAGCTGGAGACTGCCAAGTAGATACTGGCGGAGGTCTTTTTGCCAGGCCCGGCGAGGTGGAGAAGATGATTCGGAGCAGGCTGGAAGAGAAGAGCTGGTCCGAAGAGAAAGAGGACTGGCAGAAGGAGCGCGAGGAAGTGCAGTGGCTGGCGAGGTTTTGCCTGGGGGGAGTAGATGTGGTGGGGTGGTGATTCGAGAGCGTAATGGTGCGCGATCTGAGGCTTTTCCCTTATGCCGCTTGCCAGAGCTACTGGGCCCCTTACCCAAGAACCACCGCTGAACGGGTAGATGAGTCTGGATCTTATGCACCGTGCGATGTTGGTTATTGCGGCCAAAAATCACGGTAAATGGGCCGCTATTCGCCCAAGCTAATTCACATTGTTAGACCACGGAAATTTGCTAAAATGGGGTGAATAAATGAGAAGTTTACCGCCAAATCTGGCTCAACCACTTAGTCAGGTCACTGATCTTTATGCTGGACCATGATGCTGTCTTTTTCTTGTCACTGGAAGACGAGACACTTCTGGATAAACAAGGCGTACTATACAAACGCATCGACGTTCTCATTATTTGTATCCTCCTGATATTGGAGCCAGGCGGACTGGTGGTAACATATCAGAGTGTCCGCTCAGCTCAATTACATCATCAAGGCCAGGGAGATAATCATAATTGAGAAGATGTCTTATGAATTGAGAAAGAATCAGAAAGATTCATACCTCTCTGCCTGCCAAAAGATTGACTGGCTTCCTGGCCAGACGCGGCGGCGGGAGATCGATGCCGCCAGTGCCGCCAGTAATCCCGAGGGGTGGAGCAGCTCGCAGGGCGGCTTTGTGCCCCCCCTCTTGGCGCGAAGACCAGGCAGCGTGAGGCGCCCCGGAAGGAGTGCTCTGTCGAGATCAGCTAAAGTGAAGTGGCCTTTTGCTTTTGCCCGATTTCTTCCTCCTCCTGCAGGGCACCGACCGCCTGGACCGGAGCGCACAAAGTGCAACCAGGAGCCGAAGAGGTCAATTGGTATCTTTCTTAAACTGCCTCTCCAGGTGATCCTGTATCTCCTGCACTGCATCTCTCAGGACTTTTTCGTTGTCATATTCCCGCACTATCATCTCCAGATCGGTGCGGTGAAGCTCTGAGAGCTGGCGGACCTGCTCTGTCAAATGGGGCACCGCCCGCAGGATGTTGTCCACGATGCTCACCGTGGCCTTTCGTGCCGTTCGGGAGAGGGGATTGAGGTCGATGGCAATCACCTTCTTTCCCATAGCCAGCAAGGCTTCACAGCGGTCGCCGTCCTCCAGGGGAATCAAAACCACGTCGGAATCGTAAATCCCGCCCCGCGTGGCCAGTGCCCGGGCGTGGTCCAGGCCGGGAACGGATATATCAGGATGCTCGCCAAGGGCCTCTTTTGCCCCCTTCTCCCGGAGAAGATCGGCGATCTTCTTTACCCTCTCCTCGGTGCGGTGGAAGAGGTTGACCTCCAGGGGAATTTTGAGGGCATCCGCCAGGGCCACCATTTCCTCTGCC
Source organism: Methanotrichaceae archaeon (assembly GCA_016927055.1). GTDB lineage: Archaea > Halobacteriota > Methanosarcinia > Methanotrichales > Methanotrichaceae > Methanothrix. The sequence continues at coordinate 2,576 of JAFGNK010000050.1, read as the reverse complement.
ACCAGGGCGGCCACATTTCCGTTGACGCTGAGCGCGGGATGCTCTGCCAGGAGAAGCAGAGCTGCTGCCGCTCTCGTGGCTGCTCTTGCAGAGGGGATAGTCCTCTCACCGAGCAGGTAGTCGAAGCACTCGCCTCTGCCCTGGGCAATAAGACCCTGGCTGCTGGTGAAGCCCATTTTCACGCCCTCGGTCACGCGCTCGCGTGCTACTAGTGAAGCGTATCTGGGATGTGATTTCGGAATATCAGTCAAGATTAGCACCTCTCTGTGAAATAGTAGTAGTATGGACCTTGCCGAAGCTCTTCAGAGCCTCGACCCCGGCCCCGGCCCTGGCCCCTGCTCCACCCAAGGCGAAGACCGCATCTCCCAGCATGATCATGCTGGCCAGGCCGCCTGCAGTCTCCACTGCCTCGATGGCCTGCAGAGCCCATTCGCTGGCCAGGCCCGACTGCACCGTGAAGCGGCGGGAGAGCTGCATGAAATTGGTGAATGTGGGCTTCTTTAATAGCTCCTTCAAAGCCGTCTCACCCGCCAGGTTGACCGTTTTCATAACCTTTTCGTCGGAGAGAACCTCCTTGGTGGAGATGGGGCCTCGCACCACATAGCTGATAGGCAGAGGCGGGACCGGTATTTGATCGATGCGGCCGGTGCCAGGCGCGCCCGGCTGCAAGCGCACCACCAGGCCGCCGGCATTCTGGGCGATGACATCACCCAGGCCGGTGCGAAAAGTAACCTCTGCCTGGTGAGCCACGGCTGCTGCCTGGTCCGCCGTCAGGCCCAGATCGAAGTAGGAGTTAAGGGCGTAGGCACAGCCCAATGCACCTGCGCCGCTGGCCCCAAAGCCCGCTCCAAAGGGCATGGAAAGCTCCGTCAATACCTGTACTGGTCCCTTAGCCAGTTTTTCCACCACGAATCTGGAAACTGGGGCCTCGGACCGTTTGCCATTGAGTAGTATTTCCGTATCCTGGATCCCCGGAGGGGACTGAATGGTCGTGGTGGCTCCCAGGGAAAGGCATAGACCGCAGCCGATGGAGCCGGAGAGCCGGGCCTCCTTTTGGCGGTGGGCGGCAAAAAAGCCGGTGATGTGGGAGGGCACAAAGGCCTGGATGGTTTTGGTGGGGCCGTTCATAGGGCTGTTCATAAGAGTTCCACCAGGGCATCGATAATCTGTCGAGCAATCTCGCTCTTCTTTCCCTGTACGATTCTTATGGCCTCCTCTTTACCGATTATCAGTACTCGATTGTCATCTGTGCCCATGCCGCCCCGGGCGACATCGTTGGCTACCATCATGTCCAGCCCCGCGCCCTGCATGGATTTCTCTGCCCTGGCCACAAGCTCTCCATCGGTCACGCCCGTCTCAGCCTTGAAGCCCACGATCTTCAGATGGGGATAGGCCTCTCGCACCGTCTTGATGATCTTTTGGGTGGGGATTAGATGCAGCACCAGCTCCTGGCCGGACTTGATCTTCTCCGCTTGCGGATCCAACGTGTAGTCGGCCACAGCCGCCGCCCCAATCAGGGCGTCGCAGCCCTTCTTCACCTCCTCCAGCACGGCGTCCAGCATCTGCCGGGCGCTCTCGGCGTAGACCTGGCGCACGGGCAGGTCCTGGATAAAGCGATGCACCAGCGTCACCTCTGCCCCCCGGCGGCGTGCCTCCAGGGCCAGGGCCACGCCCGTCTTGCCGGAGGCGCGGTTGGTGAGGATGCGGATGGGGTCGACGGCCTCGGCATTGGAGCCGCTGGTGATGACAATTCTCTTGCCGGCCAGGTCAGCCGGCCCCAGCAGCCTCTCCACCTCCCGCACCACCATCAGGTTGTCCGCGATCTTGGCCTTGCCCTCCTCGATGCGCGGATCGATCAGCGCGACGCCCATTTCCTTCAGCTTCTCCAGATTGCGCAGTACTGCAGGATGCCGGTACATAGCCTCATGCATGGCCGGGACGACTGCCACCGGCTTGCTGCTGCCCAAAGCCGTGGTGGCAAAGGTGGTCACGGGCGTGTCGTCGATGCCGCAGGCCATCTTGCCGATGGTGTTGGCGGTGGCGGGGGCGATGAGCAAAAGATCTGCCTTGCCGCCCACGCCGCAAAACTCTACATGTTCCACCCGGCCGGTGATCTCCGTGATAACCGGATGGTTTGTGGCGTATTCCAGGGCGTAGGGGTGCAAGATCTGCTGCGCGGCGGAGCTGGCCACACAGTGCACCTCTGCGCCGCGCCGGATCAGGTCGCGAATGAGGTCCACCACTCGCACGGCGGCGATGCTGCCTGCAACTCCTACTACGATCGTCTTTTTGCAAAGCGTTTCGCTTACTGAGCATGTGATATCGGAGGGCATGATGGTCCTGCAAATCTATGCAGTTACTAAAAGATGGCTCTTTCCCTTTCCCGCCGACGGCCCGGATGCGTGCACCCGTGGTCCTGGGAAGCACAAACCTTATTTAACAATTCAATTGAGGGACTATGCCGTGCCGGGGTGGCCTAGTTGGTTAGGGCGCGAGACTCATAGGGTAAACACGATTAACGCGCGCTTCCTGAGGCATCTCGAAGTCGCGGGCTCGAATCCCGCCCCCGGCACCTT
>JAFGNK010000049.1 GCA_016927055.1 Methanotrichaceae archaeon | reverse complement strand
GGGTGCATGGCCCCGCTCACGAAGTCCGCTTCCAGCTTCTCGTAATTCTCGTAGTGCACATCCCCCCCGAACTTCTCCGGCCTCTTAATGGTCATGCCTGCCTCAATCCTGGGGAAGACGTGATACTTGCATATGGCCAGCACTGGGTTGTTCTCCACCACCTTGGCAGGACAAAAGGCGCTCTTGATCTTCTTCTCCACATCCGCTGCCGGCTCATCCACAGCGATGTTGTTTCCCTTGGAGGAGGACATCTTCTCCCCGTTCAGGCCGGGAATAAGAGGCGTGTGCATGCATACCGGGGCGGGCAGGCCCAGCCGGGGCAGCTCCTCCCGGGCCAGCATGTGGATCTTCCTCTGATCAATACCGCCTACCGCCATGTCGATCTTCAGGTCGGCGATATCGATGGCCTGCATGAGGGGATAGATCATCTGGGAGACCATGGGGTTTTCCGCATTCCTGGAGACCTCGTCCATGCTGCGCCGGGCCCGGTTGAGCGTGGTATTCCTGGCCATCTGCAGGATTTTGAGCATGTATTCCGGCTTGAGCTGATAGTCGGTTCCATAGACAAACTCCGTCCTTTCCGGGTCCAGGCCCAGAGCCATAAAGCAGTCCCGGTTGTAGTCGGCGATCTTTCGCACCTCTTCCAGGGTGCCTTTCTCGTTGAGGAAGGCATGCAGATCGGCTAAAAGGACGACCACGTCAAAGCCCACTTTTTGCAGGTCCAGGAGCTTGTTGGCCGTGAGCATATGGCCCAGATGGACCTTGCCGCTCGTCTCATAGCCCACGTAGGCCCGGGGCCTGCGGGGCAGCTCCAAGAGACCCTTGAGTTCGTCTACCGTCACTATCTCTTCTGTATTTCTCATCGCCAGCTCAAGCTTATCCAAAGGAAATTCACCAATGTTCACAGAGGAATGGGGATGTATAATGCTTTTGGTTCCAAAAGAACAGGTCAGAACCGAATCGATAGGAAAAACATTTAATACTACCGATGTTGATGGTCGAGCATGCATAGGCGGAATTATAGCCTGCCGCGCCGTGCCATGAGCCGCGAGAAGAACCTGGTGTTGATACTGCTGGCCGTTTTGGCGGCAGTGCTTCTCTGGAGCACCTTCTGGTGGATGATGCGCATTGTGCTCTTTGTAGTAATTGTCTACATAATCTATCAGGTACTCAAGCAATACTTCTAGCGATTCATAGGGATGGAATAGAGCCGGATAGAGATGGATTGCTTGCATCACGGGACCATCAGGATCACCTTCGGGCCCTGGCCCTTGGGCCTCAGGCTTTGCTGTCCTTAGCCCTTACGTCCTGCTCTGCTTCACCTTGCTCTGGTTTGGTTGCCTTGCTCTGGTTTCCTTGCTCTGCCTGGCCCTGTGATCCGGCCAGAGCGCTCTCGCCCTTTCCAGATCCTCTCTTGTATTCAGATTGAAGAATGTGAGAAGATCAGGATCTAATGGCAGCAGCAGCTCCACACGGACGCAGCTCACGGTAAGATTTTGCAAAGGCGCATGAATTCTGCGCTCAGCTTTTTTTACGGCCTGCTCGCAGGCGAGCAGCATCTTCTCCCGGTGGTAAACGGAATGAAGCGGCTCAAAAAACCCATTAGGCTGCACGGGAACGGCTGCCTCATAGCTCTTTTCTCCGTCGGCCAGCTCAAATAGCCTCTCAATAACCTGAGGATTTAAAAAAGGCAGGTCGCATCCCGTAGCAAAAGCAAAGATCCCGTGCGCTTGCCTCATCCCGGCACATAGGCCCGCTACCGGCCCGTATCCCGGCACGCTGTCCCAGGTGAATATGATCTTCGGCTCGACCTTCAGATTTGGAGCAGATCCGACCATGATCTCCTCCAGGCGCCTGGCATGGGCCTCATCCCGGGCCACTACTACTATTTCATCCGCTGCCAGGGAGAGCTTCTCCGCCGTCCAGCAGATGAGAGGCCTTTCCTCAAACTCCAGCAGCGACTTTTCCGCGCCCAGGCGGGAGCTGTTTCCGCCGGCCAGGATCACTGCGGAGCGCATAGCCTCCAGCCAAACTCTTTGCAGTCCTCTTCTAAAGCTTGCAGGAGGGCTGCCCTGACATCGGTCCTTTTGGCAATGCTCTGCAAAACTGTGTACTCCCGGCTCACTGATGCCGTCTTCTCCCCGGCCTTGGCCAGAATGCTCTTGATGAGGGCCTCGTTTACCCTTCCCCCCGCCCGGCTTACCTCTTCATAGGCCAGCTTCTGGGTGAAACGGTTGCCAAAGACTGTGCACCCCACGCCGCCCCAGGCTCTGATCCTCGCCTCGCCGTTTGCCTCTTCGTTGCATGCTTCTTCGCTGCTTGCTCCTTTGCAACTGTATCCGGCTGCATTTGCATTTGCATAAGCGTCAGCAACTGCGGCGTCGCTGCTCGTGATGTCCACCTGCAGACTGGCTCCGGGAGCGATATAGATCCTCCTGCGCCGGAAGAGCTCTGCTGAGATCTCAGTGACCTCACCCACCAGCAGGTTCCCCCGCCTCCAGACCTTCTCCCGGCCATCAGAGATCTGCAAAGAGGCGCCCAGCTCTTTTGCTCTGGCCGCTAGCTTTGTGTCACTTTCTATCTTCCCGGAGTAGAGTTCTTCTTCCAGCTCGGGGCAAGGGCCAAAAAAAGCGATGGCCCGCCGGTCGGCTCCAATTACTGCCTCCCGGCTTGCTGCCAGTGCAATGACCAGGGACATATCAATTCCTCTTCATTCTATTTCTGACCGGCCTGGCTCTCCGCTGCCGATACCGTCTGGGAGAGCAGCATGGCCACGGTGAGCGGCCCAACCCCGCCCGGAACAGGTGTTATGGCCGATGCAATGTCTTTTACCGCGTCAAAGTCCACATCGCCCACCGTCTTATCTCCTACCCGGTTGATGCCCACATCGAAGACTATCGCTCCAGGCCTTACCATATCCTTCTTGATGAGAGCGGGAACACCGGCTGCTACTATCAGTATCTCAGCATCTCGGGTGTGCTCGGCCAGATCCCTGGTGAAGACGTGGCAGACCTGCACCGTGGCATTGCGGCTGAGCAGCATGGCAGCCAGAGGCTTTCCCACCACGTTGCTGTGGCCCACAATCACGGCCTCCGCCCCTTCCAGCTTCTTGCCCATTTTCTCCAGGGCATAGATGATGCCTTTCGGCGTGCAGGGCACCAGCCGCTCTGCGCCCAGGAGAAGGGCCCCCATATTCACAGGATGAAATCCGTCCACATCCTTCTCAGGAAGAATGCTCATCATGGCCCTCTGAGGACTGAGCCCTCTGGGCAAAGGCAGCTGCAGTAGAATGCCGTTTATGTCCGGGCGGCCGTTCAGCTCCTGGATTTTGGCTATGAGCTCTTCCTCCGAGCTATTCTCGGGAAGCACCACGTTCTCGGATCGAATGCCGACGCGAGTGCAGGCGGAATGCTTGAGCCTGATGTACATCTGCGAGGCAGGATTCTCACCCACCAGCACAGTGGCCAGGCCCGGCACTATTGCCCTCTCGGCCAGCTTTTTTATCCTCTGGGCAGTCTCGGCCTCGACCTCAGCCGCCAGAGCTTTTCCATCAATTATCATTTCAGATCCGGATAGAGCGGAAACTGTGCGCACAGCTCTCTGGCCTGCCTGCGAACACCGGCTATTGTCTCCTCGTTCTTGATATCGCGAATCACTGAGGTGATCAGGTCGGCGATCTGCACCATCTCCTTCTCTTTCATGCCTCTGGTGGTCATGGCGGGAGTGCCGATGCGAATGCCGCTGGTGACAAAGGGAGTGGCCGGATCGAAGGGGATCATGTTCTTGTTAAGAGTGATTCCCGCCCGCTCCAGGGTTTCGTCAGCAACCTTGCCGGTGATGCCCTCTTTCATCAGCTTGACCATCATGAGGTGGTTGTCCGTGCCGCCTGAGACCAGATCGAACCCGTTTTCCAGGAGCCTGTCCGCCAGGACACGGGCGTTCTTGACCACCTGGAACTGGTACTCCTTGAACTCGGGTGCCAGTGCCTCCTTGAAAGCCACTGCTTTTGCGGCTATGGCATGCATGAAAGGCCCGCCCTGGGTGCCCGGGAAGACGGATTTGTCGATGGCGGCAGCAAGCTCCTCCTTGCAGATGATCAGAGCGCCCCTCGGCCCGCGCAGGGTCTTATGAGTGGTAGTAGTAATGATATCCGAGTAGGGCACGGGCGAGGGATGCGCGCCCACGGCACACAGGCCCGCGATGTGTGCGATATCGGCCATGACCTTTGCCCCGACCTCGTCGGCAATCTCGCGGACGACCTTGAAGTCGATGGTCCTGGGATAGCTGGAGGCGCCCACCACTATGAGATCCGGCTTGTTCTTTCTGGCTATGTCCGCCATCTCTGAATAGTCGAGCGTCTCCGTCTCTTTGGATACACTGTAGGGCACAATTTTGTACATCTTGCCCGAGAAGTTGACCGGGCTGCCGTGTGAGAGGTGGCCGCCGTGGGCCAGGTTCATGCCCATAATGGTGTCGCCGTGTTTGAGCACAGCAAAGTAGGCTGCCATATTGGCCTGGGTGCCGCTGACCGGCTGCACATTGACATGCTCTGCGCCGGCAAAGAGCTTCTTGCAGCGCTCGCGGGCCAGATCCTCTGCCACATCCACATAGGCCGTGCCGCGGTAGTAGCGTTTGCCTGGGTAGCCTTCTGCATACTTGTTGGTCATGACGCAGCCCTGGGCTTCCATGACTGCCCTACTTGTGAAGTTCTCGGAGGCGATCAGAATTATGTTATTTCGCTGCCGCTCCAGCTCAGACTGTATCGCGGCTGCGATTTCGGGATCTTCAACGCTCAAAGGTTTCAATTAAATCACCGGTATACTATCAGGATTGGAGGAGATGCAATGAGGAGAGCAAAATAGATTATGGTGATGACACCATGAAACATTAATTGAAACTATTAATTGAAGCCATTGATTGGAACCATAACTCTTTATTAGCTGTAGTCGAAAAGGAGTTGTGATGCTAAAGCGTGCCAGGATTATTGCTGATTACCAGTTTGGCAGAGGTGCAGGCAACGCTCTCTTTCCTGACGACACAACCTACAGTCTCTCCAAAACGCGCCGGCTGAGATACCTGTATTCAGGAACGGAGAGGATCGCCACCGTTCGGGCCAACGACAACCTCTTGACGCTCAGCATGCTGGGCGCGAGCCGAATACACGCATTATTTCTTAGCCCGCGCCTGAGAGTTGTGGCCTCGGAGGACGCTGCCCCCTTCATAGCCAAAGGCGGCAACCTCTTTGCCAAGCATGTTGTCGGAGTGGATGAAGAGATTCGAGCCGGGGAAGAGGTGCTGATTGTGGACTGCCAGGATCGCCTGCTGGCCACGGGAACGACTGTGCTCGCGCCGGAAGAGATGCTGCAGATAAAGCGCGGCCTAGCGGTGCAGGCAAGAAAGGCTGCCGAGCACTGATCAGTCAGATATTTTTGTTTTTTCAGTTTTAGTTTTTGTCGCCGGCGTGGATTGATTCTATGAAGGGAAAGGTC
>JAFGNK010000048.1 GCA_016927055.1 Methanotrichaceae archaeon | reverse complement strand
GCCTCCACGCCCCTGCCGAAATGCTCGATGCCCGCGTCCGTATCCACTATCAATTGCATGCCATCGGCCTTCAACTTCTGGATAAACTCCCGGGCCAGAGCACCCATAGGACAGGCGCAGCCCTCACCAAAGTCATGGATCTTGCCTATGGCCACCAGCTTGATGCCGTTCTCACCCACTATCAGCTCCGATAGATATCTTTCAGCGAGAAATCATCCAGAATACTCAGCTTCTCCTTGTCCTCCGATCTCATGAATTTTCTCATCCTCTCCCCGAGCCCCTTTTTGCCGCCCAGAGAGTCCATGAAGTCCTTGGGCTGCTCGAGACCAAGGTGCTTGTAAAGCCCAAAATTGGACTCATCAGTGTCTACTACAAGTACCCGATCTCCCCTGGCTGCCATCTCCCGAGCCATCAAAGCCGAGATTGTGCTCTTTCCGCTTCCACCTTTGCCACAGATTACTAATTTCATCTTATAACCTCCCGATGGAAAAGATCAGATATCTGCATCTGAAATTCTTCAGTAACACTGGAATATAGCAGTTTATCTTAAAAAGCTTTTTAATAGTAATATTAATTAAGCTTTTTGCAAAAAATTTCTGATAACAGGGATTAAAAAAATTGAGCTGCCAAATGCAGCAGCTCAGCCAGATTGTCCGATTACATTACGCCGGCAACCTTGAGCGGGTGCATGCCAGCATTCTGGAGCATGGCCAGCTTAGCAGCATCCACGTCGAACTCCTTAATGACAGTTATAAAGGCCTCAGGTTTGTCCACATAGTCCATGAGCACAATGTCCTGGTACAGCTTAGATCCCCAGGAGGGGCCAGTCCATTGTGGCAATGCTACTGCGCTGAAGTTAAAGCCCAGGGCCAAGGCATCGCCCTCCTTGCGGGTATCGTTCCAGCGGATGTAAATTCCGGCAATGTTAGGTACTGCCTTCTTTTCCGTATCAGTCAGGGCCATGACAAACATGCCGCTCTTGCCGGGCGTGGCATCCCAGCGCATCTGGAGTAAATCATCCTTGCACCAGTTGGGACATGAGATGACCTTGTAGCTCTCTGTGGAGATGTTTGTAATGGGCAGCTTCTCCTCGACGTACTTGGCAAGGAAGAGCCCGCTGGTGACGCCGGGGCAGAGATGGTCATGGAAACATGTGGCCTGTATGAAGTCGAAAGACCCTCCCCTTCCCCAGACATTGGATATGCCGGCCAGGGAGAACTCATTGCCGTTGAAGGCCTTCTTATTGAATGTCTCATTTCCATCATCGGTGTGGTTTGCCAAATAATCGATATCCACATTGGCCTTCGAGATCTTGCTGAAGACCTGATCATTGGAAAGGGCTTTGAATTCATCCGGGGTCTTGTTCAGGGCCTGGCTGTCTGCCTGCAGGAAGACCGCCTCTCCATTGGCCTTATTGAAGAAGTAGAACCAGACCGGCTTCCAATGGGGGCGAAGAACCTGAAAGAGGTTGGCATCGCCTACGCTGTTTCCGCTCTCTGCATTCAGGCCCTTGAGGGCTGCCTGGGTGGTCTGGCCGTCGACGATGGCATGCCCGGCACTGGTCAGCACCAGCACACTGGCATCCCCTTTCTCAATCTTGAGTTCCTGCATGGCTGTCCTGGCTGCCTTAGAGCCCAGCTCCTCCATAACTGCATTGTCCGCCAGGGCCAATCCCGGAACCAACGCCAGGAGAAGGATCATAGTGATCAAATCGCAATTAGTATTCGTTTTAATTCCTCCGATGAAATTCATTATTTATTTTGCTATTTAAGAATTTCCCTTTGATTTGTAACACTAAAAACACTCAATTAATTTATATAATCATAATTTTGCAATTATTTGCTTTATATAATATAATTTTTATCAATTAATAGAAAATATTGGTATTATGTAATAAGTATTCAATTCAAAATAGTCTTATATACTCCAACAAAAATGGTATGATTTATATGATCACATAATGAGGGGCGATCAACGAGTGGCTGGGATGTGAGATAATCGGTACATACTCAATTGAGACTCAAAACCTGACCAAGAGGTTCGTACTGGATAGAGGCTTTTTGGATGTAATAAGGAATTCAGGAAAAAGAGATGTATTAACCACACTGGAGGGCGTGAACATAAAAGTTCGAAAAGGCGAGGTTTTAGGCCTCCTGGGGCCCAACGGGGCGGGCAAGTCAACTCTGATCAAGATATTGTGCACCCTCATTCTGCCTACCGAAGGAAATGCCTACGTTAACGGCTACGACGTTGTAAAGGAGGGCCAAAAGGCCAGGGAATCCCTCGGTTTTATCACCACGGATGAGAGAAGCTTCTACTGGAGGCTTTCCGGCAGAGAGAACCTCCAGTTCTTCGCCACCCTTCATAATTTGCCCCAAACAATTGTCAAGGCCAAGGTGGAGGAGATCTTGGATGTGGTCCATCTCAAGAACCGGGCAGATGAGCCTTTCCTGAACTATTCGGCTGGGATGAAGCAGCGCATGGCCATTGCTCGAGGGCTTCTCAACGATCCCACGGTCCTCTTCATGGACGAGCCGACAAGAAGCCTGGACCCTGGTGCGGCCAAAAACCTGAGGGACTTCATCAAGGAGCATATCGTTGGGGAGAGGGGCAAGACCGTCTTCATATCCACCCATCAACTGGATGAGGCTGAACAACTTTGCGATAGAGTGGCCATACTCGATGAGGGGAGGATCAAGGCCCAGGGTAGCCCCACGGAGCTGAAAGAAAGCCTCTCCGAGGGCAGCACCTTATGCGATGTCTTCTCCTCATACACAGACAAGGCGTTTCTTGAGGAAAGCAGCTCACAAGCACCTTTCATGCTAGGCAGGGAGAGGAGGCAGGGCCGGGGACTGGGCATGAAGAGAAAGGGATACTGATGATTTTTGAAAAGGCATCATGGTTCATTAAAAGAGGCTATCTGCTGCAGATGAGCTACAAGTTCGATTTCTTCTTAAGAATGTTCTTCATGCTCTTCAATATATTAACCTACTACTTCATCGCCAAGATGATGGGAGATGCAGCCGCCAATTACCTTGAGCCCTATGGTGGTGACTATTTTTCCTTTGTCCTGATAGGCATGGCCTTCTCCGGCTATCTCATGATCTCTCTAAGAAGCTTTTCTGAGAGCGTTCGAGATGAACAGATGATGGGCACACTGGAGGCCATGCTGGTGACGCCCACCGGCACATCGAGCATCATCGCCCTCTCCTCTCTTTGGAACTTCATCTTTGCCTCTTTCCGGGTCTTGCTCTATCTGCTCATAGGCATCATTCTGGGCGTGGATATGACCAGAGCCAATATCGGCGGGGCGCTGATAATCCTCATTCTCACCATAATATGCTTTAGCGGCATAGGCATATTATCGGCCAGCTTCATTATGGTCTTCAAGAGAGGAGACCCCATAAACATGCTGCTCATGGGCACATCCGAGCTCTTTGGAGGAGTGCTCTTTCCAATTGAGGTCTTCCCACAGTGGCTGCAGAACATATCCCATATGCTGCCCATTACCTATGCAGTTAACGGCATGAGGCATGCCCTCCTGCAGGGGTACTCTCTGGCGGATTTGGCTCTCGATATCTCCATATTGGCTCTCTTTGCCCTCATTCTCTTGCCCCTGAGCTTATTTATCTTCGAGCGTGCCGTTATAAGGGTAAAAGCACATGGGGGATTGGTTCAGTATTAAATCCATTACTATTTTTCTCTGTTCTGGTAATATTACTATTATCTATTATTATTAGATATAACTATTATAAAATTTATTAACGAAAAGTCTTAAATATTGTCATATATTTAACACGAATAGTGTAACAAAGCTGCACTCAGGACAACACTATGGGCCTGATGACCTATATTACAAAAGAATTGGAGGGAGACAAATGCATAAAGGCAATTTGCTGAATAGATCGATGCTAATATTAATAATATGCTCTATTTTATTTATGAGCTTTACAGCATTGGCATCGTATCCCAAGACTTTTACTGACACTCAAGGTCGAGAGATAACTTTAGATAAGCAGGTAGAGAGGATAATCACCAGGTCCCCGGATGAGGCCAGGATCGTGATTGCCCTGGGCTACGGCGATAAGCTGGTGGCAGGAGAGCAGGCTACCAAGTCCTGCCTCTGCCCCATGACCTTCGACAATACCGCCGAAGGATGCACTGATTGTTATGAGACTATCATCGACGGACGCATGCCAGACCTTCCCGAGATCAGCACCAGATACGATATATATTTTGAAGATATAGCCGCACTCAAGCCGGATATAATCTTCTGCAGCAATTTAAAGGATGCCGAGGCTTTTGAGGACAAGATCGGCTGCCCAGTGGTAGTGCTGGGCGGACAGGGCTGGAATTTTGGTGATGACGGATACTTCAACAGCATCCGGGTAGCCGGAGAGGCTCTAGATGTGGAAGATAAATCAGATGAGCTGATCGCCTTTGTCAAGGGCAAGGTGGACATGATAAAATCAGTAGCTGATAGCAAAGAGCCGGAAGAGAAGCCCAAGGTCTACTTCGCCTCCCGAGGTGCAGGCAACGCCTTTTATGATCCCAAAGAGGGCAGGGACTTCACCCGCACCGAACCCAAATATGATCCCTTGACTATGGCAGGCGGCATCAATATTGCCTCCGAGATCAACGGCTCAACCGTAAACGTGGCATTAGAGCAGATCATTGCCTGGAATCCTGATTTCATATTCATATCCAATAGCGCTGCCGGAAACAACACCGGTCTGGACTTCATCAAAAACAGCCCTGAGCTATCTTCAGTCAACGCCATAAAGAACGGCAATGTCTACAATTGCTTCTATCCCCACTGCCGGGGCACACCACCCGACAGGAATCTCTTGAACATGATGTACATGGCCAAGCTGCTTCATCCGGAAGAGTTCAAAGATCTCAATCTGGAAAAAGAGGGCAATGAGATATTCAAGGCCTTCATGGGAGTGGACGGCGTCTTTACCGAGTTTGCCGATTATCTGGTCTGGCCCAGAGAGTACCTGAACAGCCTGAAGTAGGGATGCTGCCATGTCAGGAATCATTAATTGGGATGAGCTGTGGAAAGCCACCCATGCAAACGGCTTTCACCACCATGGCAAAGACCTGGCCTCTCACTGGGACAACAAGGCTAGAGAGTTCAATAAAAGGGTCATGAAGCATAAAAAGAGAGCAGAAAGCCAGGTAGCAACTCTGGGGCTCCTCTCCCACGAGACGGTCCTGGATGTGGGAGCCGGCACGGGCCGGCTGGCCATTCCCATGGCCCGCCTGGCCAAAAGCGTGACCGCTCTTGATCAATCGGCAGGTATGCTGGCCTGTCTGCAGGAGAACATGCAGGCTGAGGGCCTGGAAAACATCCGGTGTATGCAGAAGAGCTGGCAGGACGTATCCCCAGAGGAGCTGGGACAGCACGATGTGGTCCTGTCCTCCAACTCCCTGGGCGTTTATGACCTGAGAGAGGCCCTGGTCAAGATGGATGCTCTGGCCAAGAGGGCGGTCTACATCTTCACCTTTTCCGACGGCAAGAGGGATGACGGCTTAAGACAGTTCATGAGGGAAGGCAAGGAGGGCAGAGAAGGAGGACCTGGCAGGCACGGCAGGCATGAGGCCGGTCCGGCCGGCTATCTTGTTATCTACAATCTGCTCGCGGATATGGGCATTCTGGCCGACATCAAGATCATGCAGTGGCACTCCAAAGAGCATTACCCAAGCCTAGATGAAGCCGTGGCCGAATGGAAGCAGATGCATGAGGTGCCCGCCGAGAAAGAGCCGGATTTGCGGGAGTTTCTTTCGCAAAGAATGGTCAAGGATGAAAAGGGATTATGCCTGCACCGCCACCAAAAGCAGGTCCTGATCTCCTGGCAGAAGGGCGGGGCCCTCCCCGCCTAGGAGGATAAGTCAATGGTTTCTTTTTCCCTTCTGGCCGGATCGGCTCTCGTGTTGGGACTTTTAGCCTTTTCCATCCGGGTAGTAAGACAGTACGAGCGGGCGGTTATATTTCGCCTGGGAAAGATCAAGAAAGAGAGAGGGCCGGGCCTCTTTCCCCTCACCCCCCTCGTGGACAAAATGGTGCGAGTGGACATGAGGGTGAGAGAGCTGGATGTTCCCAAGCAGACGGTGATCTCCCGTGATAACGTGACGCTGGAGGTGGATGCAGTCATCTACTACAAGGTAGTGGACGCCACGAGGGCCATCATCGAGGTGGAGGACTTTGAGGCGGCCACCCTTCTCCTGGCTCAGACCACTCTGCGAGATATCCTGGGCCAAAATGAGTTGGACACCATCCTATCCGATAGAGATGATCTCAACAAAAGGATCAAGGATATCCTGGACTCGACCACCGGGCCCTGGGGCATGCATGTGGTGATGGTCACCATGAGAGACGTCTCCCTGCCCGAGAACATGCTCAGAGCCATCGCCCGGCAGGCAGAAGCGGAGAGGGAGAAGAGAGCCCGCATAATCCTGGCGGAAGGAGAGTTCCAGGCCTCCAAGATGATGAACGAGGCTGCCGATATGTATGAGAACAAGCCCAGTGCTCTTAAGCTGCGCGAGTTTCAGACTCTGACCGAGATTGCCAAGGAGAAGAACCTGATTGTGGTCTCGATAGGATCAGATGAAGGGCACAAGGGTTCGGACCTTCCCCTTTTTATGGGGCTGGCCAAGGCGGCTGCAGGTAATAAATGACCAGCTTTCGGACGCTTTTCTTCCGCAGCAAGCCCGATGCCAGCCTCTCCCGGGCCAGGAGGGCAGGCAAGAAGAGCAATCCGGAGATGGCTCACGAGAGATTCAAATTCATCAGAATCTTCTTCGTGCTGGGCATTGTCGGACTGCTGGTCTTGCTCACAGGAATCGTAATTACCCTAGGTCCTCTGAACATATCGGTAGCCGATTCCTATTCCGCGCTTCTGGCCCTTTTTTGGCCCGATCACTTTTCGGTCGATCCCCTCACCTCCCGCGTGGTCTGGAACATACGCTTTCCCCGCATCCTGGGTGGGATTATGGCCGGATTTGGCCTGGGAATATGCGGATCTGTAATGCAGGCCGTGCTTAAAAATCCCCTGGCCAGCCCCTTTACCCTGGGCATCACCGCTGGAGCGCAGTTCGGCATCTCCATAGCCGCTGTTATCGGCTTTTCCATTCTGGGAGGGCCCTATTTCATAATCGGCAATGCCTTTGTCTGCGCTCTCTTATGCTCCCTCTTCATCATAGGTCTCGCCGCCATCAAGGGAGCCAGCTCTGAGAATTTAGTTTTGGCAGGCATCGCCGTGAACTACTTCTTTACAGCCATAAGCCAGCTTCTCAAGTATTTCGCCAGCGATGAGCAGCTTCGCCTCATGACCAACTGGGGCATGGGAGACCTGGCCGCCTTCTCCTGGACCAATTCAGAGCTGCTGCTGGTCATATTCGTCATCTGTATCCCTCTGCTCATGACCAAATGCTGGGACCTGAACATCATGACAGCCGGGGATGAGACCGCCAAGAGCATCGGCGTCAATGCCGAGAGGACGCGCATATTCATCATGGTGGTCAGCAGCCTGCTCGTCGCCACCATTGTCTGCTTCATGGGAACCATCGCCTTCGTGGGATTGGTAGCACCTCATATGGCACGGATGGTCATCGGTGGAGACCATCGCTTTCTCATTCCCGCCTCAGGAGTGCTGGGGGCACTGGTTCTCATGTCTGCGGACGCAGTGGGAATGAATCTGATAGCACCTACCATCATACCCACGGGGATCATGACCTCCATTGTGGGCGTCCCATTCTTCATGTATCTCATGATGAAGGGCAAGAGAAAGGAGTTTTGGACATGATGATCAAACTTCAGGCCAAGAGTATCGTCTTCGGCTACACCAGCAATCCCATTCTGGATGACGTGAACTTTGAGATCGCCCCTTCCAAGCTGGTCACCATCGTAGGGCCGAACGGCTCGGGAAAGTCGACATTGATCAAGTGCATAGATCGGATTGCGGCTCCTCAGGGAGGCAGCATTCTCATCGATCGGAAGGATGTGACCAAGATGAGCAGGATGGATATGGCAAGATACCT
This sequence comes from Methanotrichaceae archaeon, assembly GCA_016927055.1. GTDB lineage: Archaea > Halobacteriota > Methanosarcinia > Methanotrichales > Methanotrichaceae > Methanothrix. The sequence continues at coordinate 5,843 of JAFGNK010000048.1, read as the reverse complement.
CTCCTATGTGCCGCAAAGCTCGGTGCGCATCTTTCCGACCAACGTCTTTGACACCATTCTCATGGGCAGAAGGCCCCATATCGGATGGCTGGGAAGCGATAAGGACGAAAAGAAGGTCTGGGATGTTCTAAGGCTTCTTGATATCGAGAGGCTGGCCATGAGCAACTTTTCCGAACTCTCCGGCGGCCAGCAGCAGAAGGTCCTGATTGCCAGAGCTCTGGTTCAGGAGGCGGAAGTGATGCTCTTGGATGAGCCCACCAGCAACCTGGACATCTGGCACCAGCTGGATGTCATGAATATAATTCGGGATGTGGTCAAGAAGAAGGAGATCACCGCCATCATGGCTCTGCACGACCTCAACCTGGCCTCATACTATTCGGATCGCATCATCATGATGAAGAAGGGCAAGATCATGGCCGCCGGCGACCCCCATTCGGTGATCACGGAGGAGAACATAGCTTCCGTCTACAGAGTAGAAGCGGCGGTGCGAAGCCTCTCCGATCGACCCATGATCATGCCCTTGCGACAGATCCGGGAGGCTAGGGCATATTAGAAAATTTTTTAGCCGCTTACGATATTGATTAACCCTCCCTTCTCCATAACTGCGATCCTGTCGCTCATATGTCCGATGACTTCCATATCGTGGGATATGAAAAGCATGGTCAGGCCAAATTCACTCTTAAGACCCATCATGAGCCGCAGGATCTGGGCCTGCATAGAGACGTCCAGAGAAGCGGTAGGCTCATCTGCGACGATGAACTCCGGATTTACGGCCAGTATTCTGGCCAGGACAACCCTCTGGTTCTGCCCGCCGCTGAGCTGATAGGGAAAACGGTTCAAATGCTCCGAATTCAAGCCCACTACATCCATAAGCTCTAGAACCCTTTCTCTCATCTCACTACGGCTTATCTTTCCTCGTAAACCCAGCCGAAATGGTTCAGCTATGCTCTCACCGATACGCATCCTGGGATTCAAAGATGACTCAGGGTCCTGAAAGATCATCTGCATTCTGGGCCGAAGCTTCCTCATCTCCGTCCTATCGAGCTTGGTTATATCTATGCCGTCAAAAAAAATGCGGCCCGAGGTGGGCTCAATCAGCCGGAGGAGCAGGCGTCCCAGGGTGGTCTTTCCGCAGCCGCTCTCTCCCACCAGGCCGAGGGTTTCGCCTCGCTCTATGTTAAAAGAAACGCCATCTAAGACTTTTGCATATTGCTTGTTGATCAATCCAGAAACATAGTGCTTGCATAGGTCTGAGACCTCAATCAGGCACATAAGAAACACCTCGAAAAATGTCCTTTTTCCAACTTTATAATCTGCGGATGCTCCCTCCTGCAGATATCCATTGCCCAGGGACAGCGGGGATGGAATCTGCAGCCATGCGGGGGATCGATGAGGGAGGGGCTGGATCCGGATATGGGCAGCAATCCCCGGCTAGGCAGAGAATTAATGAATCCCTGAGTGTAAGGATGCTGAGGATCATGCAATATCGTCTTTGCAGATGCCATCTCCAGGAGCTCTCCCGCATACATAACCGCGATGCGATCGCAGATCTCTCCTGCTGCAGCCAGATCATGGGTTATCATGAGCATGGATCTGCCAGAGGTCATGTCCCTGATGAGCCTGATAATCTCTGCCTTGGTCCCGGAATCAAGGCCTTTGGTGGGCTCGTCGGCTATGACAAAGGAAGGCTGGCTGGCCAGGCCCATGACGATCATAACCCTTTCCTTCATGCCCCCGGAAAGCTCGTGAGGATACTGATCCGCCCTTTTTGGGGCCTCAGGAATCATGGCCGCTGCAAGAATCTCCACAGCTTTGGTTTTGGCTTCCTTTCTATTGCAATCTTTATGCAATTGAATAACCTCAGCAATTTGATCTCCAATCTTTAGCACGGGATTAAGTGAGGTGGTTGGATTTTGCAGGATCATGGAGATCTCTTTTCCCCGCAGAAGTCTCATCTCCTCCTCTTTCAGATTGAGCAGATCCCTTCCTTTGTAGATTATTTGACCGTGGATCCTGGTGGAAGGCGGAAGCAGCCGTATGATGGACATGCCCAGTACCGTCTTTCCGCAGCCCGTCTCACCAATCAGACCCAATCGCTCATTATCTTCAATTTGCAGGTCCGCTGAATCTACGGCATTCACCAGCCCATCTGGAGAGGGAAATTGGGTTTTCAGGTTAATTATTTCTAGCATAGCCATTGGTAAACCATTTTGAGTTATTGATATTCTTCAGCCTCGGTTCAATCTCTTCCTCCAGGCCATATCCTATCAAGGCCAAGGTCATTGACAGTAAAACAACTGCCAAACCAGGAGGAAGAAGCCACCACCATAATCCCAGGGCAAAGCCACCATTGGAGTAAGCCCGGCTTATCATCTGACCCCAGTCTACCACATTCGGGTCACCCAGGCCCAGGAATCCCAGTCCTACCCCCATCAGCATAAACCTCTGAGCTGCATTGATGAACGTCACCGCTGCCAGGGGAAGAATGCCGGGAAGAATATGCCTGGACATGATATAATGGTCGCTTGCCCCCAAGGCCCTGGTCCCATAGATATATTCCGCCCTGGATATGGAGAGAACCTGAGAGCGGATTATCCTTATTCCCTGCAATCCACCAAGCAGGCCCATGATGGCTGCCATGATGAATATACTCGAAGGAAGGAAGACCACCAGCACTATAAGCAGCGGAAATCCGGGAAGCGTCATCATTATGTCCACGATCCTGCTGATGATCTCATCCGTTCGCCCTCCGTAGTAAGCCGAGATCGTTCCAAATGTAAGTGCAGTCAAGACGGAAAGAAGAGCGCCCAGAAATCCCAGAACGAGTGTGGCTCTGGCCCCACACAGAAGATTGCTGAATATATCCTGCCCAAGGTCGTTGGTGCCAAGCAAATGGAGCCTTCCCGGCTCCTCCAGCGGGCTGCCGGCAATCTCTGATGATGCGTAGGGCGCAAGGCATGGACCGAAAGCGGCTATGCCGATATAGATTGCCAGCAAGATAAGGGATGCCATTAATGTGCCTTTTCTAGCCAATCTCGCCCACCTTGGCCCTGGGATCTATGAGAGGATAGCTGAAGTCTGCGGCAATATTGGCCAGGATTATGATCAATGTATCCATCAAAAATATTCCCTGCAGAAGAGGAAGGTCTCTCACCCGCAATGCTTCAAATGTGAGAAAGCCCATTCCAGGCCATGAGAATATGGTCTCGATGAAGATGCTTCCCATTATCACATGAGCCAGTTCCATAGCAAACAACGTTATCATTGGCAGCATGGCATTTTTCAAGGCATGACGCAACAGTATTTCGATCTCTGATAGCCCCTTGGACCGGGCGGCCAATATGTAATCCTGACCAACGATCATTAACATTGAATTTCTCATGAGATAATATACGCCAGGAACGGTGGTGAGAGTTAGCGCAACGATCGGAAGTGCAGCATGATATAGCACGTCATGAAGCTTCATTCCCTCATCCAATGCTGTTATGCTCATGTAGCCGCCCAGAGGAAAGAGATCCAGATAAAAGCCCAGGACCAAAATGAGGAATATGGCCCACCAGTAGGAGGGCACAGCCCCCAGGAAAATCATGATCTTGAATATAAAGGAATCGCCCAATGAGCCGCTGGTCCAACCTGAGTAGGATCCGATTAGCACTCCGATAAAAATGGATAATAGCGTAGCTGGAAGCAGGATCACAGCAGTCCAAGATAGCTTCTCCAATATCACTTCAGTTACCGGAAGTCCGTACTGAATCGAATACCCCCAATTGCCCTGAAGTACATTGAGAACATACAGCACGTACTGCTCGAACAGGGATTTATCCAGGCCGAACTGCTCCCTAAATAGCTCTGTGGCCAGGGGATTCTTCTCTGCCAGGTGAGGCAAAATGACGTGAAGGTAGTCTCCCGGCATTGCATGTAGCAAGACGAAGCTGAGCGTCACGCTTATGACAAAGGCCAGAAGGCTGTAGAAGATCCGCCAGGCGAGATATTCGATTCTCATCCAGACCGCCTTTTTGAACAACCGTCTCTGCCAGCTCAAACCTTCCGCGCCACAACCAGCCTCATGGGCATGGGCATACTTGCTGAGAGATCTATGACATTCTCTCCCTTCAGCCCTGCTTCCTCGAATATGTCAAACAGCTCGGAGTTGGTGCGAAGATGCATATGGCCGTCCCCTGTGATCTGCTCCTTCAGATCCCAGATCAGGGTTCTGAGGGGCGCAGTCCTATCATCGTCTATGGTAAATGTCTGGGCGATAAACAGCCCTCCTTCTTTCAGGCAGCTGGCCACACGCCGGTAGAAAGATCTGGCCTGGTCTGCATTTCCTCCAAAAGAGCACGCCTCAAAAGCTATATCGAAGCCCGACCCCAGGTCGTCTTTGGTGTAGTCGCCACCAACCGCACGAACCCGGCCTCCAATGTCATATTCGTTAATGTAGTCCCGGGCAATCTCGGCCACTTCTGGCTGGTCGAAGATCACTACATTCAGGTCTGGATTCTCCTGAGCGAATCCTATTCCAAAAAGCCCGTGCCCTCCGCCAAGGTCTATCAGCTTCCTGGCGGCCTGAAACTCAGGAAATTCCCGGACAAGCTTCAGAGTGGACTGAAGCCTTCCCAGCATGGTGCCTCTGGCGATCCAGTCGATAGTCTCACGGTCATACTTATGCTCATGCTTGTGCTCTGAGGTCACCGGTCCGTCTCGAAGGAACTTCTGCAATTCTGACCATCGATCCTTTGACTCATTGGCAAAGTTGAGGTAACGAGCATAATAAGGCTCTCCTTCCACCAAAAAAGGAGCCATTTTGGAAGCGGTCACATAGCTGCCTTTCTCTTTGGTGAGAGCACCAAGTGAGACCAGAACATCCAGGAGCTTCTCGGTTACCTGGGGATGAAGCTTCAGCTCAGTGGAGAGCTGTCCGAGCGTCTTGGGCTCCTTGAGGGATTTGAAGATTCCCAAATTAAAAGCAGTCAGAAAGGCCTGCCCCTTCTCATATCCGACTACTATTTCCCAGAGGAACCGGCCTTGATCCTCCAGAAGCGGCTTCGTCTCAGCCAGCCTCTCCGCGCTCATGATCTCAGCTTTCATGCCTTAGCCCCGACCAAATCGGCCAGTTTTTCTATCTCATCGATGCTGACCTCGATATCCTCTCCGGCAAGCCCGGCCATGAAGATCCTCTTATCCTCAGGAACCGCTGCAGCTACCTTATCAATGTCAAGGGACTTGAGCATGGCCTCTCTGCTGTCTGCATCAACTCTGTTGAGGACGAAGTAGAGGTCTTTGCCGATCTTTCCAGCGATCTCGACGATCTTCTTGGAGAGCTGGAGGGATTCGTAGGTGGGATCAAGAACTGCAAGAATCATGTCGCAGCCCTGCTCAACGCCCCTGCCGAAATGCTCTATTCCAGCTTCAGTGTCCACGATCACCATTTCTTTCTCTTTCACCACCAGATTGTCCAGAAACATCCTGGCCAAAGCGCCCATGGGGCAGGCACAGCCTTCACCAAAGTCCTGGATCTTGCCGATCGCCAGGAGGCTTATGCCGCCTTTTGTTGCCAGATGCTCCTTGGGGATGTCATCCAATCCCCATTTGCCCTCAAAGAGCTTGATCTGTTCGCCCTTGGGGAAGGCCTTCATCATCTTGCCGATCATCTCCTTCTTTCCGCCAAAAAAGCTCAATAGGGGCTCAGGCAAATCGAGGCCTAGCTGGCGGTGCAGACCATAATTGGATTCATCGCTGTCCACAACCAGTACTCTATATCCTCTGCGGGCCATGCTCTTGGCCAGGAGAGCGGCTACTGTGCTCTTGCCGCTCCCGCCCTTTCCGCATACAAGTGTCTTCAT